>CAYTAJ010000001.1:0-11011 GCA_964435725.1 uncultured Algimonas sp.
CACACGGACAGGCAAGCTAGCGTGGCGTGTTGGTGTTTTGGACGGCGGGGTTGAGAGGCGGTTTCGACGGAAGCCGACGGTTCCGGGCCTGTTCAGATGTGTTAGCCTGCCGTACCGCACGGTTCCGCGCTGAAATAAACGCGGCGAGTGTGACTGTCGGAGACGCGAAATGACCGTATTTGATACGGGGTATCAAATACAATGAAGCGCCGAAGGCGTGAGACTTCGGATAATGCGAGATTTTGAAACAGCATTCTCACTAAACGCATTACATGCGTCCGCGCTCGAATGGTGAAAAAACCGCTGCCGTGGGGTTTGTCGCCTTACGAAACACTTTAACTTTTCGGTCTCCGGTAAGGAGGCCAACCCCACGGACCGTCCACTTTACAGGCGCCTATGTGAGGTTTGCTGCGCCCGCGATGGCCAGTGGCAAAAGACACCTATCCGCAAATCAACCAACTCAGGAAAAGGAAACCATGTCCCGAAAGAACAAAAATTTGGCGCATCAGCTTTTCTTAGACCGTCAAAAGAAAGCGCACGAACGAAAGTTTGCTCTGACAATGCAGGCAAGCAAAGACAGTTTCCGTTTGTTTCATGCCAAAGACGATGCCCGCAAACGCGCCGAAGCCAAGAGACACCGCCGATATCAAGCTGAACAAGCGGCAAAAAATGAAAGAATAAGACGCTTGGAAGACCTCAAAAACCGTGAAAATGTCTCCTCCGCCCTGTTAAATGCTTTGGGTGAGACGTTACGGAATAGACCGCATGACGATAGTATTTAATTCGGGGTTTCAAATAGTTTAACGCCGAAGGCGTAAGACTTCGGATTTAGTGCTGGATCAAGTGACGGTAGTGCTTAGGCTCAGGACCTTAAGCTTCCGCTTTAAAATTGCATTGATTTAGTTGACACTCAACAGGTGTTTTTGGATAGATAGACCTAGGATATAAGTAAAATAGCGAGACATCATGCATAAATTCATTTTATCAGTCATTAGCTGTTTTATTTTCCTAATAACAACCAACTCCGCACAAGCGGGTTGGGTCGAGGCGAAATCAGAAAACTTTATTTTTATTGGTGATACATCGGAAAAAAAAGCCGAGGTTATCGTTCAGGAGTTGGAGGAATATCGCGATATAATATTCCGATTATTTAACTGGGGAACCCGATCAGAACTCATACCGGTACATGTCTATGCCGTCCGTTCCGATAAAGACATAAAAAATATCACGGGCAATGCATGGGCGGCTGGTGTTTACACAACATCACATGAAGGGCCTGTATTTATCGCCAATATTAAAGGGGGATTTGGAAGGAAAAGCGCCGCAAGGAATACGGCCTATCATGAGTACACACACCACTTGATGTCTATGTATAACAGCATCATTTTCCCGCAATGGTATAATGAAGGCATGGCCGAATATTTATCTACGTTTGAAGTGTCAAATAAAGGCGTCGTAAAGGTTGGCTTACCAAGTAATGGACGCGGATATGCCTTGGCCAATGGAAAATGGTTTGACACAAACATCATCGTAAATTCTGTTAAACGCTACCCTTTTCGGAATTCTAGTTCGGGGAGAAATCCGGCAATCTCAAAGTTTTATGCGCAGTCATGGCTCGCGACACATTTTATTCAATCTGAAGAGGGTTATGCTGAAAAACTCAAAACTTATCTCCTTCATATAAACACTCATGGAAATACGGAAAATGCGTTTGAAGACGCCTTTGGCCTTACACCTGATGCGTTTGAGGAGAGGCTCAAAGCCTATTATAAACGCAATAAATATCCTGGCCTAAAAATTACGATGGGAGAAAATTATACCCCTAAACCTGTAACAACGAGGAAGCTATCAAAAGGCGAGGCTCAATATCATTTAGGAGAAGCCGTCAGAAAATACCGCCGTAACGAAAAAGGTCTGGAATTAGCAGGAAATTATTATGAGGAAGCTGCTTTGAAAAAAGGTCCTATCGCAGATATTACAGCCTCTCAATCTCTCATTGAACTTAAAAAGGGTAACCTTGAAAAGGCCAATCAACTCGCGGAAGAAGCTGTCTCACTTTCACCCGATGACAGTCGAATATTGCAAATTGCAGGACATGTCGCGCTCCACAGTTACAAAGATACAGGTTCACAAGAAAGCAAAGAACAAATTAGTCATGCACGTAGTATATTAAAGAAAGCAATGCGGAAGCGTCCTGACAACATCCAAGCCCATTATGATTATGTGACCAGTTATACTATTCGAAAAGACCCACCTTCAAAGCAGGCCATATTTTCTGCAGAAGAATGTGCTTTCTATTATAGAGGACGTAATTTCGTCGATAGTAACCTCCCCGTCGCTGAGGTCCTTATAAAAGCAGAAAAACATGATTTGGCAAAAATGATCCTGAAGCAAACACGCGTATGGTCAAATAACCCCTATAATCGAAAATGGGCAGACTCTCAGATTGAAATGATGCCATGATGAAACAACACTTTATATAAAAATGCTTCTAGCCTTGATTTTTGCATGATATTCAAGGTGAGTGAGATATGATGTTGTTATAATAGGTGCAGGGGCAGCGGGCCTCATGTGTGCGGGTCGGGCCGTGCAACGTGGGCTCTCGGTTTTAGTGCTGGAGCATAATAAACGGCCCGGTGATAAGATTCGTATCTCGGGTGGTGGGCGCTGTAATTTCACCAATATTCATTGCACCTATCAGAACTTCATCTCGGTCAATCAGCATTTTGCACGCTCTGCCCTCGCCCGCTACACACCACAAGACTTTATCGATTTGGTCGAGCGTTATGGCATAGCGTGGCACGAAAAAACAAAAGGTCAACTTTTCTGTGATGAGAGCTCTCAGCAGATTATTGATATGCTTTTATCAGAGGCCGAAGGCATGGAGATGTGGCTGGAAACCGAAGTGCTCGGCGTCGATAAATATGAGGCCGGGTTTGCCGTCACGACCTCTCGCGAAACAATAGAGGCGAAGTCCGTTGTCGTGGCCTGTGGCGGGCCGAGCATTCCGAAAATGGGCGCGACAAGATTTGGCTATGAACTCGCGCGGCGGTTTGAATTGCCGATTGTCGAGCCCGTGCCCGCGCTCGTCCCCCTCACCTTTACCGATCAATTAAAAGAGCCGATTGCCGCGCTTTCGGGTGTGAGTGCAGATGCCGTCGTCAGCCACCCCGATCATGTGTTTGACGAAGCTCTGCTCTTTACCCATCGCGGGTTGTCCGGCCCGGCTATTTTACAAATTTCTTCTTATTGGTCACCGGGGGATAGCATCGATATTAATCTCGCGCCCGATGTGGATATTCTCTCGGCGTTAAAAACAGCGCGCACAGGGACACCCAAACAGAGCCCTGAAAACTGGCTGTCACAATATTTGCCCAAACGCTTGGCAAGCTATTTTGCGTCCCAAATTAAACAAGTGCGTCTCGCCGATTTGTCCGATGCCGCGCTCAATAATCTCGCTTTAATGGTCAATCATTGGCACGTCACCCCGGCCGGGAGCGAAGGTTATCGTAAAGCCGAAGTCACAAAAGGCGGTGTCGACACGGCGTGCCTGTCATCGAAAACGATGGAGGTGAAATCAGTGCCGGGGCTTTACTTTATCGGGGAAGTCGTTGACGTAACCGGTCATCTCGGCGGGCATAATTTCCAATGGGCTTGGGCGAGCGGCGTGGCTTGCGCCGAAGCGCTATAGAACAAATCCGTCATAGAGGAGCTTTAAGCCCGTCAAGAAAATCAGACCATACATGATGCGGTAAAAGACAGTTTGGTCGATGCGCTTTAACAGCCAAACACCGATTAAAACCCCAATCGGCGCGAGAGGTATAAGCATAGCGGACGTTTTTAAATTGGTTCCATCAAACTGACCCAACATAGCATAAGGAATGAGTTTGATAGCATTGACGACAAAGAAAAACATCACCGATGTGCCCGCATAAATACGTTTATCAAGCGCTTGTGGAATAGCATAAGCTTGAAAGGGTGGACCCCCGGCATGGGCCAAAAAGCTCGTAAACCCAGCGACGCCCCCTGCGATAACACCAAGCGGCTTATTACCTTTCACGCCGGCCCCGGGTTTTATTTTGAACAGCGGTAACACAACGGCATAGATTGGAAATAAAACGGCAATTAAACCAACGGAAAGGCGCACAAAGCGATCATCAACGGATCCGGCGAGCAATCCACCAATCGCAATCCCGATAATGGCACCCGGCAGAGTTAAGAGAAGGAGCGATTTATCCCATGTTTTTCGATAAGCCCAAACACTGACCCAATCCATCACAATCAAAATCGGTAACATAATCCCCGCCGCTTGGATGGGTGATATTGTCAGCGCCATGACCGGAACCGCAAAAAGCGCTAAGCCCCCAAAACCCCCTTTGGAAATACCCGTTATGATGACAGCAAATATGGCCGTTGCCCAAAAAAGAGGAGACTCAATCATAAGGCTTATTGGCGCGTCACTTTCTCATAGTCTAATGCTTATTCGCACGTTATGAGGCCTTTATGCGAGTCATCGACCTAAATGCAGATGTGGGCGAAGCGGATAATCCAATTTGGGCCGCAGCAGAAGCCCAAATCCTGAAAGTGGTTTCTTCTGCCAATATCGCCTGTGGCGGTCATGCCGGAAATGAGCAAACAATGCGAACGACCATTCAACTTGCGAAAGCAAATAATGTGACGATAGGCGCACACCCCGCTTATCCTGATAAAGAAAACTTTGGACGTCACTCTTTGGTATTAGGCGAGGATATTTCCGCAAAGGCTTTGAAATTATCCCTAACGGAACAAATCTCCCGATTGGCAGAAATTGCGTCTGATGAAGGGGTTTTCATCTCTTATGTTAAACCCCATGGTGCCCTGTATAATGACGCCGTGCGCGATTCTGAGAAAGCTAATCTTATCGCAGACGTTATTGAGGAACTCGATAAAAATCTCATTCTCCTCGGCGGTCCGCAGTCCGAAATGACCCGCGCTGCGAAAGCGGCTCAATTGGATTTCATTGCGGAAGGCTTTATTGACCGCCGCTATACGGATGATGGGCATTTGTTAAGTCGAACAATAGAAGGCGCCGTTTTAGACACAAATGAAGCGCGTGTGGCGCAGACACTAGACCTCGCATTTGAAAAATCTGTCGAAACACATACAGGCAAACGTCTAAAGATTGAGGCGCAGTCCTTATGTCTACATGGTGACAGCGAAGGCGCTGTCCAAACGGCCATTCAGGCCCGCCAAGCGCTTGAACATAAAGGCGTTATTATCAAATCTTTTGCAAATACGCATTTCAACAGGCTTTCTTATGTCGTCTAAAACCTTAGGGACACCGATTGTCCAACCATATGGCGATAGCGCAATTTTGGTAAGCTATGAATTGGGTAGCTATTCAGAGGAAGCTTGTGACTCTGTCCACGCACTTGCAGATTATCTCAAAGGTAACGGTCAATGGACGAACATCATACCCGCCTATGACAGCGCGATGTTCACCTTCAACCCGATGGAAGTCAGCCTAGAAAAGGCACAAAATCTCGTAGAGAAAGCTGTCATAGGCTTAAACAAAGTCGACATACAAAACCGTAAAGCTCCAATTGATATTCCAATTTTTTATGGGGGTGACGATGGGCCTGATATGGAACGCATTTGCGCCTCTTCTTGCTTGACACAAGATGAAGTCATTCAAAAACATAGCAATATTATATATCGCGTATGTTTGATGGGTTTTATTCCGGGTTTTGCCTTTTTGTCTGAGACAGATAAAGCGCTTCACCACCCCCGTCATGATACGCCGCGTCCTTTGGTCAAGCCCGGATCTGTCGGCATCGCGAATTGGCAGACCGGCATATATGGCTTGGAAAGCCCCGGTGGATGGCAAATCATCGGGCGAACACCCCTAATCATGTTTGATAAATCGCGGGACAAACCTTTTGCTCTGGAGGCCGGGGACCGTATTCGCTTTGTGCCGCAAGGACATGCATCATGAGCCAATCCATCCTTAAAATTCTGAATGGCGGTGCACAAACAACCTTGCAAGATGCGGGACGTCCAGGACACCGCAATGTCGGTATCCCACGCAGCGGTGCTGCCGATCGGCTCTCCTTTGCTATTGCGAATTATTTGGTTGGAAACCCTTGGGACGCGCCCGCTTTGGAATGTACCCTGGGCGGGCTTCACATCAAATTTACATCCAAAACACGGATTGCGATATCCGGAGCGGAAATGTGGGCGCAGATTAATGGGCTCAATATAGAAATGAACCGGGCTTTGGTCGTTGAACCAGGTGATATTTTAACATTCAGTTTCGCCCGTATTGGGTGTCGCGCCTATATCGCCGTTGAGGGCGGGTTGAAAGGTGAGAGATTCATAGGCTCTTCCTCTACCTATCAATTGGCTGCACTCGGAGGATTGGAGGGTAGAGCTTACCGAACAGGTGATGAGATAAGCTCTGCTGAATTAGACACAGTTGGCCCTCAAACTCTGCCTACAGGTTATGCACCCATTCTTTCCAAACATATTGTATTACGCGCGCGTTCCGTCAGTGAATGGGATTGGCTAACACCCGAAGCGCAACGCTATATGTATACTTCGCCTTTTCATGCCACCCAAGACACCGATCGTATGGGAACGACTTTGATCGGAGATTACATCGCCCTTAAAGAGCAAAAAGATTTAGTGAGTGGACCAATATTGCCGGGAACATTGCAGGTCCCACCCAATGGCAAACCTATTCTGGCCTTGATTGATGGACATTGCACAGGCGGCTATGCAAGAGCGTTACAGGTCATCTCAGCAGATTTTTGGTTGTTAGGACAAATTGCGCCCGGTTCTCCAGTCAGCTTTCGACGCTGTTTCCCAGAGAACGCACCGAAAATTTTGCGGGGCAGAAATGCGTTTTATGCAGGGCTGATGCCTGGTTTCCGTTTCTAAGATTGCGTGACGTATGACGCCTTACGTTCTCTTTGACGATCAAAAAACGGGTATAACGCGATATTTCTCAGTACCCGAAAAAATTATCTCGGCAAGTTCGCTACAGGACTTAGACGCTGCTTTCACTGAGATTGAAGACGCGCAGAAAAGTGGAAAATATCTTGCTGGGTTTCTGTCTTATGAACTTGGCTTTGCCTTAGAACCCTCGCTGCATCACCTTTTAAATCAGAAAAGCGGTACCTTAATAAAACTCGGTGTGTTCGGTTCCCCGCCAGACATAGCACCACCAGAAATGCTCTATACGGCAGCACCACCTGCCCTCATTTTATCTCCGATATGGTCCGAAGCAGATTATCTGAAACGGTTTCACGAGGTTCAAAAATATATTGAAGCTGGGGACGTTTATCAAATCAATCTGACTTTTCCGATGACTACGGAGACTGATTGGCCTGCACACAAATTATATGCCGCTTTCAGACGCGCACAGCCGGGTCGCTATGGCGGAATTGTAAATTTGGGGGATGAGGCCATTATTAGTTTTTCTCCTGAATTATTCTTTGAAAAAAGGGGGCTTTCCATGCGTATGCGGCCGATGAAAGGAACACGCCCTCGCCTTTTGGACGCGCAATCAGATACGGCCCTAATGCAAGAACTTCGGCAAGAACCGAAGTCGCAAGCTGAAAATTTGATGATTGTCGATCTATTGCGCAATGACTTATCTCGCTTGTGTGAAGCGGGGTCTGTTACTGTTCCCGAGTTATTTACCTTGGAAACCTATCCCACCCTTCATCAGATGACCTCTCAAGTTGAAGGGACATTAAGAGAGAACTTATCTTGGAAAGATATATTATCCGGATTGTTCCCCTGCGGGTCTGTGACAGGCGCGCCTAAAATCAGAGCCATGGAAATCATCCATGATTTAGAAAGTGGCACGCGTGACGCTTATTGCGGTTCGATGGGTTATATTGAGCCAAATGGGGATGCTTGTTTCAATGTGGCAATACGCACAATTCAGCTTTCCGGCAATCAACTCAGATATGATGTCGGCAGCGGTGTTGTTTTAGACAGTGAAGGCCCTGATGAGTATCAAGAGTGCTTATTGAAATCGAACATTCTGACACAGACAAAATCAGGATTATTCGAAACTTTGAAATGGGATCCTGAAGAGGGCTTTATCCGCCGAAAAGAACATACTGCCCGCCTCCTCGCTTCGGCAAAACGACAGAAAATTCAACTGAACGCAGACGATATAAATAGCTGTCTGGATAATCATGCCAAAAGCTTTCCTCAAACACCCCTGCGAATACGATTTTCACTGAGTGAACAAGGTCAATTAGACTTACAATGGACCGCATTTGAAGCCTCAACCACAACGCTTAGACTGTGTTTATCTCAATATCCGCTTGAAGCGGAATATCAAATAACAGAGCAAAAAGTGGAGTCCCGGAACTTTTATGATGGCGAACGCGAACGCGTCCAAGCACAACATGATATTGATGAAGTTTTATTTTTAGACGTGGACGGATATCTTTGCGAAGGGACCTTTACCTCTCTTTTCATAAAAGAAGGCGACGCTCTATTTACCCCTGCTCTCCCCGGCTTACTTCCCGGCGTTTTACGAAACACTTTGATAGCCGAGGGTAAGGCTATTGAGAGCCACATTTCTTTGACGAGGCTATTGGCCGCCGATGAAATATTTGTTGGCAATTCGTTGCGTGGATTAATCCCTGGTAAACTCATTTCCAAAGAACGTTTATGAGTACGCTTGACCGCTCTAATTACCCGCTTAAAGTGTGGTGAAGAGAGGGGTCTTCATGGATTGCATCCAACACGCCTTCCATATCAATGGAAAAGGAAAAGCTACAGCTTTACCGACGGACAATTTGCCAATTCCCCCTAAAAATGGGGACGGTTATTTGTGGCTTCATTTCGATCGAAAGAATGAGAATACACGTCAAACGTTGATTGATGATGAAATGATTGATGACGTGGCGACGGATACACTCCTATCCGAAGATAGTCGGCCACGGACAATTACGCGTGGCGAAGATGTTTTAATTAATTTGAGAGGCGTTAATCTCAATCCCGGTGCCGTTGAAGAAGATATGATTCCCATTCGGTTTTTCGTTCAAAAAAATCGGGTCATCTCGGTCAGCGGCAGACCTCTAAAAGCTGTTGAGGATGCTCTGGAGCGTCTTCAAACACAGACCGTATCAGAGCGCCCAGGTGGATTTATTGCCGGCTTCGCTTTACTATTATCCGAACGCATGGCCCCGACTATCACAGATTTAAATGAGCAAGTCGATGAGTTGGAAGAAGGCCTTGATAATGTGAAAGGTGAAACGGCGAGGTCTCAAATATCGGAATTGCGTCGGAAAGCGATTTTATTCCGTCGATATATTGCACCTCAAAAAGACGCTTTGACGGCACTCTCGTCTCAATCCTTTGACTGGTTATCGGCGGATGACAAATTACGGTTACGCGACGCGGCTGATCAGTCTGCACGTATCACAGAAGACTTAGATGCCATCAGAGAACGTTGCGCTATTATAAAAGATCAACTCACAGATATTCGCGCAGAACAAATGAATAAAAATATGATGATTTTATCAGTTGTTGCCGCAATCTTTCTCCCACTAGGTCTTATTTCTGGCATGATGGGCATTAATGTCGGTGGTATGCCATGGGTCGAGACTAATATGGGGTTTTGGTATGTAACGGCCTTAATTATTGGCATAGGCATTATCCAACTCATCATTTTCAAATGGCTGAAGTGGCTCTGATATGCGTTGTATCGCCGCTTTTCTGCTAACTCTTTTCGTGACACTTCAACTGGCTGTTACGTCTTTTGCTCAACAGAGTGACGTTGAAGGTCAAGCTATTGAAGAAACACTCGATATCAGAGCCGTTGACAAAGAAAGCTTTGATGCCGCTTTCAGAAAACTCAAAAACCAAGATCAGTTACAATTTGAATTAGCCGAAGCGCCTCCCCCCCCAAAGCTTGACTGGCTCGAACGCATTCTCGAGCCCGTCTTTAAGTTTTTCGCGGCTTTAGCCCCTCTCTTCGAAATCATTTTTTGGGTTTTTGTTATTGGGGGAATTGGCCTCATTCTCTATATTCTCGGTCGCGCCTTATGGAATTTTCGTCTAGCGCGATTGGCGCGTGAAAAAGAGGAAGGTGAGGACACTTACCTTTATCAACCCTCACAAGAACAAGCGCGAATATTATTGGATGCCGTTGATGCTTTAGCGGCAAAAGGCCTCTATGCCGAAGCGGTACATCAACTTCTATTTCGCTCCGTACAAGATATCGGCATTGCACGCCCGAATATGATTCGTCGCTCTTACACATCTCGTGAAATTGCGACACTCTCTGAACTAACCCCGAAAACGCGTGAGGCTTTCTCTCTCATTGCTGCTGAAGTTGAACGCTCTCATTTTGGCGGTCGTTCCCTTGATGAAGCCGCTTTTCAGAAATGCCGCGCGGCCTATGCGCAATTTGCCATCCCAACACGCAATGAGGAAAGCCTCATTATCAAAAACGGGGTGACAGCATGAGTGAAAGTGCCAACGTAAAACCCTCCAAGAATACCACACTTATGAGTACGGGCTTTATTATTGGCCTTATTTTAATTGGTATCTTTTCTTTCAGCGCTCTTATTGGTTTGTCAGGGTATGCTGATGATATTCGCGATAAAAATAACGGGCAAGCGCATGTCCTCTCCAATTCCGCGATTGGCTATAGTGGGCTAAAATCCTTACTCGATGATTTGGGTTTTTATGTGACACAAGACCCAAATGAAGCCCCTTATTTTATCAGTGACACTCTGCGTATCTATACGCTTAACTCTACGTTCCAAACGGATGTCTTAGATGAATTAAACCCGCAAGCGCCAAAATTGATAATCCTTCCCAAATGGAATGTTACACCAATCGAAGGGACGGCCGGTTGGGTCAGAAAATCTCCTTATTCTGAGGTTCAGGGTGCAAGTCTTTTAGCGTCCAATTTGGAAACGCTTGTTGAAGGTATCAAGCTCGAACAGGCAGATGGCAAAGACGAAACCAATGCAAAAGAGTATCAATTTGAGCTTAT
>CAYTAJ010000001.1:11111-37423 GCA_964435725.1 uncultured Algimonas sp.
ATTGGTGGTCGCCAGAACATGGTAAAACTATTTACGCAACCGCCTTTTTTATCGATTACGGTTCTCTTACTATCCCTAATTGCTCTTATGGGGTGGCAAGCCTTTCTACGCTTTGGTGACCCTATTAAAGGCAATGCAGAAGACTTTGGCGAAGACCTTCATATGGGACCGCAGTCTTTAACGCGCACCACGGCTGAATTTCTAGCGATTGCTGGGCGGGAACCCAAAGTCATGGCAGATTATGCAAAACTTATTCGAGACCAAGCGCATCAAGAACTCCAACTACCAGGTCGTGATCCAAAAGCCAGAAATTATGCCTTGGACAAGCGTGAAAGTAATAAAGGGATTGAACCCGCATTTGAAAGCCTGAAAACTCAGGCCGAGGCCGTTACACAAAAACACGAGATGATACGCGTCGCAAAAGCGCTACAAGATTGGAAGAAGGATATCACAGCATGAGTGGATTAAATTTGGAGGCTGTTGAAAGTCTCGCGACAAAACTTCGTGGTGAAGTCAGCAAAGCCATTATCGGTCAAGATGATACGATTGATCTCATGCTGGTTTCCCTACTTTCAGGTGGACATATTTTATTGGAAGGTGTTCCCGGAACCGCTAAAACATTCTTGGCGCAAGCCTTCTCCTACGCCATGAAACTTGACTTTGGGCGCATCCAATTTACGCCCGACCTCCTGCCCGGCGATTTAATTGGGACAAATTTATTTAACTTCCAAACGTCAAAATTTTCATTGATTAAAGGCCCTATTTTCTGCGACCTCCTCCTGGCGGATGAAATCAACCGTACGCCACCAAAAACTCAGGCGGCTTTATTGGAAGCCATGCAAGAACGCCAAGTGACGATCGATGGAAAACGTCACGACCTTGGTAAACACTTCATGGTGATTGCCACACAAAACCCAATCGAACAGCAAGGGACTTATCCTCTTCCTGAAGCGCAATTAGATCGTTTTTTATTCAAACATATTTTGGATTACCCAAGTCGAGATCAAGAAATTGAAATCATCAATCGTCACGGCTCACGTTCAGGCTCAGCTGACCTCAAAACCTTGGGTTTGAAACCTATCGCAACGGCGACTTCTATCAAAGCAGCGATTGATACAGTACCCCATATTCGTTTGGGCGAAGACATTACTCATTACATTGTCGATTTAGTGCGTGGGACTCGTAATAATCCACTGTTTGAAACAGGAGCTTCGCCTCGCGCCGCGGCCATGATTTCTGTCGCCTCCCGTGCTCGCGCCGCATTGAAAGGTCGGGATTATGTTATACCTGATGATGTAAAAGCAATTGCGCTCCCCGCTTTGCGTCATCGCGCGATTTTATCGGCCACAGCGGAGATTGAAGGACGCAGCGCAGATGCGGTTATCTCTGATGTGATTGAGCAAACAGAGGCCCCGCGCTAGGCCTGTAAATTCCATGGCGAAGACAAACACTACATCGCGATTTTCGCTTTATCCGACGCAAAGAGCCATATGGCTTTTGGCGGCAGGCATTCCTGTGGCTTTGATCATCGCTTTGGTTGTACCAGCCCTCTGGGCCATAGGCGCGGCATGGGCAGCCGGAATTATCGGCCTTATATTATTTGATGCGATGTTGGCTATACCCAGTCGTTTCATGACGCCTTCGCCTAAACTCCCGGCGCGGCTTTATGTTGGAACCGAGGGGCAAGCTCATTTTCATTTTACAGAGCTTACGAAACGACCGCCCAGGGTCTCCGAATTTAAACTGAGTGCCAATGAACGCTTAGAAATCACGCCCAACACAACTTGGTTGAAAAATGCAGAGGATGGTGGCCCCGAAGCCCGTTTTGACCTCTCGGCACGGCGACGCGGTGACGGCGTATTGCGATTGCTCTGGTCACGCTGGCAAGGGCCTCTCGGCTTAATTTGGATGCAAAGACAGGACCCTATTAATCATACAACGGCCATCGTTCCGAACACGCAATTAGTCAAAGACACAGCCATCAATTTTTTCTCTCGTGATGCCGCTTTTGGTCAAAAAATTCAGGCGCTCAAAGGTGAAGGCTCTGAATTTGATGCCTTGGCGGAATTCCTGCCGGGTATGGATAAGCGCGCGATTGATTGGAAACATTCCGCACGCCACAATACCTTATTAGCCCGCGAATATCGGACGGAGCGCAATCACAATATCGTCTTTGCTTTGGATAGCGGGTATCTCATGTGTGCTGACATGGTGGACTCAGATAACATTCGGTTGACGAAATTAGACCGCGCTATCGCCTCAGCTTTAATCATGAGTTTTGTCAGTTTGAAGATGGGTGATCGCGTCGGAATATTTGGCTTTGATAAATCACCCAATGTTTATTCGCCACCGGTCTCAGGCACTTCCCTTTTTGCAGGTCTGCAAAATGAAACTTCGAAAATAGACTATTCTAATGAGGAAACGAATTATACATTTGGCTTATCCTTCTTAGCACAGAAGTTAAGGCGACGCAGTCTGGTTGTTGTCTTCACTGATTTTGTCGACACGACACAATCCGAGCTCATGTTGGAAACCGTCGCAAGGCTTTTGAAACGCCATATCGTTATTTTCGTGGCTTTCAAAAACCAACCGCTAACAGAGCTGTCAGAGACAGAACCAAAAGAGACAGTTGATATTAGCCGCGCCGTGATTGCCAAAGGCCTACTATCCGAAAGGGAACTCGTCTTGACGAAACTCGCGCGGATGGGTGTTGATGTCATTGATGTTGACCCGGATACACTCAGTACGGACTTGGTAAATACTTATTTGGCCCTGAAGCGGAAGGGAGCGATTTAATGTCTCTTGCTCATTCAGATGCGACCCTCCAAGAACACGCTCAAGCGCTTAAATCCGAACGATTTCGCGACACGCGCAAAGCGCAATGGGCCGAATTAGAGGCCTTACTCGACCGCATGGACTCTGGCGGCATAAGACGGCTTGATACGGATGATATTTTAAAATTACCAAAACTGTATCGCTCCGCCCTTTCCTCACTTTCCGTCGCAAGAGCGACCTCCCTTGATCAGAGTGTTATCGCCTATCTTGAGAGCCTTTGCACACGCGCCTATTATCGTCTTTACGGGACACAAATGGGGCTAGGCAAACGTATCCTTGCTTTCCTGTCACGCGATTGGCCGGCTGCCGCGCAACGGCTTTGGAAAGACACAGCCGTCTCCGCTTTGCTTATTCTAATCTCTTCGGTTGTCGCCTTTTTCATGGTGCAGTCTAATCCTGATTGGTTTTATTCCTTTGTAGATGCAGGGCTTGCTGGAGACCGCACGCCCGCCGCCTCAACCGAGGCCTTAAGAGCCACCATGTATGATAAGCCTGAAAATGGCGCGGAGGGTCTCGGCGTTTTTGCGAGCTATTTATTTTCAAATAATTCTCGCGTTGCCATTTTCGCCTTCGCACTTGGTTTTGCTTTTGGTATTCCCACCATTTTGTTTATGCTCAGCACAGGTTTTATGGTCGGTGGATTTTTGGGGTTATTTGCCTCGCGCGATCTCGGTTTTGAAATGGGTGGATGGCTCATTATTCATGGCTCGACGGAAATACTCGCAATAATTTTGGCAGGAGGGGCAGGCCTCCATATTGGGCGAGCCATCGCCTTCCCCGGACAATTATCCCGAACGCAATCCGCCGCTTTAGCCGGACGCACATCAGGCCTATTGATGGTTGGCGTCGTTATTATGTTATTCTTTGCGGGTTTGCTTGAAGGCTATGCCCGGCAATTAATTACGAGCGATTTGTTACGCTATGGCATAGGGCTAACACTGCTCTTATTCTGGATGCTCTATCTTTATTTGCCGCGAGCTCAAGAAGCTGAGGTTGTGCTATGACCCAAACCGCTACAAACTATCAAGCACAGATAAAAAATACAGACCGCCGTACCCTCATCACACCTGAAGGCATAGACCTGCAGGTTCAATTAGCCGATGTCGGGGCGCGCATCGGAGCTGTGGTTATTGATCTCATTATTATCAATGTCACCTTGATCTTGGGATTTTTCGTTTTCATCTTTGGTGGGCTGACGACCAATTGGGAAGTCGCGGTCAGCCTTTATATTGTTTTCGCCCTATTCCTGAGAAGCTTTTATTTCCTCGCTTTTGAAATGGGACCAAAAGCCGCTACGCCCGGAAAGCGGTTAATGAAAATACGGGTTGCAGCACGGAACACGGCTATGGGTCGGGCCCGTCTATCCGCCAATGCCGTGTTTGCGCGAAATGCTTTGCGGGAAATAGAAATCTTTTTGCCGATATCTTTTATTTTCTCAAACTCAAACGATGTTGACGGCATTATCGCACTGCTCGGCTTTATTTGGAGCGGTATATTTCTACTCTTCCCATTATTTAACAAAGACAGACTTCGCGCGGGTGACCTCATTGCAGGCACATGGGTTGTGAAAGCTCCTAAACCTATTTTGGGGCGTGATCTTGCCAAACAAAAAGCCAGCACGGTCGCCAATTTCGCCTTCACGTCTGAGCAGGTTGAAGCATACGGTATTCACGAACTCCATGTTTTGGAAACCGTTTTACGCACCCAAAAATCAGCAACGATGGAAGAAGTGGCGGAGCGTATTCGTAATAAAATTGGATGGCATAAAGGCGACGGTGAAAGTGATTATGCTTTCTTACAAGCTTATTACCGTGCCCTTCGCGAACGGTTAGAAAGTCGTATGCTAATGGGCGTTAAACGCAAAGATAAATTCGACAAACGCTAATTAAGCCGACTTACGGCGAATTGACCATTTTGCCCAAAGCCAGAAGATTTTCGGACCTTCAACAAGATAGCGTTTCCAAAGACGTTTTGGTTCAGTCGTCAAACGGAATAACCATTCCAATCGAGACTTCTGCATCCACCCGGGCGCCCGTTTAGAGCGGCCACTCAAAAAGTCCAAAGAGGCTCCGACACATAATCCCAAGCCTACACAATCACCACGGTCTAAGCATGCCTTGGCAATCATTTCTTGCTGCGGAGAGCCGACACAAAAAATGGTATAACGCGCTTTATGTTTGGCTACGAAAGCCGCCGCCTCTGCAATGGCTTCGGGATTCTCTCTTAGGCCCATCGGTGGCTGATGATGGTTGACTTTGGAAAGACCATATTTCGATTTAATGATCTCAACAATTTCCTCATCGGCGCCGACAATATTAATGGTGTCATCTGATGAAATAACATTTTCAAATAATTGTTGCGTAAGATCAGAGCCCGGCACAGCCTTGAGAGGTATGCCAGAAAAGGCGGCCAATAATTCCAGTATTCTTGAGTCACAGACAGCGAGCCAAGACGCTTCAAAAGGGGCCTGCCATTCCGGATGTTTGGCGAAGCTTACAATGTGATCGACATTTGGTGTCACGATATAGCGAAAGCCATGATCAATTGTCATCCATTTCGCGCGCGATAATGTTTGCATGGGTGTTAGCGGATCAAAAGTCGTTCCGATAAAATCATAAGACCGTTGGTTCACGCGCCAATCCGTCTGACCTTGACGCGGCATAGCCCGTCGGTCTTGACCGCGTGGCACTGGCGGAACGATACGCTTAACTGCACTCATTATTTTCACCCAATTTTCTCACCCTTTTCATAGCAAAAGAGAGTTAGCATTGGGTTTACAACGCGCCATTGAAGCCCCACATGAGCTTAATGCCGCCGGAAATACCAGAAAACGTCTCCCAAACCAGCTTTGACCAGAGGGTCGAGGCCATGAAAGAGCAAACAATTGGTGAGCAATTGCGCGGACTGGGACGTCTAAAGCCTTATCTTTGGCCTCCGGGAAATTGGGAATTTAAACTTCGGTCTGTCTTAGCCATCGCCCTAACAATTGCAGGCAAATTTGTTCTGGTCGGCGCTCCCTTCGTATTCGGTTGGGCCGTAGATTCCGTCAATGATGCGCAACAAGCTCAAGAATTATGGAGTGCAATTTGGGTGGGCATTATAGGCTTCATTTTAGGCTATGGCGCTTTGCGATTATTCTCTGTGATTTTGACTGAGGGGCGTGAATATATTTTTGCACCCGTTGCACAATTTGCGCAGCGCAGTGTTGCGACGGCGACCTTCACACACATGCATAGGCTGTCTCTTCGGTTTCATTTAGACAAACGCACGGGCGGCCTTACCCGCATCATTGAACGTGGCGTGCGTTCCATTGATTTTCTATTTCGCTTTCTATTGTTCAATATTGGCCCGACTCTGCTTGAACTTGTTATTGCCGCGACAGCCTTTTGGTTGGCCTTTAATGGTTGGTTTGCCGTCGTCGCAATTGTTGTTGTGCTTGGATATATTTACTTCACTGTGACCACAACAGAATGGCGTCTGAAGTTTCGGCGTGAGATGAATAAGCGCGACACCGAAGCGGCCGGAAAAGCCGTAGACAGTCTCTTAAATTATGAAACCGTCAAATATTTCTCCGCCGAAGGGTTTGAAATAGACCGTTATGACTCGGCCATGGCGGGATATCAAAAAGCGGCCATAAAATCCCGCACCTCTTTGGCGACCGTCAATATCGGTCAATCGTTTATTATGAATGGTGGTCTTATTACCATTATGGCGCTTGCCGGATATTACATTGTTCAAGGGTCTATGAGCATTGGTGATATGACGGCTGTCGTCATGGTTATGACGCAACTTTATCGCCCATTAAATATATTGGGATTTGCCTATCGAGAGATCAAACAAGCTCTGACGGATCTTGAGAAGATGTTTATCTTGCTCGATCTCAAACCCGAGATTACCGATCTGGATACGGCAAAAGACATTCATGATGTGAAAGGTGATATACGCTTTGAAAAGGTCTCCTTTCACTATGATGAAGACCGACAAATACTTAACAATGTATCCTTTGAAATTCCGAGTGGTAAAACGCTCGCGATTGTTGGGCCAACCGGTGCTGGAAAATCGACGCTGTCACGTATTCTCTTTCGGTTTTACGATATCAGCAAAGGGCGCGTAACTATCGATGGCATAGACTTACGCGATATCACGCAGGATAGCTTGCGCCGCGCTATCGGTATTGTTCCCCAAGATACCGTCCTGTTCAACGACACGATTGGATATAATATAAGTTATGCACGCTCGAGAGCTACGCAGGATGATATTGAGCGCGCCGCCAAAGATGCACAAATTCATGATTTCATTTTGGACCTGCCTAAAGGCTATGACACCGTTGTTGGAGAACGCGGTTTAAAACTCTCTGGTGGTGAAAAACAGCGTGTCGCCATCGCACGAACCTTGCTGAAAAACCCTGCAATATTGATTTTGGATGAAGCCACCTCCGCCCTCGACAGTGCAACTGAACGTGATATTCAAGCGGCCTTAGACAAAGCATCCAAGGGGCGAACAACTCTCGTGATTGCCCACAGACTATCCACCATTATCGGCGCCGATAGTATCTTGGTTATGGAAAATGGACAGATTGCCGAGCAAGGCACGCATGACGCCTTGCTCGAAAAGGATGGTTTATATGCAACGCTCTGGGCGCAGCAAGAAGACGCTTAGAATTTACGCGCATATCCCAAAGAGATCGAGTCAAGGTCGCTACCTTCACCCTCATAGCGCGTATAGTCCACACGGAGTGAGTCTTTCGGCGTCACATTAAATTCTGCACCCGCACCATAGGCAAAACCGTCAAATTCATTTGAGAGCTCTGTTATGGTTGTTCCATCATCAACATCACTAGAAATTTTTGTCGTATGATAACCACCACGCGCATGTACGGATAAACGGTCATGCAGTGGCAAGCGTGCCAAAGCGAAAGCACCGACAGAATAATCAACATCTAGACGTGTTGTTGTAGACGTCAAAGGGCTATCAACATTGTCTTCATCAAGACCCATCGACCCTTCAACCTCAACACCCCAAAGGTTTGCAGACTGATAACCAACGCGAGTCTGTAAGCCAATTAGGTCATTATCTAAATCATATGATACAACACCTAGGTTACCATAAAAATATGACTCTTGTGGGGCCTTATGTGCGCCTCTTAATTTCGGACCATGGCCGTAGTGAGACACCTGTGTACCGTAAGCATGAGCGCTTGGCTGCGTTGGCGTACCATAATACGCTGCTGGTTGATGCGAAACACTATAGGTGCTTTCCGGTGCACACCCTGCATCTGAACACCATAAATTACTCTGCGAATGCACTGCATCAGCTTGGTGATAATTACTGTGATGCTGATACTGCGTCACTTGCGGGGCATGATGACCCTTGTGATAATCATGTCCACCTTGTGATAAAAAGCTACAAGCAGACAATGTCGGCATCAACACTATTGCGGACGCTGTGAACACATATTTACGCATGGTGGAACCCCAACCTTTATTTAATTTTCGACAGTCTATGACAAAGAAGATTTAAAATTCCGTGAGTCAGCCATTAAGGACTCGCTAAGAGGTGCCCTTCTACCTAAGCGCGATACACGCAACCTGCCTATGCAAATCTGACGATTAGCCAAGCCACGTATTCACTTGAGGCAGGCGGATATCCCGCCTAATCCATTATTCATAACAGAGGAAAGATTATGTCACTGGCAGGTAAGACGATTTTTATGTCCGGCGGATCACGCGGGATTGGGTTGGCCATGGCCAAAAAATGCGCAGCTGATGGTGCCAATGTCGCAATCGCGGCTAAGACGGCCGAGCCCCATCCAAAATTAGAGGGCACAATCTTTACCGCGGCCAAAGAAATCGAAGAAGCAGGCGGAAAAGCGCTTCCGCTTGTCTGCGACATTCGCGATGAAGACGCGGTTGAGAAATGCGTAGAAGAGACGGTCGCCAAATTTGGAGGCATTGATATTTGTATCAATAATGCCTCGGCTATTTCTTTGACGCCAACACCGCATACACCCATGAAACGCTATGACCTGATGAACCAAGTCAATTCGCGGGGTACTTTTCTAGTCTCGCAAAAATGTTTGCCCCATCTGAAGAATGGCTCAAACCCTCATATTCTCAATATTGCCCCACCTCTCGATATGAGCGCGAAGTGGTTCAAAAACCATGTCGCTTACACAATGGCCAAATATGGTATGAGTCTTTGCACATTGGGTATGAGTGAAGAATTTCGCCCAGAAGGGATCGCCGTAAATTCGCTCTGGCCGATGACGTCAATTGATACGGCGGCTGTTCGAAACGTCTTAGGCGGTGACAGCATGGCCAAGATGAGCCGCACGCCGCAAATCATGGCCGACGCCGCTTATGTCGTTTTGAACCAAGACTCGACCAAATATACGGGCCAATTTGTCATTGATGAATTTATTTTGGCGGAGTCAGGCGTCACAGATTTCTCTGTCTATAATCAACCGGGTTATGATGGGCCGCTTGCTGCTGATTTCTTTGTCCCTGATGAATGGCTGGCGAAGTCCAAATCTAACGTCATGCAACATCCCGGCTATAAATAATCATGGCCAGTTTGAACGCCACAGACCCGACACCGGAACAAATCAAAACCTTTCTAAGCGAAAGCCCGAAAGGCCAACCTGTTTTCATGGTCAATCTGCTAAAGTTCAAAGAGAAAGCCACTTATAAAGACGGCGAAGATGTCTCTGGCGTCGTGGCCTATGGGCGCTACGCCGAAGCTTTCGGAAAAATGCTGATAGACCTGAATATAGAGGGTTCGGAAACTGTGTTTGGCGGCAATGCCAAACACTACCTCATTGGTGAAGGCAATTGGGACGCTGTCGCAATTGTCCGTTATGCCGATGCGCAAACCATGTTTGAGGCTGTGAGCAATGAAACCTACCGCAAAATTCATCACCACCGACGCGCAGGCTTAGAAGGCCAACTTCTTATCAGTTGCGATGACACCAAAGTCTTTTAGAAAAACCAAAGGCCACCCCCATGACTCAAACGCTTCTTGTCAATAAATCAGACTTCGCTGATGTGACCTTGGTCAATATGGATGACGGTCCACTGGCAGACGGTTTAATCCGCTGCAAAGTCGGTCCTTGGGCTCTGACTGCGAATAATGTGACTTATATGGTGACGGGCCACCAAATTGGCTATTGGCATTATTTTGAACCAACAGCTTATGGTATCGATATGCCCTCGCATGGCCGTATGCCGGTTTGGGGATATGCCGAGGTCACAGAAAGCCAATGTGATGATGTCAAAGTCGGGCAAGTCCTTTACGGCTTTCTTCCGATTATTGACACGTTTGATATGAAGCCCACCCGAATATCGAAAACGGGTTTCCAAGACGGGAATGATCATCGTGTACCGCTGCATAGCCTTTACAACAGTTATAGTTTTGTCGATGCCGACCCGTCTTTCGGTCTTCACCCTGACCTTCAACCTGTTCTTCGCCCCCTCTTTACAACCAGCTTTCTGATCGATGATTTCTTGGCCGAAAAAGAGTTCTTTGGAGCCGAGCAAGTCTTGATTTTGTCAGCATCGTCTAAAACCGCTCTCGGCACAGCGTTTTGCTGCAAAGAACGTGGTGGCATTACCGTCTCAGGCTTAACGTCTTCCGGCAATAAGATCTTCGCCGAAAGTACCGGATTTTATAATAGGGTCGAAAGCTATGATACCATCACAGACCTCAATCCAGACGTTAAAACTGTTATTGTTGATATGTCCGGCAACACAAAAGTCCTCTCCACGCTAATCAATCACTTTGAAGAGAACTTAACCTATGTCTGTCGTGTGGGTCTATCGCATTGGGACTCGAAACCGGAGCAACTCCCGCAAACAGACACACCCATTAAATTCTTCTTTGCGCCTGATCAGGCCAAAACACGTATCGCCGAATGGGGCGGTGCGGGCTTTGCCAAGAACTTGGCGGCCCGATGGATACCCTTCCTAAACTCGGCTGAGAACTGGCTGGACATTGAGAAGGCCGAAGGTGCCGCGAATATCCTTAAAACCTATAAAGACGTTTTGAATGGAGACGCCTCCCCCACCAAAGGCTTTCTTTTCACGCTCTAATTAACTTGCAGAGACCGCTATGACCTACACTTGTTTCGACGTTTCTATTGAAGATAATATTGCGCATATTGTGATGAGCCGTCCTGAAAAGCGCAATGCCATGAGCGCTGAGTTTTGGACGGAACTCCCCGAAATTATTCGCGATATTGATGACAATGCCAAAGCCCGTGTGATTGTTTTATCCTCAACGGGGCCTGTATTTTCGGCGGGTATCGATCTGTCTATGTTCGCGACGGATATCGCAGGACCGCAAGATAAAAACCATCCGCAATATGGGACGAGTTTTTATCTTAATGTGAAACGCCTTCAAGACAGCTTTAATGCTATTGAAGACTGTCGCATTCCTGTCCTCGCTGCTATTCAGGGCGGGTGTTATGGTGGGGGCGTCGACCTCATTACCGCTTGTGATATGCGATTTGGAACCGAAGATAGTTTTATTACGATTTATGAGATTATCGTAGGCATGACGGCCGATGTCGGGACTTTCCCACGTATCCTCAATCACCTCCCCGAGGGTATTGTGCGCGAACTCGCTTATACAGGCCGTAAAATGTACGCGGATGAAGCCAAGGCGCAGGGTCTGTTTAACAATGTCTATAAAGACCATGCTGAGATGATGGACGCTGTAATGGCGCTTGCTAAAGATATTGCTGAAAAACCCCCTCTCGCCGTCTATGGCTGTAAACGCGCCATTACTTATGGACGCGATCATTCTACCAAAGACGCATTAGACAATATCGCCGTGTGGAATATGTCTATGCTCATCCCGACAGAAATGATGGAGGCCATGCAAGCCAAAGGACAAAAACGCCCGGGTAATTACGCAGATTTGCCGAAAAGAAAAGCTTAACGACCATTATATAAAAAAATCGGAGTTCCGCATATCGTTGAAACGATAGCGAAACTCCGATATTGCGCCCACATTTATTAGCCTGCTGCCCCGTATCGGCTATGCTTTTCTTACATCTATTTAAACGGGAAATATTGTCAAAAAATCTCCGCCGCCTTGTCATTTCATTCAAGGCCCTTGTCTTTTTTTGAAAATTCTCTTGTCATTTTATCGTTAAGACAAGTAAGACAACCTCTGGGGGCATTTACCATGACAGCCATAAATAAAATGACGATGGCGTCGAGATACCTAGCGGCGCAAATATCAAGTTTGGATAAATTTGGTTTTCCTCGTGAGAAATCCCTGAACGCTATAAAATTAGCGGATTCAGATTTAAGCGAAAAATATAAGAGGTTCGATATTCTAACACTTATTCCTCTTTATGAAGAGGCCTCAAAACACCTGAATGACCCCTATATAAGCTTGCGTGTCGGTTTTGACTTTCGCGTGTCAACATTTGAACAGACCGGCAATATATACACGGTCTGCGATAACATAAGACAAGTCGTTGAAATGAACGAGCGATACCAACGTCTGGCAATATATGCAGGACAGCCGTCATTAGAAATTGATGATGCCGCTAATCGTTACTTTCTCAATTTCAAGCAATTTGATATGCCGTCGAAAGGGCAACATCACATAATTAATGTTATTTTTGGCGCTTATGGAACGGCTTTTAGATGGCTCAATTGGGGGTCCGGCAAAGGGTTGAAATCGATTGATTTACAACAGCCTAAACCGGCCAATAACGCCTTGTTTGAAAGAGTATTTGACTGCCCTATTCGCTTTAATCAGCCGCATAACCGACTAGAGTTTTTCGCAGAACATGTTGATACAGAATTCCCGACCCGGGATCCTTTGAAACGTGCAAAGTTTGAAGCGCAATTGGATTATCTCTTAGAAAATAATAATTACCAAAAGAGTTTTAAGACTGCCCTCACACTGTACCTGATTCAGCAAATGGAGGCGGGCGCGGTAAGTTTTTCAAAAACAGCAGACGCGTTTCAACTTTCTGAAAGCAAATTGAGGTCTGCCCTTACAAAATCAAACACAAATTTTCGCGAACAAGTCGATATCGCGCGTGACAAATTGTTTAGAGAGCTGATATCTCAAGGACAGACATTCGCAGCTATTGCGCAAGCTCTTGGGTATAACGACCAAGCCGCTTTTACGCGTGCATTTAAAAGATGGTATGGTGTCGCCCCGGGAAAGTGGACACCGGATATGAAGCGTCTTGAACGCTAATTATTTTCATGGACGCTTCCTTACTTAAATTGGTTTTCGACCAATAACGCCTGTGGCACATCCAAAAAAGTAGGACCTAAATTCAACGTCTAAACCTTCTCTCTCGAGTAAGTTTGCAAAATCCTCTGCGTTGCCAAAGTTAGTACTGTATTGACCAATCATCGAAAAATCTTGGGCACCACGCAAAAATAAACGCTCAATAAGAGGTAAGATTCTTTTTAAATGGAACAAGTAAAGAGGCCGAAAAATCCATCCTTTTGGATCAGAGGCTTCTATGAAAGAAAAAACACCGCCCGGCTTTAGCGATTTTGCAACTAAACCAGCGAGTTTTCTATGCTGAGACGCATTAAATGTTTTTAAGCCAAATGTTGAAATCAGAAAGTCGCAACTCTTTTCTGATAAATTACTCTGTAAGACATCATCTTGTATAAAATTGATTTTATGTTTTCGATGTTTGTGCAACCTTTCCAAAGCCAGGTTATGCATACCGCTTGAGATATCTATCGCGACAATGGAAGAAATATTAGAAAACCGTTTTAGCAGATGCGGCCAGACTTCTCCTGTTCCTGCCATTAAGTCATATCCAACAAGGTTCTTTGCTAATGGCTCAGGCATATTTTTGACGGCTTGTTTTCTCCAAATTTCAGTAAATCCAAATGAACAGATAAAACTAAATAGAATATATTTACTCGAACATTTATCGAAAACCTGCTTAACATAAGCTGGGTTATAAATGTCTTCAGTAGATGAGGGTTTATTAGATGGCATTTTGTGCAAAGTTAAAATTACTATTTTATCATCTAAAGCTCTAACGTATCGCTTCTCAATAAAAAAGCCCCGCATAAGCGGGGCTCTTAAATTTGTTCTATTCAAATCGAATTAAAGAACCTTATCCAACTCTGCTTCCAATTCCGGCAAAGCTTTAAATAGGTCAGCGACTAATCCGTAATCTGCAACGGAGAAAATTGGGGCTTCTTCGTCTTTATTGATGGCGGCGATGACTTTGGAATCCTTCATACCGGCCAAATGCTGAATAGCGCCTGAGATACCGACAGCAATATACAGCTCTGGAGCAACGGCTTTACCCGTTTGACCGACTTGCCAGTCATTCGGCACAAAGCCCGCATCAACGGCCGCACGAGACGCACCCATAGCGGCGCCGAGTTTATCAGCAATACCTTCGAGAAGCTTGAAGTTCTCGCCGGAGCCCATGCCACGACCACCAGAAATAACAATCTTAGCCGCAGTCAATTCCGGACGGTCAGATTTAGACAATTCTTCACCAACATATTCGGATTTAAATGGCCCTGCCGGATCCGCTAAAACTTTGTCAGAGGCAGAACCCCCCTCGCCTGCAGCGGCAAACGCTGTCGTACGAACCGTCACAACCTTTTTCGAGTCCGTCGACTGAACAGTCGCCATTGCGTTACCAGCATAGATAGGGCGGACGAATGTGTCTGCGCTCTGAACGTCTGTGACAGAAGAAATTTGCTGCACGTCAAGCTTTGCTGCGACACGAGGCATATAATTTTTATGTGTCGTTGTATCCGGTGCAAGGATGGCATCATAATCGCCCATCAAAGGCACGATGACCGCTTCCATGCTTTCCGCAAGCTGACGACGAAGACTTTCATGATCTACACCCATGACAGCCCGTACGCCATCAATCTTTGTGGCCTGAGCCATAACGTCCTTAACGCCTTTACCGGCGACCAAGACGTCAACATCTCCACCCATTTTGGACGCAGCTGTTACAACCTTGTGCGTGGCGTCTTTCAGGTTTTCATTATCATGTTCTGCGACAACGAGAATAGCCATTAGATTACTCCTGCTTCGTTTTTGAGTTTATCGACCAATGTCGCAACATCTTCTACTTTAATACCAGCTTCACGCTCGGCGGGTTCGGTCACTTTCAAAACTTTCAAGCGGGCCGCTGTGTCCACGCCAAAATCACCCGGTGTCTTTCCATCAATCGGCTTCCGTTTGGCTTTCATAATGTTCGGCAGGGACGCATAGCGAGGTTCGTTCAAACGCAAATCCGTCGTCACGAGGGCTGGCATTTGCAATTTGACTGTTTGTAGGCCGCCATCGACTTCTTTCACGACTGTTAGAGCGTCTCCATCTTTCGCGATAGAATTCGCCGCAGAACCGATTGGCCAATCCAATAAGGCTGCGAGCATACCGCCGGTCGAGCCATAATCATTATCAATGGCTTGCTTACCCATAATGACGAGCTCTGCGCCCTCGGCTTCTGCGACACCTTTTAGGATTTTCGCGACAGCGAGCGGCTCTAGATCTTCATCTGTTTCAACGTGAACACCGCGGTCCATGCCCATCGCAAGGGCTGTGCGTATCGTTTCTTGCGCTTTTGCCGGCCCAATAGAGACAACAATTGTTTCTGTCGCTGTGCCGCCTTCTTGCAAACGCACGGCTTCTTCCACCGCGATTTCATCAAAGGGGTTCATGGACATTTTCACGTTGGACAAATCAACGCCTGTTTGGTCGGGTTTCACCCGCGCTTTAACGTTATAGTCAAGCACGCGCTTGACGGGGACGAGAACTTTCATACGGTCGCTCCAATGGCGTTGTTAAAAGGGTTCAATGTGTTGAGCCGTATATGAGGCAGACGCGCTATGATTTCAAGCAAAGCCCCTGCACAGAAATGCCGCAAATTCGCAGAGCGCAGCTAAATTTATGAATGGCTACACGCCATTTTATTCAACTTTCAACAGCCTTATGCATCATTTTGCAATCTTGTCGCAGGATAAAGGCGTTCAGCAATTATGTAGGCAATAAAAAATAATGAGAAAAAAGAGCCTGCTATACCATTCAATGGCGTGAACCATGCTATAGCGGCGGTTGCCAAGGCTATTAGGCTTTGCCCCCATCGACCAAAGCGTAATTGACGCGTCACGGCCAACTCATATTCCGTCAAAGCTATCAAGTCTGCTTTTTTCAAGACTTGGCCGGTCATCAAACCAAACAAGGCAAAAGCCGCACTGTAAGCCAGACCAAAGTAACCGATGATTTTGCCGGAAATGTCAAAGCTCAAAATGCCCAGTTGAATACTGCGCGTATAGTTTCCGGTAAAAACGGTGATTAGAAAACTGAATAGTGAGTCAAAAGCAAATCTCAACGGATAAGCCATAAACAATACAACAAAAATCAAGAGCGCATTGAAGATGATAATTTTCTTATCCGCAACACCATAGCGGCGGAAGAAAGTATAATGTCCATGCCACAGGCTTAATAAGACTATAAACCCTGCTGCCGTTGGAAAGATTGATAAGAGAAAGGGTTCCAGCTCTTGAAATGTTTTGGGTGCATCTGCACCTGAAATAAGCATCCCGAGCGCAATTGCGAAGGCAATGTCTGAGAGATTCTCAATACGGGTTACAGATTCGCCTCGCCAGCGAAAATCGGGGTCATGATCCAGTGATTTACCGACTGCCTCTCTGATCATCAGCTATTCTTCTACACTCGCAGAAAAACCGATATCATCGGGATTTAGTCCATTTTCGCGAGCTTCGAACAAAGACTTAACTGAGAGCGGTTGAGGAGGTTTCACAGCGATTGTCATCGTCCCACCTTCATCTAGAAATTCGACAAAGGCTCCTCCAATCTCGCTTATAACCTGACTTTCCAATTCATTTTGCGCCATAAATGGGGCTGCCATAACAGCGACTTTAAGCTGCTTTTTGAGATTGTCTTCTGATTGTCCAGACATCTGACTGGCAAGTTTTAAGCTTCGTTCGACAATGGATTTGTCTTCAAGGCTCATCTTCATATTGCGGAGCTTTATCGGTTCAAGACTATCTAGCACCTCATCCATATTCGGGTCTGCAACTGATTTATTGTCAGCAGAGGCGGCATCGGCTTTGGCCTTTTCGACCATGGCAGAGAGACCTTCCGCTTCATAAGTATAGTTTAAGCGAAAGCCGTCTTCCATATCCAGAAGTCCGTCTTTGACCGTGACTGTATCCTTATTCTTATCCAAAATTTGAGTTTGAGATGTTTTGAAGACGAGCTCATCAAAACCAAGCTGTTGCAGTGTATCATAGCCGCGCTTCGCACCAACGTCTTTGGGTTCCTTTAACAAGGCAATTCGCATAGGTTTCCCGATTTGCGTAATCGTCGTGACACCGCCCTTTTCAACGGCTTTCCCTTCAAATCCATCGAAACTGGCTCTAACATAGTCATTTTCAAAAGCGCCGGCCCCGACTTGGAAGCTTTCATAAGGCTTAGCATAGATATTCATCTGCCCAAGCAGTTGACCGAACGTGTTCTGTCCAAGACGCGTAGACTCCATATCACCGGTCAGCCCTTTATAGGCCTGAGCGTTCACACCCCGCGCTGATCCCCCTTCAAATTTCAGCGTCGAAACAAGATCATCTTCGCCTTTAATGGTAAAATCAATCTTTCCAATTTTGCCGTCACCAATCTCTGTGTCTTCATCGACACCCCAAACAAGTTGTTCAATCGTGCCACTCGCTTCATCCGCTGTGACAGTGATATCGTTCAATGAAATCGCGCCGAATGTCACCGTATCATCTTCATCAATATTGACCTCTAAGTCATCAATACCTTCATTGGTCTGGATGGCCTTTATAATCGCTTGCGCCATTTTCGGGCTAGGGCGCGCGATGCTCATCGCATCAATATTCAGGTTCACATCGTCGCCGACAATGGTCATATCGCGGAAATTAACACGATCAAATGTGGCTTCATCACCGTCCATACGGACGCCAACAAGTTCAGCTTTGGCAACCGAAATTGTCCCTTCGTCCATTTCAGCTTTCAGGTCTGTATAGACATAGTTCCCGGCTGCACCGGAAAGACTGTCCCAACTCATGACATCTTGGCTGTCCAAGTTAAAGGCCTTGAGCGCGGTTGTTGCATCCGCTTCAGAAACTTTTCGCTCCGGCACGTTAAAATGACGAGCAAAGACCTTTTCATCGGGCGCTGTAAGCCCCAAAGGCGCCGCTTCAACAGAAATTTGTGCACTCTCCCCCTTGTCCTTTGGTGAACATCCCCCCATCACTAAGGTTGAGGCCGTTAAAGTCAAAGCGACTGTGGAAAGCAAGGATTTACGAAACGTCATCATGGGTAGTGTCCAATCACATCTAGGAGCCGCCGGTCAAATGGCGCGCAATTGGTTGAACAATAGCACGGCCTCCGGCCCTGCCAAGCAGGATTTCCCATTAAGAGACGGTAACGATCCCCGTATTCTATATGTTTTAAGCGATAAGGCTCGCCGTATTTCGCTCAAAGTCAAAACATCGGATCGAGAAGTCCATGTTGTGGTGCCGGGATTACGTCATTTCAAAGCCGCTATGAAATTCGCCAATGAGTCCGCTGATTGGATTGATGTTCAGCTAGAAGCCCTCCCTTCGCCTCAACCGTTTCTTCCCGGGCACAGCATTATGTATCGCGGGCTTCTCTATCGTCTCATTAAACCTGAAGGCCGAGGGCGGGCGCGTGTCGATGATGTAAATAGAAAGATTATTGTACCCTCGCCTGATTTGGAAAGCTTTGCCGGGCGCGTCAGGCGCTTCCTTATTCGCGAAGCCCGCGCCGAGCTAGAAGCCGCCTCTCATCATTACGCTGAAAAGCTTGGCAAACGCGTGGCTAAAGTCAGTGTCAGAGATACGTCTTCCCGATGGGGCTCCTGTATCACGCGCAAAGGCGAAGGTCATATCAGCTATAGCTGGCGTCTGATTTGCGCGCCGGCTTATGTGCTGGATTATGTCGCCGCCCATGAATGCGCCCATATGATAGAGGCTAATCACAGCCAAGCCTTTTGGGACGTCTGCGCCTCTATCAATAATGACGTCAAAGCCTCAAAACAATGGCTCAACGCCAATGGTGCAAAACTCCATGCCGTCGGCGCAGAATTTTAGTATTCTGTACTCTGACTGAAATTTAACCCTTTTGGCCATCTGCTTGCGCTAAATTAAAGCGGTTATGACTGCGCCTATCGAATTGCCTTTGAAGGCTAAGGCGCTATAAACGCGCAAAATGATTTTGGGACACGACAACTGATGACTCACACGACATCTATCAAAACGTCTTTGAAAGGCTTAGCTGTGACAGCGGCCCTTTTGGCAGGAATGGGGCTCAATGCACAGGCTCAGACACCGAGCCACGGTATTGCCGCTGTTGTGAACAGCGACATTGTCACGACACATGACCTTCGTCAGCGTGTGCTATTCATGCTCGCCACAACTGGGGCACAACGCGATGAAGAAAGCATTGCGCGTATCCAGCAACAAGCCCTTCGTAATTTGGTGGATGAGCATCTGCAAATGCAGGAAGCTGAAAAATACGAGCAAACGATTTCAGATGAAGAAGTCAATCAAAGTGTTGCGCGCTTAATTGGTCGTAACGGTCTGGACCCGAACGAAGTCATTGGTCGTTTGGCCCAAGCTGGCGTATCCATTGAAACACTTCGCGACCAAGTGCGTTCTGAAATTGCGTGGCAACGGATTGTAAACGGGCTTTATGGGTCGCGTATTCGTATTTCTGACGCGCAGATTGATGAAACACTCAACCGCCTGACCGCCAATGCCGATAAGCCGTCTTTCCGTGTTGCCGAAATTTATATCGAAGCCACACCTGAAATCGGCGGCATGGAGGGCGCCATGCAAGGTGGGCAGGCTATGATTCAGCAATTACAAGACGGGGCACCTTTCCCCCTTTTGGCGCAGCAATTTTCGTCGGCGGCCAGTGCGGCCCGTGGCGGTGATGTCGGCTGGGTACGCGAAGGTGAGCTTCGCCCTGAAATCGACGAAGTCATCAAAGTGATGGAACCTGGTGCGGTCTCTAAGCCTATTCAAGTCCCCGGCGGGATTTATGTCGTCGCCTTGGTGGAAAAGAAAGTATCAGAAGCCGACACGCTTTATAAGCTGAAGCAAGTTGCCATTAATGAGGGAAGTTTTGAGGATGCGAAGAACCGCCTCATTGCGCTTCGTGATACTCTAACATCTTGTGATTCTTTAAAAGATGATGTGGCCTCACTTGAGGGAGTCACCCAAGCGGATATGGGTGAATTGAAGGCGAGTGAGTTAAACCCGCAGCTTATTGATATTTTGGCCTCTACGGATGTCGGCACGATTTCTGATCCAATTGAGCGCCCAACAGGTGCGGCTTCGATAATGGTCTGTTCGCGTGAGGCGACAGGCTCAGATATTCCTACACGGGATGATATCGAAAATCGCTTGATGGATCAGCAATTAGCACAGGCCTCTCGTCGCGCCTTGCGTGATATTCGCCGTAACTCTACCGTCGTCGTGCGTTAAAATGTGATGGAGCGCCCTCTCCTTTTAACGATGGGCGACCCGGCCGGAATTGGCCCGGAAATCACATTGAAGGCGTGGCAGGCCTTAAAAGACCAAGCCGAATTTGCCTTTGCTGTTATCGCAACGCCACGGGTTATTGAGCGTGCTAACAAAGCTTACGATTTTCCACTCAAAGAAGTGTCTGGCATATCAGACGTTACCCATGTTTTCCCCGACGCTGTGCCTATCCTGCCAATCGGAGGCCGCGTTCCGGAACCGGGCAATCCTGACTCTGATCATGCGCTGGCCGTCACCGAAAGTATTGAGCGCGGTGTTTCGCGTTGTTTGTGCGGCGAAGCCGATGCAATTGTCACCAACCCCATTGCAAAAGATGTACTCTACAAGGCAGGGTTCGAATTCCCGGGACATACGGAATATCTCGGACAACTTACAGAAGCCCATAACGCTCCTTATGCGAGGGGGCCTGTCATGATGCTCTCTGGCGGAGGGTTGCGTGTCGGGTTAGCAACCGTGCACCTGTCTTTAAAAGAGGCCGCTGCGCAATTATCCGGTGACGCCATAATACAAAATGCGCGCGTTATGGATGGGGCTTTGAAATGTGATTTTGGGATAAAAGACCCCCGTATCTCTCTCACTGGGCTGAACCCACATGCGGGAGAAAATGGGTCTCTCGGCACTGAAGAAGACGACATTATTAACCCTGCGGCGCGTGTTTTGCGTCAGGACGGCATAAACGCGACGGATGCCCAACCCGCTGATACGCTTTTTCATGCTGAGGCGCGACAGGCCTATGATGCGGTTCTGGCCATGTATCATGACCAAGGTCTTATTCCCGTCAAAACGCTCGATTTTCATGGCGGCGTGAATATTACACTTGGCTTGCCGATAGTCCGCACATCACCGGATCATGGGACAGCTTTTAATATTGCAGGGCAAAACAAAGCCCGCCCGGATAGCCTCATTGCCGCCATTAAAACGGCACGTGAAATTGCTAATAATCGCAAAGCCTATTTGCATGGATAATCTATCTCTGCAAAGCCTCCCGAGCCTCACAGAAGTCGTTCGCACACATCAATTGGGCGCGAATAAAAAGCTCGGCCAGCATTTCCTTTTGGATATGAATTTGACAGATAAAATTGCACGTCTGGCGAAGCCGCTGGAGGGCGTTAATATCGCGGAAATTGGCCCCGGGCCCGGCGGGCTGACGCGGGCCTTATTATCAAACAACGCTAATTCCGTGACCGTCATCGAAATGGATGAACGCTTCCTCCCTGCCCTTGCAGATATTGGCAAAGCTAGTGACAATCGCCTATCCATTATTAAAGGCGATGCGCTTAAGTTTGACATCGCTTCCAATATCCCCGCTCCCCGAAAAATCGTCGCGAATCTGCCTTACAATGTCGGCACAAAAATGTTGATAAATTGGGTTACGCAGACGCCCTTATTCTGGGACCAGATGGTATTAATGTTTCAAAAGGAAGTGGCCGAACGCGTCTGTGCCGCACCGGGTGATAATCATTACGGGCGCCTCGCTGTGTTGTGCCAAAGCGTCGCCGATTGCCATATCGCCTTTGATATTCCGGCACGCGCTTTTAGCCCGCCCCCCAAAGTCGATAGTGCCGTAATTGTCATGCACCCCCTTACTGAGGACAAACGCTATGCTGATCTCAAACGTTTGGGTCAGGTCACTCAAGCGGCCTTTGGACAAAGACGGAAAATGTTGCGCGCGTCTCTTAAGGGCTTTGCCAAACAAAATGGTATTGTCGTGGCAGACTGGCTTGAAAAGGCTGATATTGATCCGCAAGCGCGTCCTGAAACCTTGCCCGTAGCGGCTTTTCAACGTTTAACAGAGGCACTGAATTAGTTTCAACACGCCCTAGACCTCTGCATGTTTTTCGCTAGACTTTCCATCTGAAGAGTTAAGGTGGAGTGTCTCTATGGTGTATCGCAGACAATTGGGCGGAATGAGACAAGGAGCAAGTTTAGGACGCCGTCGTGGCGGGTTTCGCTGGCAAATCATGGTATTGTTTGCCATTGGCGCAGCGGTTTATTATTTCGCCAATCAAAAGACGGTACCTTTCACAGACCGTAAGCAATTACGGACAATGTCGATCGAACAAGAAGTTCAACTCGGCCTGCAATCCTATCAACAAATTCTATCAGACAATCGACAAGACCTCGTCACATCCGGCCCCGTTGTCGATGCTGTCAGAGAAATCGGTGCGCGGCTCGCCCGAGCAGCGGCGAATGAAGATCCAGGCTTTGACTGGGCGTTTAATGTCATCGACAGCCCACAAGCCAATGCCTTTGCTCTGCCCGGCGGTTACACCGCTGTCTATACAGGCCTCATTCCTATTGCGGAAAATGAAGACGGTCTGGCCGTGGTCATGGGCCACGAAATTGGACACGCGCTTGCCCATCACGGAGCGGAACGCATGGCGCAACAAAATATGCAGCGCATTGTGGGCGCAGGTGTCTCACTCGGCGCCGGCGGAATGGATTATGGGGCACAACGCGCCGTTATGGGTGTGTTTGGCGGAATCAGCCAATATGGATATGCTCTGCCTTTCTCTCGCAAACATGAGTCTGAGTCAGATTATATCGGCCTCATCCTAATGAGCCGCGCCTGTTATGATCCACGCGAAGCCCCGCGCCTCTGGGAACGTATGGGTGCGCAGGGAGGACAAACACCCCCTGAGTTTCAATCCACTCACCCTAGCCCTGAAACACGCGTCGCCGATTTCAATCGCTGGATGCCTGAAGCCATCGAAGTCTACAATCAAAGCTGCCCGAATAAAATTTCGCTTTAACCCCCGAAAGCAACTCGCCTCATGACTGATACCATACTTGTCACTGGAATTTCTGGATTTATTGCCTCCCAAGTTGCTGCCAATCTATTGAACAAAGGCTACGCTGTTCGTGGAACAGCTAGAAACAAAACCAAAGGCCAACGCATTGTGGATGCCTTGGCCGCAGGCGGTGCAGATACATCCCAGCTAGAACTCGTGGAAGCCGATCTTGAAAGAGACGAAGGCTGGGCAGATGCCGTTAAAGACTGTCGTTTCATACAACATATTGCTTCGCCCTTTCCATTGGACGCCCCAAACGATCGTGAAGCGCTTGTGCCGGCGGCGCGAGCCGGGGCGCAACGTGTTCTTGAACATGGATTTTCAGCCGGCGTCGAGCGTATTGTCATGACGTCATCAATGGTGTCTATGATGGGACAGCCGGGACGCGGCAGCCATATGCTGGTTTCGGAAGACGATTGGTCCGACCCTGATTGGAAACCGCTTACCGCCTATCCGGTATCCAAAACGCGCGCAGAATTATCGGCCTGGGCCTATGCCAAAGCGCAAAATGTCAGTGATAAATTGACAACAGTTTGTCCGGGACTCGTTTTTGGGCCGGACCCTTATAAAAATGGTGGCGCGTCTCTTTCACTATTAAAAGCCATGTTTGATGGTGATTTCCCACGGACACCAAAAGTCGCTTATCCGATTGTTGATGTACGCGACTGTGCCTCTCTCCATGTTGCGGCCATGACGGCGAACGCCGGAGGCCGCCGCCTTATGTCTGCCGGTAAAACTTATTGGTTCAAAGACATTAGTGAGATTTTGCGCAAAGCCTATCCTCAAGCCAAGAAACTCCCCAAAGGGGACATGCCAAATTTCGTCGTTAAACTCGTTGGTCTTTTTGATGACCGGGTGAAAGGCATTTTACCTGATTTGGGCACGTTCCACGAAGCGGATGCAGGTTATGTAACTAACTTGACGGGGGTTATTCCGCGCCCATCCAAAGAAGCCATTTTGGCTGCGGCTGAAAGTCTAATGGCCAATGGTGATATAAGTTTAGATTAGCTGAATGCTAAAATCTAAGGCATTGGACTTTGTGATTGGCTTTTCATACAGAATAGCCCTTTTTTACCTTGGGCTTATACAACGGTCCTTCATCGATGCTATTTTGACGTCTTTACTTGTTCTATGCATTATCGCTTACCGACATAAAGCATCGGCAAAGTTCTGGAATTATCATCCGTATGATAGCGAGGACTATATTTCTGATACGGAAAACACCAAACGACTTTCCATAAACTGGGAACATTTAGGACGTGGTGCTTTATTCACATCATGGTTTTTAGCTATCGCATTTGCATGCTATTATACTGGACGTTGGATGGGAAAAGACCTCGGGTTTTAAATCTTGGTTAAACGATAATTAGTCGATTTCATTTAAACATCTTCTTCTATATGTTTACGCGCCATGCCCATTACGGCGTGGCCCATTGCGGCATTTCCAAAGGTGATTGCGAAACCGACCATTAAAAGGAAAATCGCTAACACTGTATCCGATGACGAAAAAATAAGCGTGCGCATATTCATAACGTTCAGCGCAAGGCCGAGAAATAGAAACGCCCATCCAATGGCGATGCCTTTCAAACAAGCACGGATCATGAGTTTATGGATGCGACCCATCATGCTCCCCAATTTGCGCGGTAAATTTATGCCGTCACTTTTGACTTCATCATATGTTAACTGCGGCATTCTGTCGAGCTGAATAGCGCTCATAACTTACTACATCATGATAAATCTTGACAATTCTATGTTTTGTGTCATTTTTTAGTCAAAGGATATAACAATGGCCAAGCTAGATTACACTCAAAGCACACCAAAACGCCGCGTTTCTGTCCAAGAAACACCTCAGACGTTTCAAGGTGAACGCAAGAAATTTGCGACACAGATGGATGCGCGTTTGCTTGAGCGTTTGCGCGAATATTCCAAATCTGAAGGTCGTCAAATCCAATCCGTGCTCGAAGAAGCCGTAAAAATGCTGCTGAAAGAAAAGCAAGGCTACACCATGCGCCCTGATGTTAAGGCAGCCATGGAAGCGAGCTTTGAAGAGTTTGATGATCTTTACAAACGTCTGGCCCAATAATGACGACCTATTTCTTGGTCGAAGACGTTTTGGCTTTCCATGATATGCAGTTGCGTCTGCATGGCGGAGCGCCGGGCATAAGGGATATGGGTCTTATTGAAGCAGCGCTTTTCAGACCGCAAACAGGCTATTACAAAGACATCATTGAAGAGGCGGCCGCCCTCTGGGAAAGCTTTTTGATGAACCATCCTTTTGTGGATGGCAATAAACGGACCGCTTTTGCCGTTATGGATATTTTTCTGCGCGTAAATGGTATCAGACTGACGACCAAATCTATTGAAGTGGGTGATTTTCTTTATGTTCTCTTCGACAAGGATGAAGTCAATTTCAAAAGTCTAGATGCTTGGCTACGCAACAATACACGCATGGTCTGAAAGGTTATAGAGCGTCTGCAAATCTCTCAAAGAGATAAAAACTATCTTGTGGGCCTGGGCTGGCTTCAGGGTGGTGTTGAACAGAAAAGACTGGCTTTCCTTTGAGGCGAATACCGCAGTTTGTGCCGTCAAACAGACTAACATGTGTTTCTTCGACTGTGTCCGGCAGGCTTTTCTGATCAACGGCAAAACCGTGGTTCATGGACACAATCTCAACCTTATCCGTTGTATGATCCATAACAGGATGATTAGCCCCATGATGGCCTTGATCCATCTTAATCGTCTTGGCCCCTAATGCGGCGGCCAACATCTGGTGCCCCAAACAAATGCCAAGAATTGGCATATCCGCTTCGACCAGAGCTTTTATGACCGGGATTGCGTATTCACCCGTCGCAGCCGGATCACCCGGGCCATTTGAAAGGACAACCCCATCAGGTTTCATCGCCAGAATGTCTTCGGCAGAAGTTGTGCCCGGCACAACACTGACCGAGAGACCAACACTGACTAGATTACGTAAAATATTCCGCTTTACGCCATAATCAATCAAGACCACTTTTTTCACGCCGTCTTTTTCCGTGTGACCTTCCGGCCATACCCAGCGCGCTTCACGCCAGTCAAAGGGCGCGTCTGCCGCCATGTCTTTCGCCAAATC
>CAYTAJ010000001.1:37523-62920 GCA_964435725.1 uncultured Algimonas sp.
CACATAAACCTCGTTTTTCAAAGCTACCCACAGAAAAATACACACTGCAGAGATACAGCCTCTAGTGGCTTGGCAAGCCTATCTCAGCCGCTATAATAGGCTATTGCAGTGAGTGGGAGTGACTGCTTAAATAGGGACTTTTGTTGGGCCTGAGTACAGGTCGCCACTTGATAATCATTATGCCAGTTGCCGCCACCCCTTTACGGGACCAGATTTCCACCAGCACGAAAGAGGCTATGCGGGCGAAAGACTCCGTTCGCGTCTCTACTCTGCGCCTTGTCAGTGCCGCCATCAAAGACCGTGATATTGCGGCACGCGCTGAAGACCGCTGCGAAGGAATTTCCGATACTGAAATCCTCTCTATCTTGTCCAAAATGGTAAAGCAGCGCGAAGAGAGTGCCAAAACTTATGAAGATAATGGTCGGCCTGAACTCGCTGATCGTGAACGAACCGAGATTGACATTGTGCGTGAATTTATGCCTCAGCCGCTCTCTGATGATGAGCTAAAAACGAAAATAGCCGAAATCATTGAGCAAAGCGGTGCGACTTGCCTCAAAGATATGGGTAAGATTATGGGTCAGCTTAAAAATGATTATGCAGGACGTATTGATATGGGCAAAGCCGGCGCCGTTGTGAAAAGCCACCTGTGTAGCTAATCCTCTCCTATATGACTGTGTCTTCTCTTGCGAAACATTTCGCTGCTTCCTAGATATTGTCAGTAAATCAAAGTAACAAAGACAGCGATATGACGTTTTTACAATCCCTCGTGGTTTATTTTCTGGACCCAGCCTTGGGTATTTTGCAGATCATTCTTATCGCTTACATGATATTCAGCTGGTTGATTGCCTTTAACGTCGTTAATTTACGCAATCCCTTTATGGGCCAAATTTACAGCCTTTGCGCCTCAATTGTAGAACCAATACTGACTCCCATCAGGCGCGTTATTCCCCCGCTCGGAGGTTTCGATATGGCGTTTTTGGTCTTCTTTATTTTATTGGTTTGGGCGAAGGGTTATCTTGTGCCCCTTCTTTACAACGCTTTTGGTTAGACAAAGGTCGCCTTTACGACGCGATTAAACGCAAGCTCAGTCATAGGCCGCCGAAATTTTACACCGGCAAATGCGGAATTATGCCATTTAACTTGTCCCGAATACCAAATGCCATCAAGCTCCACTCGCAATCTTTTCTGACCGTGAATACGCTCGGCGTGCTCAATCTTGCAGCCGTGAGCTGTGATATCGACGATACACATTTCAATAATGTGTCGCTGAAGCTCAACACGCGCGGGCACATTAATTATGCGGCGTTCCTCACGTGGTTTTGGTCGTTTGCGAACGACATAGACCATGCCCCCCACAAACAGAATAATCATACCGATTAAAATCATATAATTGACTTGCAGCTCATTTGGCTTTGCAATTCTGGCTGGGCGAAGCTCCCCACTATTTTGGGACAGAGCCCTATTATCTGACTGGCCGGAGACCGCTTTTTCAGGCGCAATACGATCCGTTTCATTGACCACATCTACCTCTTTTATCGTCGTCATCGACCCACTTTGTCCAAACACCTCAACAGGGCTTATCTCTTCGGGTTCAATACAATTCCAGAAACGCTCCATGATTTGCAAAGCATCAAGATAATTTTGAGTATCACTTTCCAAAAAGGAAACACGGCTTAAATCATCAGTTTCATTTACCGTTTTGGCAAATGTTGCAACTCGCTCCGCTTCTGAAGGATGGGCCTTTATAAAATCAGGCGTCAATAAGCTCGATAAATCCAATTTTCTTGTTTTTATCGATGCACTCGTTTCGTTTTGAAATTGTCTAACTTCAGAAAGTATCACCAACGCATCATTGACAATGGCACAGGATGCAAAGGCCCGAACGGGAAAAGCAGCGATCCAAGAAACTGTCAAAAAACTTATCAAAATACGATTAAGCACGCTCTCTTTTACGAGAATAATATAAATCACACTTTAACGGTGTTATATCCAAAGCTGTAAAATACAAAAAACTCTAAATGAAGAAGACTTAATAATAATCATAGAAGGATTAAGACAAACAACGCGTTATTGAGTTTAGCGATAACGCTATAAAACTAACGGGACACCTTCATGACTTTCCAACCTCTTTCTAAATTTAAGCCGTTTACCCTTGGCTTAATAGCTATCCCTCTATTGTTATCGGCCTGCGCAAATACGCCGGATCGCAGAGGCCCTGATACACGTGATCGTTCAGCTAATTCCTCAGGAGAACGCCCCAATAATGGGCGTGCTCGGAACTCAGGCACTTTTGCTCGCCCCCTCGCTCTGCTCTTCGCGGATATGGATGCAAATGGTGACAAACGTCTTTCTTTGGCAGAATTAGAGGCCGGAGCCGAAAAGGAATGGGAAAGTTTCGATAGAGCGCCTTCCGCTATATTCTTTGCGAATTGGTCTCGAAACGCGCTTGGGTCAACGGATGCTAGCCCAACTTTTATGATGTTCGACAAAGACCTCAATGGGGTTGTTTCAAAGGCAGAATTTATGACCTTATTGGCCGAAAGGTTTACACGTTATGATACGGACAAAAATGAACTGGTTGATAGAAGCGAACTCATAGTGGCTTTTGAAGCCCAAAGGGGTCAGAGATCTGGCGGCAATGATCAAGGCGGCGGTCGCGGCGGTCAACGCGGAGGTGGAGGCCGGCCACCGCGTTAATACGCATAACAATGCTACAGCTAAAATAATTTATCATGAGTCCAAATCGCACTCATGATAAATGCTCGATCATCACTTATGCGCTGACTTTCTCACAAATAGAGCGTATCATAGTCGTTTGTGTTTTAAAAAAGCCCGTCTCACAATTAGACACTTGATAATATCTGCGACGCATCTTTCCAGGTAAATCCGACAAATGTTTCCTGCCGCCTCTTTCAACAGCATTATACATATTTGCCATGAGGCCGCCATATCCCCCTAATGCTGTATAACCAGTGTAAGTATCAACATCTTCCGTCGCGTAATATTTTTTGAAATCTTCTCGCCCAACACCATGGTCTATGCGGGAATAGCCTAATTCATCAGACGACCGGATGATGAAGTTTAGCATTTGCGTGCCAGGGGCATATTTATGCAGTTCAGGGTCATACGCCACAATCCAGCGATGATATGTCTTCCCGTCCGTAAGACCAGTATCAATAGCTGCTAAACGGTCGCCGAAATATAAGGCGTGCATGTCGAGCCAGATATCTCTTTGTTCTGATTTTCGAAGTAGGTTTTTGAGCAGATTGACCGTCCAATCAACACCTAGAACATTATAGATTTTATTGTGAGCGAACTGCTTGGACTTCCAAGACACCAGCTGATTAAAAATATCAATATCGCGTGATTGAGTGATAAGTTTGGGCTCACCTATATCTGCACTCGCTTTCCTTAGACGCCGACGTGTCTCTTTTTGGTGTTTGGTAAAAGCACTATCTCGGCTTGATAACCAATCTTCATATCCATTTGGGAAAGCTATGACGGCAGCACTTTGCGCCGAATTACTTTTCGTTTTTTTTCCCGAGACTAAAGCATCATAACCGAATACGCCAATTTGTGACTCACCTAAAACATCATGGATTGAATATGGCTTATCTGGGGAGCATATCACGCCTTGATAATCCGTCATCGGTGCCCCAACCGGTCTCGCGAAATGAGCCCCTTGGAACGGCAATATGGCAACAACGCTGTTATCACACTCTAGCACGGCAATGGATACATCATCTCTTAGCTCTGAAACCAACGCCGTATAGTCTGGATGAAAGTAGGGTGAATATAATGAAGGATTATCCTTTATAAAGAAACGCCACTTCTCCAAAACACGTTTTGGTAAGGTGTTATAGTCGTAAAATTTACGGGTATAAGTAAGGCTATTATCGCCAAGGTCACAGGTCATTATAATTTTCTCAAAAGGATTACGTTATTACAAACGCATCAAATCAGATAATCCTTCTTTGAAACTACAAAAAATCTTATTTTCTTTATTGTGTTAATCTCATAGGCGAAATCAAACTTGCAATGTTTTTAAAGACACCTTCAAGCGTTGTGAGATCCGCTTCATAATGGTTCGCGTCGCTCGTCGCACACGCCTTTAGCTTATTTTCATTATTATTATTATTAATCAGAAAACCGACAGTATATATTTTCACGTCATTAGATTTTGCGAGATTGCATATCGCAATGTAACCACTCTGTGCTGCATTGCCGCTGACAACTTGTCGTTTTGTATAGACGGGTAATCCAGTCGTAATCGGAGGATTATTCGACAGTTGTGTGTCGGATGGAAAATGCTGCCTCGTAATACCGCCATCTGACATTACAATCATAATTTTTTGTGTGCCTGCATTAAATGCCCTAGGCATATCATCATCAACACCCTCCAGGCGTCCACTCCACTGAGGATCTAACATAGCATAGCCCCAAGCTGCGCCTATGTCGGTCCCTGTTCCATCAGAACGCGCGAAGCTATCGATTAAATTTTCTAATTTTTCAGTATTGTTTGTTAAACCAATAAGCTCATTTCCGGAATGAGGGCACCAAGGATTTGTCTGATTCCAAGTATAAAGAGCCGGTAGGTAAGTAAACTTTTCATCCGGTGATATACCTGCAGAATATTCAGAGGGCGGCATGAATAAACATCCATTCCAAGCCCCATCCACCCAGTGATCAGTCGTATCTGGTGTCTCAAGCATATACTCGAGTTCAGAAGGTAACCTTACTGTACCCCCGAATGGTACAATTGATATGGAGATACGATCTTCAATTTCGGGGTTGTTCAATAAAATAGAGATAAAACTCTTCGCTGCACTTTTCATCGCGTCAAGTCTTGCATTATTCATAGACGATGAAATGTCCAGAACGAGTGAAACCTCTAAATGCTCTCGACCTGCCACCACTTCGCTGTAAGCATATACTTTGTCGTTACCGTGCCATAAATCCGAAAAGAACAAAGGTGATGTTGTACTTGTTGTCGCTGTTACAGTTGTCGTTGTTTCGGTATCAACAATTTGAAGATCATAATCATAGTCTATCATGTTATCACTATGTTCGACTGTATTATTCATCACCTTAACAAAAATATCTTCCCGCTCAGATTTGGAAAGGTTATAGTTTTTTGCTGCATGCAAAGTGGCAACATCCGTTGCTAGCTTTAAATTAGAAGACGACTGCGTTAATCGTGTTAAATCTATTGACGCCCCAACCAAAAAAACCATCAAGGACATGACAATCGCAGCCATAAGCGCGAAGTTACCTTGCTCATTGGTTCTGTATTTAGCGTATATGTAAGCTATACTGTTCACTTCATTGACGTCTTGGTTGCACAAAATGCTGAAGTAGCAAGCAAGTAGAAATTTTTCCTTACGATATATAGTTAATGGTGTTTTGAAATTTTTACATATTATTAGTTGTGAAATGTCGATTCAAATTTTGTGACCCAATAAACGTCACTTTCACGTTTGATATCTGCAGCATTCCGCCACAACCACTTCATTTAGATTTTCTTTTCTGACAAGCGCGCTATAGAGGCTCCATGATTGCAGAAATTGGACATTTCCTGTTTATTCTGGCCTTCGTCACAGCCATGGCCCAATCAATTTTACCGATGATCGGCGCACACAAAAACAGCACCGCACTCATGGCTTTTGGTGAACGGGCCGCCGCCATTCAATTCGGCCTCATGGCCGCATGTTTTGTTGCCCTGACCTATACGTTTTTGATTTCAGATTTTTCCGTCAAACTCGCGGCCAGTCATTCTCATACGGCCAAACCCTTGCTCTATAAAATTTCCGGGGTGTGGGGTAATCATGAAGGCTCAATCTTGCTTTGGGCTGTCATGCTTAGCCTTTATGGCTATCTTTTCGCGGCCTTTGCGAAAAAACTCCCCGCAGATTTACGGGCAAGAACCTTAGCCATACAAGGCATGTTGGCTGTAGGATTTATGAGCTTCATACTCTTTACTTCGAACCCGTTTGAGCGCCTATTTCCTGCACCCGCTGACGGCAGTGGCTTAAATCCTCTTTTACAAGACCCCGGCTTAGCCATACACCCGCCTCTCCTTTACATGGGGTATGTTGGCTATTCCCTCGCCTTCTCAATGGCCGTCGCCGCCCTAATCTCTGGCAAAATCGACCGCGATTGGGCGCGCGCCCTAAAGCCCTGGTCATTAATCTCTTGGAGCTTTCTGACCCTCGGTATCACTATGGGCTCACTCTGGGCTTATTATGAGCTTGGTTGGGGCGGTTGGTGGATGTGGGATCCCGTCGAGAATGTCTCCTTTATGCCATGGTTAATTGGTACAGCGCTGATGCACTCCATTTTGGTAATGGAACGTCGGCAATCTCTCGCGCATTGGACAGTGCTCTTAGCCATTACAGCCTTCTCCTTGAGCTTGGTTGGTACCTTTGTTGTGCGCTCAGGCGTCCTCGTATCCGTACACGCCTTTGCCGTTGATCCGGCGCGCGGCGTTTATATTCTCGGCTTATTGATTTTTGCCACAGCGAGCGCGCTCGTTCTTTACGCCATGCGTGCCAATACATTGGTTCGCAAAGCCGATTTCGATCGCGTATCGCGTGAAGGCGGACTTGTTCTGAATAATCTCTTGCTTGCTACGGCAACCGCAACCGTCTTTCTTGGCACGTTTTATCCACTTTTGATGGACGCTTTTACAGGCGATAAAATCAGCGTGGGTGCTCCCTATTTTGATTTGACCTTTGCCCCCATCATGTCCGTTCTGATTGTCTTCATGGGCGCAGCGCCTTTATTGAAATGGCAAGGCGACAGTCTGGCTAAATTGAAACGTTTTGCTCTTATCAGTGGTGTCGCCGCGATCATCATCATTACCCTCGCCGGTCTCTTCGGTAAATCCGTTTTAGGCGGCGTTGGATTAGCCCTTTCTGCCTATCTCGGTTACGGTGCCATCAAAGCACTGCGTCAGCGTGGCCCGCTTTCGAACATGCCAAGCGCAGCACGCTATGGCACGATTGGCTTTGCGATAGGACATGTGGGCATGGCCATTTTTACGGCAGGCGCCGTCATTATGAGCGTCTGGGCCGATGACACGATTGGGCGTATCAAACCGGGCGATAGTCTTGAGGTTGCAGGCTATACCTTCACGTTGAATGAAATCGATGGCGGGATTGAAAATAACTACTCTTTCCGACGCGGCCTCGTCGAAGTCGAACATAAGGGCCGCATAATCGATATATTACAAACCGAGCAACGCTTTTACCCCGTACGAGAAATGATTACCACAGAAGCTGGTTTCCATTTTGAAATTTGGGGCACCGTCTTTGCCGCGATTGGTGAAGGTACGCCTGAGGACGGCTATATTATGCGAGCCAATTATCAGCCCGCCGTCGTTTGGATATGGATTGGCGCGACATTAATGGCAATTGCGGGTTTCTTGTCGGCTTATGGACTCCGCACTCCTCAGCCAGCGCTTACTAAAAATTCAGCTAAGCCGCTTCGTCGGGAAGAGCTGGCAGAAGGGGCGGCCGAATAATGAAACGCTTTCTCCCTCTCATAATCTTTGGCGTTATTGTCTTAGCCTTTGCCATCGGACTGACGAAAGACCCACGTCGCATGGAAGATATGCTGATTGATCAACCCTTCCCGGAATTTGAGCTCACAGCACTTGATAGGCCTGAGCAGGTTTTGAACGAAAACGTTATCAAAGGTGAAGTCAGTCTTGTGAATGTCTTTGGCTCTTGGTGCGTGAGTTGTAACGTCGAACATCCCATCTTGATGGAAATATCCCAAGATGAAGCCATCCGTATGGTCGGGCATAATTGGCGAGACGGTCGCGAGAACGCCCGCAAATGGCTAAACGATAAAGGCGACCCTTATGACATCATTATTTATGATGAGCATAGCGAGCTCGCTATTCCTTTGGGCGTGACAGGGGCTCCGGAAACCTTCATCACGGATAAGCAGGGCCGTATTCGTTATAAACATTCAGGGCCTATCGGTTATCAAGATTGGGAAGAGACATTACGCCCGCTTATTCAGACATTGAAGGCGGAATAATGCGGTTGTTTATTTTTATAATAACAGTTTTTTTTGCCTCACCCGTCTGGGCGCAGACCTCAGGATTTACGGCGGCTGACCCCGTTATCGAAGAGCGTGCCAGAGAGATTGGACAATCCCTACGCTGCGTTGTCTGTCAAAATCAATCCATTGATGAATCTGATGCCCCCCTCGCTGCGGACATGCGAAAGCTCGTGAGAACGCGACTCGCCGAAGGTGACAGTAATGAGCAAGTTATTAGTTTCATGCGTGAAAAATATGGGGACTATGTACTGCTTAAGCCCCCTGTACAGGGCAATACCTATATCCTTTGGGCTTTGCCCTTTTTGATTATGTTGGCCGGGCTCATATGGTTTTTCAGGGCTGGCAGTCAAACTAACAAAGCTGAAGGAGACAGCACATGATCTGGCTCATTATCTTTATCATTGCACTTGGCATATCGCTTTTTCTGATAACGCCTTTTGTCCAAGCGTCGAATAAAAAGCCGGCGCTTATCACGCTCTTCATGGCAGGGTTTATCGCCAGTGGCTTAGGGTTTTATGCGCTGCTTGGCACACCCGAAGAACCGCCCCAACATCCTATGATGACCGAAGCTGATATTCAAGGCATGGTTGATGGCCTCGCCGCGCGGTTGGCTGATGACCCAGAGTACCCGGCAGGTTGGGCCAGGTTATTGCGCTCTCGTATTGTCATGAATGATGTGCAAGCCTTGATAGAAGACCACAAAACAATGTCTGCGTACTTCGCTGATCGGCCCGCTATTATTGAGCAAATAAATCAGGAAAGCGGGTTCAGCAAACTCGCTTCTTCTATTGCAGCGTCAGAAGAAAATTAAGAAACCTTACTCAGGTTTATCCAAAAGACTATCGAGACGTTTCGACAAATCTTCTTTATTGTCTTCGAGCGTTTCGACAATGTCAGTTACGTCGTCCTTTGACTCAGCATCTTCGTCTTTAGTCTCCGGTTTTAACACATCCCCTAAGCCTGGTTTACGGCGCGGTGCGCCTGCTTCGTAACGTGGGTGTATAAGCTCTCCTGTTTCACCAAAGCTAAAGGTTAAGCGCCGCCAGTCAGAATCACTGTAATCAAACGCCTCGCCTGAGGGATCCAAATCAGACCAATCAGGATCCAGCGGTGCTGTCGCCGCACGTTCATACCACAAGCGCGCATCCGACTTATTGCCGAGATATTCTTCGATTTGTCCCGCCAACTGACAGAGACGCGCCGTTGGTGCATCAGAATCAGAGTCCAAATTCAAATAAGGCGCTAAAACTGAAAGCGCGCCGACGCCGTCACCCGCGCGTAGCTTTTCTTCCGCTTGTAACATATGCGTTTCTTTATGCGACGGGTTAGATTTAATGAGCGAGTCGATACGCTTGTTTCGCGTGCGATCTGACTCCCCGGCGATAAGGTCTTGAAATGCGAGAGCCAGAGCCGGATGTGGATTTTTCGCCCAGGCCTTTTCAATCAATGACGTCGCTTTTTTCGTATCACCCGAAACCTTCAAAAGATTAGCGGCTAAAGCAACAGCGGGGGAGAATTCCGGCGTTTCACTTGCCGCCTTAACGACCATTTCTGTGGCCAATTTTGTTTCACCACTGTCTGTCAAACGATCCGCCTCTGCAGCGAGTAAAACAGCGCGACGACGGCGTGATACATCTTTATCAATATGTTTGCGGCGTTCCCCTTTTTCCAAGGTGCTTGTTGCGGCCTGCCATTTATAATCCGCCATTTGCGCTTGGAACAAAACATCAAGTGCCCAACGTGCATTCTTATTGTCGGAATAGGCGAGCTGTGCCTGTTCTATAGCACCGTCCAGGTCCCCCGTTGCCAAAAGATTACGTGCTAAACCATGTTGCCCCGTAGAGCGCGTTTTATCAGACTCCAGCATAGCTGTGTAATGAGAAAGCGCCTCGGTATTATCCCCGCAGGCTTCGGCGGCTTGGGCACTGACAATGCGGCCTAAATCTTCTGAGCTAATGAGATTACGCGCTCGTTCTGCCTTTTTGCGCGCTTTGTTCGCATCCCCGTCAGCCCCAGCCAGAAGCGCGTCTTCCATCGCGTCTAAGGCTTGGTTGCGACGACGCAGTCCAACGCCTGATTTAATGCGCGCCGGAATATGCCAGAGCCAAGACAGGAAGGACCAAATCGCAACAATGGAGATAGTAAAAGCCGTCGCAAGGAAAATGGTTGCCTGCCAACTGAGTTCTAAACGTTGGCCTGCAAAAAACCGCGCATCTTCAGAAGATGTCAGCGTGATAAAAGCGTCATCGCCCACATAAAGCATGAGGCCAGCCAAGGCGGCGATAAAAATGAGAATGGCAATTACATATTTTGTCATGAAATACTTTCGTTTCGCCTTTTCTATTTAGGCGTTTGCACAGCCTCGCGCCAGTCCTGCCCGACTTTCTGAACATCTTCCGGTAAATCATCAAAAATGATTACGGCAGAACGAAGGTCACCCTTCGCATAAGCCTCAGCCGCTTTTTCGATCATAACCGCAGGCCCATCAACCTCTTGGACTTTTATATGCTTGCTGAATGTACGCGCTAAAAACCCTTGTTTAGCAGGCTCTTCCTGAACAGCGGCTAACAAGGCTTCACGCGGAAATACAAGCGGTTCTGACGGCAATAATCCCGCGTCTGCGATTTCTTCTGTTACTGCGTCAGAGAGTGAGAAAGGTTGAGCCTCTAATGCTGTGACTTCGGTTTTCAAAAGCGCTATTTCGGCTTTGAGATCCGTTATTTGCAACTCAAGCTTTGACGTATCGAGCCACTCAAAACCATCCTGTTGTACGTTTTGCAGAACCTCTAAAGTCTCGGGATTTATATCGGCCATGCCCGAAACTGGGGCTTTTTCCAAATTAGTTAAACGCATTTCGATATCTGAGAACTGTGTATCAAAATTTTCGATTTCGGCGCTTTCCGATGTCTGTTGCCTAAGCGTTTGTATTGTTTTCTTTAGAGCAGCCATGTCTTTGGCATTTTCATCTTTCACATCAGCAATAGCGCGCTCTATTTGTGTTTCAACAGACGAAAAATCCGGTTTCGGCATCAGATGCTGTGCGCCAAAGGCCCCGCCGACCGCGCCCAATATAGCCGCCACTAAACCAATGCCTAGAACGGGGATAAATCCCACGCCAGATTTATGATGGGGTTCAACCATTTCTTCTTCAACCGCCTCAGGCTCAAGATATTCAATGTCTATGTCGTCTGTTTCATTCATACAGGCAGTCTAGGCCTCATTGGCTTTCTAAATCAAGTTTCAGTCTCGCCATCATGGCCTCTTGATTAGGACGCCCTGCAATGTGCCTATCCTTGACATTAAGCCCGTCTAAGATGTCATCTGTCGCAGTACTGATTGAAAGTGTTTTCAATCCCGAAACGTCTTTATCCTTTAGAAGATCACGAAAAGTCCGAGCAGCTAAGGGCGAGTAAAGCGCGACATAATCAAAATCAGACACATCCAAGTCCGATGAACTAATCGGTGTGGAAGCATAATATTCGATACGCTCCGCATTATATCCAAGTGATTTCAATGTTTCGACGATTTGTCCCCGAACGTAGCGGCCTGCACAATGGCGCAGGGGTATAGATTGCGGCACAGTCTCACGAATAAGCGCTATGACATCCTGCGCATCCCCTTTAGCAGATGTGACCTGCGTAAAGCCATTTTCAACGGCAAGTGCTGCCGTCGCGTCACCGACACACGTCACCGCGAAATCTCGTTCGGTGTGCTTTTCGACAAAGGTTCTTACGCCATTACGCGCCGTAAAGATAAGGTGTGTTGAACGCTCAGGGCTGGGAATCGGATCAGAAGAAAACGCAATACTTAATAACGGCGATGAAACCACGTCTAAGCCAAGCGCTTCAAAATCAGCAGCACTATCGAGACCGCGTGGATGCGATTGAGTTACCCAAATTTTGGACTTCTTTTTCAGGGTCTTATTCATCCCATATGATATTCTCACCGGCTGCGGCGCGAACATTTTGACCTAACCGATATCCCAAATCATAAGCTTCGATCAATGTCGTCAAAGCGACTGTATCCTCCGCCCCGAAGCGTAATGAGCCATCTTTAGCAACAACCTCGCCTCTGAAAACCATAGTGGAACCGTCCCAAACCGCGAGCGCTGCTATCGGTGTTCGGCACGACCCGTCCAGTGCGCGAAGAAAAGCGCGTTCCGCTGTGATGGCCATTTCCGATGCTTTGCAATTAAGCGGCGCAATCAATGCTTTCGCTTTTTCATCAGATTTGCGAATTTCGATTCCTATTGCACCCTGAGCAGGGGCAGGCAGCATATCCTCTGTCGAAATGGCTTCCGTGATGACGTCTTCTTGCTCCAAGCGTTTCAGACCCGCACAAGCCAAGAAGGTCGCGTCGCAAACCCCATCTGCGAGTTTTTGCAAACGCGTGCCCACATTGCCGCGCAAGAGGCAATATTCGATATCAGGCCGCATCGCTGAGAGCTGCGCCCGCCGTCTTATGGACGCCGTGCCAACCAAGGCCCCTTGGGGCAAATCTTCAAGTTTACCATATGTGTTTGAAATGAAGGCATCACGTGGATCTTCTCTGGGTAAAATCGCGGTGATTTCCAAACTCTCCTGACCGACGGTTGGTACATCTTTCATTGAGTGCACGGCCAAATCAATTTCGCCTTGAATAAGGGCCTCTTCCAGCTCTTTTGTAAAAAGACCTTTGCCGCCAAAAGCACTCAAATGGCCTTTTAAGCGATCACCGGATGTTTTCAGGATTTTTATAGGAAAAGCCTCAAGCCCCAAACCTGAATTTTCCACGAGTAGGCGTTGTACCAAATTGGCTTGATAGAGCGCCAAAGGCGACCCACGCGTTCCGATTGTTAAGCTCTGTTGCATCCCTGACCAACTACCCTTATCTCTCTTGCGTGACCACAGTTATTTCGGATTTTGACGCCATGCCAGCCGCACCTTTTCTCGTTTTGGGGATTGAATCCAGCTGCGATGAAACAGCAGCGTCCGTATTGCGATATACCAACGACGATACGGTAGAAATTCTGTCGTCTATCATTTCAAGCCAAGATGAAGCGCATGCGCCTTTTGGCGGCGTTGTGCCAGAAATCGCCGCCCGTGCGCATATGCAGAAAATTGAAAATATTGTCGAGAAATCTGTCCTGCAAGCCGAGGTCGATTATACCGACCTGGCCGGTATTGCGGCAACGTCCGGTCCCGGTTTAATAGGCGGCGTTATTTCCGGATTATTGGCGGCAAAAGGTTTAGCCTTGTCGCTGGACTTGCCCCTTCTGTCTGTGAACCATTTGGAAGGTCATGCCCTGTCCCCGCGGCTCGCAGCCCCTTGCGCCTTTCCTTACCTCTTACTGCTTGTGTCCGGCGGCCATACACAACTTTTATCCGTGAACGGCCTCGGAGATTACACCCGACTCGGCAGTACGGTGGATGATGCGGCAGGTGAAGCCTTTGACAAATCGGCCAAAGTCATGGGATTGGGGTTTCCCGGTGGACCACGCGTCGAAGAATGGGCCAAGAAAGGCGATGCTTACGCTTTTGACCTCCCCAGACCTTTTCGTGGAAAAGATCATGCTGATTTTTCTTTCGCCGGACTGAAAACAGCCGTCGCCCGCGCTTGGGAGAAGAGCGATAAAACGGACAAAGCGAAAGCTGATTTATGTGCGAGCCTTCAACGCGCAATTGGCGATGTGATGGCCGAACGTACAGAACGCGCGATTGATATGTTTAAAGGCCTTCACGGTGATGACGCGAAACGCTTCGTCGTTGCCGGTGGTGTGGCCGCTAATAAAGAGTTGCGCGCGCGGTTGACGGATGTGTGTGATACCCACGGCCTATCCCTTCTCGCGCCGCCCTTAAAGTTCTGCACAGATAATGCCGCCATGATTGCGCTCGCCGGGGCGGCGCGTTTGGCCACGGGCGACACCGACCCTCTGGACGCCAAAGCCCGTCCCCGATGGCCTCTCGACAAAGAAGCCGCCAATTCCAATCCGGCTAGCGGGTTTGGTAAGAAAGGCCCTAAATCTTGACCCATAACTTTCAAAAATTTGGCGTTATTGGCGCCGGTGCTTGGGGCACAGCGCTTGCGCAAAGCTTGGCCATAGGCGGACGTGATGTGCAGCTCTGGGCCTATGAAGATGAGGTCGTGGATGCCATTAATAACCGGCAAGAAAACACAATATTTCTCCCAGATGTAACCCTATCGAAGGCTATCACGGCAACGACAGACCTACACAGCCTTGTGGAATGCGACGCTCTTCTATCTGTTGTTCCGGCCCAATTCACGCGCCAAACTTTATCAGCTTTGAAAGACGAAAAAGGCCTTTCTGGTAAGCCTGTGGTTTTATGCTCTAAAGGTATTGAAATCAGCTCTCGAAAATTCATGTCAGATGTTCTGGTAGAGACTTTGCGACAAACTGTAACAGCCGTTCTATCAGGCCCAAGTTTTGCTATTGATGTTGCCAAAGGCTTACCCACAGCCGTGACGCTCGCTTGTGAAGACGCCGAAATTGGTGAAGCTTTGGTCAAGGCCGTCGCCGCGCCAACATTCCGTCCTTATTTGGCGACGGACGTTTTGGGCGCAGAAATTGGCGGTGCCGTCAAAAATGTTCTGGCTATTGCGTGCGGTATGGTCCTTGGCATGGGTTTAGGCCGCTCTGCTCATGCCGCCATTATTGCCCGGGGCTTTGCAGAGATGCGGCGCCTCGGGAAAGCCCTAGGCTGCAACCCTGAAACTTTGACGGGGCTTTGTGGCATGGGGGATCTTGTTTTAACCTGTTCAAGCGAGCTTTCTCGAAATATGTCCTGCGGACTGGCTCTTGGCCGGGGTGAGTCCCTTGACGATATCCTCAATGCACGAAACAGTGTCACGGAAGGCGTGGCCACAGCCCCAGCCCTCAAACAAATGGCAGAGGAACACGGCGTTGATATGCCGATTTGTTCCGCTGTTGCAGATATATTATCTGGCGATATGGATGTTCAGTCTGTTCTTACGTCTCTTATGTCGCGTGACTATAAATCCGAGTTATCATAAATTCTGATTGCTTCATTAGATAACAAAAAAGCGGCGGATTTTCATCCGCCGCTTTAGCCCACATAGAAAATCTATGAGCCCTATTTATAAACGCTCTCTTTTTTGAAGTGTTTTGCCAGTAGGTAATACACAACAGCGCGATATTTTGTGCGCTCTGAGCGACCATACTGATCCATTACAGAGTCAATAGCCGCATCAAGGTCGGCGCTATCCTTCAATCCCAATTTTTTGATAAGGAAATTATTTTTCACAGTTTCCAGCTCGCTTTTGTCAGAGGCAGAAACAGTTGACGCATCGCGGTTATAGATTGATGGTCCACATCCGATTGTTACCTTTTTTAAGAAGTCCATATCAGGTGTCACACCGATTTTATCTTTCAAATCCGCTGCGTATTTTTCGATTAATTCATCACGTTTGCTCATGGTTTTCCTCCCCGTACGTGTTCAAGTATGATTATTCAGCCTTAGTAAGAATATGCTGAATGTATTATGAATAGAACACTGAGGTATTTTTCGAAAGACAATTCTCGAAATATATCTAGAGGCTTTCAAAAGCCTTCTTTGTCAACACTTCTAGTTCGTCCAAAGGAATTTGCTCAACTGTCTTGAAGTTAAAGCACGACTTGCCTTGCATGCGTTTTTTCAGTTCGTCTGAAATCTCTGACAGTAATTCAGGATGACAATATACTGGGAATAAATGAAAGCTTGTATAGCTCTTTTTGATCTGTGCAGCCGCAAACATTTGTGCTTTTGAACCTGAGATAGCTTCGTCTAAATAGTAATTTTTCTCATTATCATGTTTTAAAATAAGCTTATCAGCATATGGCTCTAACAGGCCTTTCAGAACAACAAATACGGTATTCTCCGACATTCTCACTCTCCCTTAATTTTTGAAAAGCGTGATGCTGCATATGCAGATATGGCAATCAGAATAAATGCCGTAGGTACAAACCAAATTGGATGCTTGAATGTGAAAACATTTACAAGCGATAGACCGAAAAGAAGCACACCTATGATAAACGGAAAATAGGCTTTCTGTCCGATTTTCACGCTAACCCATCCACCAATAAATGTCGCAAAAGCCAAGGCTATAACCGCCCCGATAAAGAGTGTATGTCCTGATGTGACCGTGTGTGTCACCATTTCAATAATGGCGATACACAATCCACCAACAAAAACACCTGCGATAACCGCTATTATATTTCTCAACCAACTTGGCATAAAATCCTCCCTGTTGTGATATAGCTAACACATGTCCGAATTAAAAATCTTGTAAAAATCGGAACTCTTCGATTCTTATGATTGGTTTTCTACGAAATGCGGGGCTTTATCAGCAACGAATGAGGATAAACTTTGCTGAAAATAGGTTCTTGGTGACGTCCCTGAGAAGCGTCTAAATTCAGATGACATATGAGCTTGGTCTGTAAACCCATATTCGAAAGCTGTATCAACAAGACGTCGGTTATTTTGATTTTCAGATAAGAGACTATCAAAACGATGAAGTTGGAGCCATAACTTCGGCCCTATACCCAACTTGGATTGAAAACGCTTTCTCAGACCTCGGCTGGACAAACCATAAAAGGCGGCAAGAGAATCAACGCGCCAAGCTGTTGCTGACATATAATCCCTTTCAGGCAGGATAAGAGGGACGGTATCAATGAGCTTCTTCTTAAGCCATGAAGATAAATACGAAATCGCTTCATGCTCTGTTTTACATGAAAGCATTCTGTCACGAATATACTGAAATTCGGACCCTAACAAATCATTGAGCGGTATTGGGGCAGAAATGTCAGACTGATGAAAACATTTAAAGAGAACTTGCGCCGCAGCCGGACTTAGCCGTGCACCAATAAGGTTTAACTCTCCGGTGGTTTTAGCAAAACGTGGTGCCGCCTGAATAGGCGTCACCCATCCTTCATAATACGAGTAAACTGTAGCGTCTTTGTTTTCTTTCCATGCGTGATAACCGGAAAGACTTATAACCAATTCAACATATGGCTTAGGTAGTCCGATGTTAAAGCCAATCGTCTTCCCCTTAAAGGCCCAGAACTCAACCACCTTCCCTAACAATTCATTGGGTGGAGGTTGTATCAGCATCTTCATCTAGTTACGTTAGACCAAATTCCACTAATCTCAAAATTCAGATTGAGGCAATCCTAACACTCAATAATAGATTGCTATTGCTCTAAAGCTTTTGCCATTTCGGCAAGGCGAATAAATTCGGCGCGATAGCCTTCTTTATCTGCCCCCTTAGAACGCTCTGCCAAAGCAATAATTTCTTCATAATCATAGTCTGTCAGGTGCACATCACCGCGCAATTTTTGACCGAAGGCCGCGACGGCGCTGGCAAAGCGAACATCCTCATCTGTGCGATTAAAACGGGTTTCTTGCGCTTCACTAATAGGGAATGTTTGCAAACGACTTGTGTCAGAGTCAGGCAATTTATGTCGAATTTTAATAAAGGCGTATTCATCCGAATCCGAGGCAACTTCATCAATCGTTCCGCTGGCATAGCGCAAATCATCTATCACCTGCGCCGGAGACCCGACAGGTGTGAGTTCATAAATTGCGGTGACTGTATGACCGGAGCCGATATCGCCAGCATCCACGGCATCATTATTAAAATCTTCGCGGTTTAGGGCGCGCGTTTCATATCCAATCAAGCGATATTCCGAAATTGTTGCCGGATTAAATTCGACTTGAATTTTAACGTCTTTCGCAATCATCTGAAGCGCACTACGGGCTTCATTGGCAAGGACTTTATTCGCCTCGGAGAGCGTATCAATATAAGCCGCAATGCCATTCCCGTTTTGTGCCAAAGACTGCATCAAGTGATCATTATAATTTCCCTGCCCAAAGCCAAGGACGGATAAGAAAATGCCGGATTGACGTTTTTTAGAGATATAAGTCTTCATCTCTTGCGGCGATGAAAAGCCGACATTGAAATCACCATCGGTCGCTAAGATAACACGATTAATACCGTCCTCTTTAAAGCTCTCCGTGGCTTTTTGATAAGCGAGTTCTAATCCAGCGGCTCCGGCAGTAGAGCCACCTGATCTCAAATTTTCTAAAGCGGCAATGATTTGTGCTTTCTCACTAGCAGGGGTTGGCTCAAGCGCTGTGCCCGCACGTCCGGCATAAGTCACGATGGAGACCGTATCATTTTCATCCAGTGTGTCCAAAAGAAGCTTAAAGCTACTTATCAAGAGTGGGAGTTTATTCTGTGCCCGCATCGACCCCGATGTATCAATCAAAAGGACAATATTGCTCTCAGACGCTTCTTCGACAGGCGGTACGTAGCCTTTAATACCAATATGCATGAGTTTGGTGTCGGCGTTCCACGGCGTCGGCGTAACGGTGACATTGGCTTTAAAAGGCTCTTTGGCAGAGGTCGGCGCATCATAATCATATGAGAAATAATTGATCATTTCTTCGACACGGATTGACTCTGGCGGTGGTACCTGCCCGCGATTGAGGGAGGCGCGTAGGAAAGAGTAAGACGCCGTATCCACATCGATAGAGAAAGTAGACACAGGCGTTTCTCTTACGGAGGTGATGGGGTTGGGTTCAAAGCCTTCAAATTTGTCGTTGTTTCGGGCGCTAAACCTATCAGGCACCTGGGGCGGCTGAATATAAACACTATCTGAAGCAATAGATGCTTCTGCTACTATGGGCTGTGAAAATGACAATTCTGGTGCGTTTGAAACTTGCATCTCTCGTACTCTTGACCCCGTAACTATAATTGTATCGTTAGCTTCATTCCGCTTTTGACGCGTTTCTGATTCAATTTGTATATTACCCTCTTGAGTTTTTGAGGTATCTTTTTGCGCGTTTCCCAAAAGGTCATTTATCGACGTATTGCCTCCAGGTGGTGTTGAGGCATCTGATGATGGTTCAATCGGGGATGTCGTCTCAATTTGTGAATTCTTTATGATGTCCTGAACAGCTTGTGGCGAACTTTCTGATGCGTCAGACCCTTTTATGACCACGCGCGTTTCGGAATCAGTTGCAGCAATAGGTGCAGTAGGCTGAACCTCCTCAACATTACTCTCTGGCTTAACGCGAGGTTCTACTTTTGGAGGCGCCTCAACAGTGATTTGAGGAGATGTCCTTATTTCATCCTTCTTAGCGTCAAGAGCACCTAAGTCCTTTGGCGCATCACGGTCTGTATCCCCTGAAATGGGAGGTTGCTCTGGGATAGGATTTTCAACTACCGGCTCTGGAACGGCGGGCTTTACAGGCGGTGTTGTTTCAAATTCCATAATAGGCATAAAAATAACGGCGGCCATGAGTGCGGCCGTACAACTCCCTGCCATCATCATAGTTTTGGGTGAGAGACTAAATAGATTTTTGACAGATTTCATGAGGCTACTCCATAATGTCAGTACAGGCGTGGCACCTGTTTCCTGACTTATAGGACGGTCCTCAGCCTCTAATCCTTGGGATACCTCTGAATTATTTTCAGAAAATGCGGCATCAAAGGCGGCCATAGCTTGTGACATACCCACATCTCGAGAGTTTTGAGACGGCTTTAAATTTTTAAATTGCTCCCGCATTTTATCTAATTCATCACTCATAACAGGGCTGCCTTTCTGTCTCCATCATCGCCCTGAGCTAAGGCTTTTAATTGCTTCCTGATTTCACTCATGCGCCAGGCGATTGTACCTTCGGCTACACCTAAAACTTCGCCGGCTTGTGCAAAGTTCATCTCTTCCCCAAGCGTTAAAGCCGCGGTGTCACGGAGGTCTTCTGACAGGTTATCAAGCGCTGTTTGCAGCCAATTCAAGCGAGATTTTGTATCGGCGATTTCACCTCGCGAGAGATCTTGTAATTCCGCGTAACTCTGCTTGATACGGTTTCGAGTTGCTTTTTTTCGCAGTGCGTCCTTCGCCGCATTCACCGCTATTCGATAGAGCCACGTTGAGAGTTTGGCTTCCCCTCGCCAATTTTTGAGCTTTTGTGGCATGGCCGCCCAAATCTCTTGCGTAACATCCTCAGCCTCGGTCTGGTCACGTAACACGCCATAGGCCACGCGAAACACCGAGTCATAATAGCGTTCAAGCAATAGCCTAAACGCAGCCGCGTCACCCTTTGAGGCACGCGCAGCTAGGCCTTTATCGCTCTCACTATAGCTCATTTTTTTGGCTCATATGTCTATAAGACGTAGCCAAAACTGAAATCCTTGGAAAGAGATGAAAAAAATTTGGATTTTATTGAAAAAAGTAGGGGATGAAGGCTTTAAGCCTTCTTTTCCCAGCCACCGCGGTCATTTTGCTGCCAATAGGATAATGTGGCTCCACGGTCCTTTAAGGCTTTCCACCGGCTGCGTTCGCGGGAAACATCCGTTTCTGAGCGACCATTAATCATGACCATAGCCCGGCTGACGCTCTCCATTTTCTCCACTGATGCGCCCCCTAAAAGGAAAACTGCGTCAAAACCTTTTGCGTCTTCGGTATTATGGCTGAGTAGAACAGGCTGCCAATCGCCCATAGGCTCGTCATCACGCCCGTGAGGTAGGAAGCTATCATCGCGGAATGTCCAGAGATGATCATCCATCTCTTGAAGTTGATCCTGCGGGAGTTTCACAAGCGCTCGCCAGCCTTTGGCGAGCGTTTTTTCGAGCAGACCCGGCAACACGCCTTCAATCGTGCTGCCTTCGAGATGATAAAACCAATGCTCAGGAATGGCGGTCATCAGCCTTCGTAATTATCGGCGATCCAGCGGTTCAACAGACGTACACCGAAACCGGTCCCGAATGTCGTTTCGCGCGGATCATGGCGTGAGTTTTTCATGCCCACACCCGCAATATCCAAATGGGCCCAAGGCGTGTCTTTACCGACAAAGCGTTTCAAGAATTGCGCTGCCGTAATGGAGCCTGCTGGCGCGCCGCCAATATTCTTCATGTCGGCAAAAGGACTGTCGAGCATTTGATCATATTCTTTAGCCAGAGGCAGACGCCATGTTTTCTCAGTTGAGGTTTCAGAGGCCGCACGAATTTGATCGGCCAAATCATCATCATTGGAGAAGAGACCTGCATGCTCGTATCCCAGAGACGTAATAATAGCGCCCGTCAGTGTGGCGAGGTCAATCATCGCCGCGGGTTTAATTTTGCTGACTGTGTAATGCAGCACATCACACAGCACGAGGCGGCCTTCCGCATCTGTATTTTGCACCTCGATTGTTTGACCGGACATAGACGTTACGATGTCGCCCGGATTTTGAGCCTTGCCATCCGGCATATTTTCAACAAGCCCGACCAAGCCTACGACATTGGCTTTCGCTTTGCGTTTCGCGAGAGACATCATTGCACCAACAACAGCGGCTGAGCCACCCATATCGCCTTTCATATCCCACATGCCACGTCCGGGCTTGAGCGAGATCCCGCCTGAGTCAAAGGTGACACCTTTACCGATAAGGGCGGCCGGCTTGGCGCCTTTTTTACCGCCATTCCATTTCATAATGACCATCTGGGATTCACGCTCTGATCCAACGCCAACACCGAGTAAGGCATTCATACCCAAAGTCTTCATGCGCTTTTCGCCTAAGACTTCAACTTTCAGACCATGCTCTTCGAGCGCCTTAATACGTTTGGCGTAAGCTTTCGGGAAAAGCACATTGGGCGGCGCATTGACTAGGTCGCGCGCCAACAATGTTCCGTCGCAAACCGGTCCATAATAATTCTCATACGCTTTTTTAGCCGCTGAAGCAGAGCCTGATGTGATTTTGAGTGTTTTGATTTGCGGTGTTTTGGTCAGTGTCGCTTTTGTTTTGTGTGTGTCAAAACGATAACCCGCCAATCGTGTGCCAACCGCGGCACGTGCGGCATCATCTGCTGACGCTTCATCGCCCATATGGATAGTTAGAGCTGTTTCACCCTGTCGTAATAACCGCTTCACCGCATGAGCCGTTTTCATTTCGTAATCGACAGGGTCACCTTTTCCAACACCAACAACCATTAGGCGGACAGCTTTTGTGCCGGACATAACAAAAGTTTCAAACACTTTGCCTGCTTCGCCTTTGAATCCGGCGGCTTTGGCAGCGGCATCAAAACCCTTTGAGTCGACCTCCCGGTACGCTTTACCCATATCGTCTAAGGCCAATTTTTGAGCCGCAAAGACGATTGCAGTACCAGTTTTGGCCATATTATTGGCGGAAAAGCTAACTTTCACAGGGAAACTCCTCGAATGACGACTGTCAGGGTTATATTACTATTTTTATAGATGCGACACGCTAGTAAACGAGACAACACCATATTAGAAGGCTAATCGACGCAAGTCGGCAAATTTTTACGCAGTAAAGGCGAATAACCGAAAAATGTTAGGCAATCCCGCTATATGACATTGCTACAACGCTATTTTCGGTCACAAGCCCTATGGCCGCTTTTGCTGTCGCTTACCGCTCTGACGGGGTTGGCGATATTAACGCAAAGCCTGCAAACATTGGATTTGGTTGTAGAAAACCGTCAATCCGGTTGGACCTTCCTGAAAATCACCTTTTTAGCTCTGCCGCAATTGATTGCGATTATCATGCCGCTTTCTGTTTTCATGGCGACATTATATGCGCTTAATCGCTTGAACAACGACTCAGAGCTTGTCGTGGCGAAAGCGTCGGGATTCTCAGCCTGGCAGATTGCTTCACCTGTTCTTCGATTGGGTGTTTTCGCAATGATTGCGCACCTCATCATAAATTTGGTTTTACAGCCTTATTCCTTCAGGCAAATGCGTGTGGAGATTTTGAAAGTCCGCACCGATATTGCCGCGCAGATGGTACAAGAAGGCGAGTTTGTTACACCTTCACCGGGCTTAACAGTCTATGCGAGAGAAATTGGACCGGATGCCTCTTTGAAAGATGTTATCATCTATGATGCCCGCGACCCAGATAATGCCACAACGCATACGGCCAAAAGTGGGCGCGTTCAGAAAAGCAATGCTTCTGTCGCCTTGATTTTAGAAAATGGCGGTGTGCAACAAATGCTTGAAGATGGTTCGTTGGATTTCATCGAATTTGAAAATTACATTCTTGACCTCTCTGATGTCATGGCGGTGGATAATGTGCTTCGCCTTAAACCTTCTGATCTGTTTTTGCATGAGTTACTGCGACCGGATCCGCGCGAATATGCCGACCGAAAATTTAAACGAGAACTTGCCGCTGAAGGACATGCCCGCTTGGCTGCCCCTCTTTATAATGTTTCACTCGTTATATTAGCGCTCTGTTTTATGGTGCGGGGGGAACATTTAAGGCTCGGTTATGGCCGGCGTATTGCTATCTGTGCGGCGGCTGGTTTTCTAATTCGGCTCACCGGATTTGGCCTCGCCTCTGCGGCTGAATCAGACAGTGGCTTGAATGTTGTGCAATATATAATTCCCCTCGCCGTGATTATTTTAGGATTTATTTATTTGACGCGTAAGAAACGCCAACGCCGCATGGGACAAAATCGACGAACACGCCATTATGATGAAAGCTTAAAAAACAGAGCTGAGCAAAAGGCGCTCAATTCATGAGTACGGGTTTTCTCTCACACGCCACTCTCAGCCGCTATATAGCGGTTCGTATCGTCCGTGCTTTATTACTGGCATTTATGATTGTTACAGCGATTATCATGCTTGTGGACTTTGTCGAAGGCAGCCGAAACTTAGGCAGTGATAGCAATATATCCTCTTTTCAGCTTTTATTGCTGACCTTGATGAAGGCCCCGACTTTAATCGAGCAAACCATTCCTTTTGTTGTTTTATTTGGCGTGATGGGCGCACTGTATAATTTAAACCGTCGCAGTGAGTTAATTGTCATGCGGGCATCGGGTGTTTCAGCGTGGCGTTTTTTAAGACCTGTGATTTATGTCACCGCAGTTTTAGGGATCGGCTGGTCACTCCTCTTCAACCCGCTAGCCTCTCGTTTAATGGCGCAACATGACAGCATAAGAGAAAACTTCGGAACCACAGCGCAAACCGTTGAAAAAGAAGTCTGGCTGCGTGAAGGTAATGAGTCCTCGCAAACCGTCATCCGCGCAGAAGGTCTCGACATAACAAAAAGAACTTTGACCCAAGCGACATTTTACCAGCTAGATTTAGACGGCAGTGGCCGCACTGTCTTCTCTCGGCGCTTTGATGGAGCGAGCGCGCGTCTGGCCGCACAAGGCTATTGGGAATTAACGGATGTGATTGAGAACGCTCCGGGCGCGATCAAACGAGAATTAAAAACTGTGTCCCTACCAACACAAATTACACAAGAGCAGTTAGATGAGGCCGGTGAGATAGAAACCATCCCGCCATTTTGGTCACTCCCTTCAGCCATTAAAGAAAACGAACAAGCGGGCTTCTCGGCATTGGCGCTAAGAATGCAATTTAACAAGCTTTTAGCGCTGCCTATTATGTTGATTGCCATGACCTTTATTGCGGCTGGCGTTTCTATGCACTTAACGCGGCAAGGCGGCACATTTCGGTTATTGATTAGTGGAGCGGCACTCGGTTTTGCGGTCTATTTTGCTGACTCAGTTGTGACGGCGTTTGGTGAAGTTGCAATTTTGCCTGTCGCTTTGGCGGCCTGGACGGTACCGCTATTGGTTCTATTGGCGGGTATTAGCTATCTCGCAAAAGTCGAAGATGGGTAAACTCGAATTCTCTGTGGTTTTGTGTTATGTCAGACGAGGCGCAACTCAGAGGATAGAGACATGGCGAGTAAACCGAAAAATATCGTCATCTGTCTTGACGGCACCGGAAACCAGATTGAAGAAAACCTCTCCAATGTCTTAAAACTCTATCGTGTTTTAGAAAAAACAGATGAGCAGCTTGTCTATTACGACCAAGGTGTAGGGACACTCGGTCATAAATATACGTGGGGCCTTTTGCGTCAAAAGCTGCTTAATCTATTGGGGTTAGCGTTTGGACGGGGATTAGAAGCAAACGTCATTGCGGCCTATGAATTCATTGTCAAACACCACCAAAATCACAAGATTGGAGGCAAAACACGCGGTGATAATATCTATATATTTGGCTATAGCCGCGGCGCGCATACAGCGCGTGTCCTCGCTGGTATGCTCTATGAAATCGGCATTTTAAAACCTGAGCAAGTTCATCTGAGCGGTGCAGCCTTTACCGCCTATAAACAATCCAAGCAGCCTATTGATAAAAATAACCTTTCTGAAGAGCCGGAATATGAAGGCGAAGGGGCGAATTTCCGACGCGTCGCCAATACAAAAATCGCGACCATAAAATTTATTGGATTATGGGATACAGTCAGTTCCGTTTTTATACCCAATCCAAAGGGTATTTTTCCACCGTTCACACGCTCTCACCTACCGCATACTACTATAAATCCAGC
>CAYTAJ010000001.1:63020-68549 GCA_964435725.1 uncultured Algimonas sp.
CCAAAAGTCTGATCTAAAAATCTTCAAACGCATGGCGGATTACGTGACGGGTGTAAAACCTTGGACAAAAAACACAGGCTATCTCTATCCCGAACCAGATGTGAAGGCGAAACTCCATAATTCAATGACACTTGCCTGGAAGTTTCTTGAGATAATTCCAAAATTCGTCAAGCGACGTGAATGGCCTAAACGCAAATCACTTTTGGGGTTTTATATTCCTTGGGGGGAGCCGAGGTTTATTTCAGATGATGCTTTGATTGATGAATCGGTGAGTGAGCGATTAGAAAATGTTGAGAGTTATCGCCCAGTAAATTTACCAAGAGGCGGTTAAACTCTTACGCCCCGTTGATCAACGACTTAACAAAGCCTGATAGCCAGAGTTGGCGTTTGCGTTTCATGCGTTCAGAGCCGATGATCATACGAAGTTCCGACAGCGCTGCTTCGACATCTTCATTGACAATAACGTAGTCGTACTCGGCCCAATGGCTGATCTCCGCCTCACTTTTACTCATACGTTTGGCGATGACACTATCGGAATCCTGTGCACGCGTTTTGAGACGTTTTTCAAGTTCGCGCATATTCGGCGGTAAGATAAAGATTTTGACCAAGTCATCGACAGCCGCCTCGGCAAGTTGTTGCGCACCCTGCCAGTCAATATCAAAAATAACATCTTTCCCTTCAGTGAGCGCCGTCTCAACAGGTGCACGCGGCGTCCCGTAATGATGATCAAAAACGCGTGCATGTTCCAATAAATCTCCATTATTGACCATGTCGGAGAACTGATTTTTCGAGACGAAGTAATAATCCACGCCTTCGCGTTCCGCAGGCCTGGGCAAACGTGTTGTTGCGGAGACTGACATCGTCATATTTGGATTATCGGCCAATAATTTACGTGTAAGCGTTGTCTTTCCCGCCCCTGAAGGAGAGGACAACACAATCATTAAACCACGACGATTTTGTCTCAGAGTTTCTAAATCAACCGACATAATTAAAAATCTTCCCTGAATTACCGCTCACCACGTTGGCGTTGAATTTGGCGCCATTTACGGACATTGGCTTCGTGGCCCCGTAAAGTCTCGGCAAAAGCATGACCACCCGTACCATCCGCCACAAAGAATAAATTATTGGTTTGCGCCGGATTAAGCGCCGCCGCCAGCGCTTCAGCTCCCGGATTACAGATTGCTGTCTTCGGCAAGCCATCCATTTGGTAAGTATTCCAATCCGTGACGCGGTTGATTTCACTACGCCTTATACGTCGACCAAGTGGTAAGCCCTTGGTTATCCCATAGATTATCGTGGGATCCGTTTGTAGGCGCATTCCTTTGCGTAAACGGTTGGTGAAAACCCCTGCAATCTCAAATCGCTCGCCACCAATACCTGTTTCCTTCTCAATGACAGAGGCCAAAATTATGGCTTCTTCTTTGGTCTTTATTGGTAGATCAGGCGCACGGTTTTCCCACAATTTATCGAGTAGGTTTTTTTGGGCCGCCTGCATTTTTTCAATGAGCTCAGACTGTTTCATACCGCGCGGAATCATATAAGTTTCCGGCAAAAGTGAGCCCTCTACCGGGACTGGTGGGTTATCATCGACAAGCTCGGGAATTGTATCGAGCAAAGCCATAACTTGCAAAACCGCCAAGCCTTCTGCCACTGTGACGGGATAAAGAATAGCCTGACCAGTCGCGAGATCGTCATAAATTTTTGCCATGCTATCACCAGGCGTAAGGTGGAACTCTCCAGCTTTGAAATTACCTTCATTCCCACGCATCTTTGTCACGAGTTTGAACATAAAAGCGCTATTTATAAGGTTTTCTTGTTCAAGCCGTGCCGCAATAGAGGAAAGACCGCTGCCTTTCGGGACTTCAAAAACAACCGCTTCGCGCGGCTCATCTAATTTAAATCCGCGCTCATATTGAAAATTAACAAAAGCATAAGCTGCAATAACGACACCCACACATAGCGTTAGGAAACCCAAAATACCGACAAAAGCGAGAGTTCGTTTCGTGCGCTTAGGCAATTTTTGCTTGTCTTGAGAATCGCGGGCCATGCCGCCTTTTAATCGTTTTCAGGCGCTTGTGCGAAAATAACTGCCGCATTCGTTCCACCAAAGCCAAAGGAATTGGACATAACAGCCTTAGCTTTAATCGGCTTTGCTTTGTGAGGCACAAGATCTAGAGGCGTTTCTACCGATGGATTGTCCAAATTGAGAGTTGGCGGCGCCATTTGATCTCGCAAAGCAAGAATAGAGAAAATCGCTTCAACGGCTCCGGCGGCCCCTAGCAAATGCCCTGTCGCGGATTTTGTCGATGACATGCAGACATTTTTAGCGTGATTACCCAAGAGTTTTTCAACGGCTTTAATTTCCAATTCATCGCCCATTGGCGTGGATGTGCCATGGGCATTAACATAGCCAATGTCTTCAGGTTTGAGACCTGAGTTTTTAAGCGCGGCTTTCATAGCGCGATGCCCGCCTTCTCCTTCTGGCGCTGGGCTCGTAATATGATACGCATCACCGGAAAGGCCATAACCTTTCAGTTCTGCATAAATTTTCGCGCCCCTAGCTTTCGCGTGCTCATATTCTTCGAGGACGACGACTCCGGCCCCTTCACCCATCAAAAACCCATCACGGTCTTTATCATAAGGGCGAGATGCTTTTTCAGGTGTATCATTAAATCCTGTTGTCATCGCGCGACAGGCTACAAAAGACGCTATCCCCAAACGGGTAATTGAACTTTCTCCGCCACCGGCGACCATGACATCAGCATCGCCAAAGGCAATTAAACGACCCGCATCGCCAATGGCATGAGCGCCTGTGGCACAGGCTGTTACAACTGAGTGGTTAGGGCCTTTCAAACCATGTCGTATTGACACTTGCCCCGATGATAGGTTGATCAACATGGCCGGAATGACAAAAGGCGACAGCCGTCTTGGCCCTTTCTCATGCAACAGAACTGAAGCGTTATAGGTAGTCTCTAAGCCACCAATTCCAGACCCCAGCATTACACCGGTCCGTTCTTGTGCCTCAGGACCTTCTTCGACGGGATTCCACCCTGAATCCTTCAAGGCTTCATCGGCTGCCGCAACTGAATAGAGAATAAAATCATCGATGCGTTTGGCGTCACGGGCGCTCATCACATCATCAGGGTTAAACACCCCTTCCATATCAGGGTTACCCCCTCCCCGACCGTCGGCGCGGGGAATAATGGCAGCGACTTTGCAAGCAATGTCGCTGACATCGAAATGTTCTATTTTTTTTGCTCCGGACTTTCCGTCCAGAATGGTCTTCCATGCGGTTTCAACACCGCATCCGACGGGTGTAACAAGACCCAGCCCTGTAACTACGACGCGTCGGATATTTTGAGGCACAATTTAAGTCTATTAGACTTTTTCAGAGATGAATTTAACAGCGTCACCAACAGTTTGGATGTGTTCTGCTGCGTCATCTGGAATTTCGATATCGAATTCTTCTTCGAATGCCATAACAAGCTCGACATTATCGAGGCTGTCTGCACCGAGATCATCAATGAAGTGTGCGTTTTCTGTGACTTTGGCTTCTTCAACATCAAGATGCTCAACAACCATTTTTTTCACACGCGCTAATACGTCTGACATAGACTTTCCTTTTAGTAGTGCCGAGGTAATCTTCGGCGGTTACGACCTGCAAATAAGGGGGTTTCCCCAAATTACAAGTCTCGGTCCCATATTGAGATTGCCCCCAATATAATGCTGCGGCGGGGTAACACACCCCAAAACCTGTGACTAGAGGCTTATTTCCTCTGATTTGTGGGTAATTTTATCAGTAATTGCCCCTAAATCATCGCCATCCCACCATTAACATGTAGGGTTTGACCTGTCACGTAATTGGCTTCTTGAGACGCAAGATAGAGCGCAGCTGCCGCTATATCATCGCCTGTGCCTAAATCGCCTGCTGGAATTTTTGCCAAAGTCGCTGCGCGTTGCGCCTCATTCAGCTCATCCGTCATAGGGGAGCTAATAAAACCAGGCGCAATTGTATTGACCGTAATGCCTCGACTCGCCACTTCTTGTGCCAAGGATTTTGAGAAGCCAATCATACCAGCTTTGGAGGCCGCATAATTCGTCTGACCCGGATTGCCTGTCACACCAACGATAGAGGTGATACCGATAATACGTCCCCAGCGAGATTTCATCATCGGGCGGAGACAGGCTTTAGAGAGGCGGAAATAGGCTTCGAGATTGACCTTTTGCACCAAGTCCCAATCCTCTTGCTTCATCCGCATCAATAAGCCGTCGCGCGTTATGCCGGCATTGGCAACAAGAATATCAACCGAGCCACCGAGGGCCTCTGCAGCTTGCCCAGGCAGTGCATCAACAGCGTCACCATCAGATAGATTACAAGGCGTTACAAAAGCGCGGCCGCCGAGTTCTGCTTTGAGACCTTCAAGCTTTTCTGCCCTTGTACCTGAGAGCGCGACATGTGCGCCTTGAGCATGAAGCATTTTAGCAATCGAGCCACCGAGCCCCCCTGTTGCGCCTGTCACAAGGGCGCGCTTTCCAGTTAAATCAAACATAACTTATCCTTTTAGTGTCTTGGCGAAAGCTTCAAGTCCATCTGGCGTATTGAGTGTCATGCCTTCTACGCCTTTAACGATGCGGCGCAACATAACGGTCAGCACTTTGCCGGTTCCGGGCTCCGCGAATGTTTCAACACCATTTGCGGCCATCCATTCAACCGACTCACGCCACCGCACGCGACCTGTGACTTGGGACACAAGATCGTCTTTCAATTGATTGCCATCGGTTATCGGACCTGCCGTCACATTATTGACAACAGGGACAGTCGGCGCGTTAATCGTCACATCAGCTAGCGCGTCACGCATGACATCCGCGGCAGGTTGCATCATATCGCAGTGAAAAGGCGCAGACACATTCAGCATCATTGCTTTTTTAATGCCTAAGTCAGCAGTGGCTTCGATGGCCGCTTCAATCGCGGCTTTTTCTCCAGATAGCACGATTTGTCCGGTCGCATTATCATTGGCGATTTGACAAATACCGATCTTCGCCCCCGCTGCTGCTGCGTCTTCCGCTTGTTCAACGCTGGCGCCCAAAAGCGCTGCCATCGCACCGGCGCCGACAGGTACAGCCGCTTGCATGGCATCACCTCGAATACGCAAAAGACGTGCTGTGTCTGCAAGCGTTAAACTCCCAGCCGCGCAAAGTGCCGAATATTCACCTAACGAATGACCGGCAACGTAGGCCGCATCACTGACATCAACATCAAATTCTTTTTTCAACACGGTCATTGCCGCAATCGAACAGGCCATGAGGGCCGGTTGTGTATTTGTTGTCAGCGTTAAGTCTTCAATCGGCCCTTCAAACATTAGGTTTGAGAGTTTCTGGTTTAACGCATCGTCCACTTCATTGAAAACATGCTGTGCGACCGGGAAAGCCTCGGCAAGCTCTTTACCCATGCCAACAGACTGGCTGCCTTGTCCGGGGAAAATAAATGCAAACGTCATAATAACCCTGTTTTCGCTCTCTATTTGAGTG
>CAYTAJ010000001.1:68649-70972 GCA_964435725.1 uncultured Algimonas sp.
TTTCGCTCTCTATTTGAGTGGGCTTTATAGGATGAAACCGCACCCTTGAACCCTAAATCGTTCAATTCAGAGACTAAACGGCTTCATTCGTGCCTTTAATGGACGAATGACAGTCAATCTCACCCTTTATTAAATCCCGATTAACTGTATGAATCTAAAAGGTGATTCGGGATGTGTGCAGTGAAAACTGGGGTTAAAGCGTGGCATTTTTTAAACGCAAGCAGTCAAAAGTCGAAAAACCCGACTCAAAAATGACTGTTGAAAAGCGTGATATTGAAATCGAAAATGCAGTTTATGAAGAGCTTTTACGCTCTGTTGAGAAATCTGAAGCTCGAGACCGCGCCTCTGAAATTCAATCCGAAACCGATACAGATATCGAAATCCCAACTCAAGAACCCTCTGCGCCTTCGGGCTTAACAGGCTTAGGTATCGGCGGAGATTACGCGTCAAAATTTGAAGCGCCCGAGTTTAAGGCTAATCTGTCAGAAAACACAGAAGATGTAGATGTTACGCCGGCCATTCGAAGCAAAGCAATTGAAGACTTTGATGCAACAGTCACAAACCCCTCACCTCATGCGGGCACAGGTCGTGGTCGCGCTGATATAAGCGCTATGCGCTTAGACGTCGCGCGCATTAGCGCTGACATCTCCAGTGGTGAAGAACTTTATCGTCGTGCGCAAAGCCGTATTGAAAATCTGACACAATTTGTCGAACGTGCCGAAGTCGACTTCTCCGCCCTTAACCGCTTGGAACCTGAAAACCGTCGCCTCAAGGCCCGGAATAAAACACTTAGCGCCGAGATTAATGACCAAGGGCGTAAAATCAGCGTTTTGGAAGCGGACCTCGAAGATCATCGCCAACGCTTAGCTGAACGCACACAAATTTCAGAACAAGCGCAAGCCCGTCTCGCCCAAGCCACGAAATCTTTGCAAGAATATGAAAGTGTTCTGAAAAAGACACAAATGCAGGCCGATCAGAACCGCTTGAGCCTCGAAAGAACCCAAATTTCTCTCGAAGTAGAACGTCGCGAAACGGAAATCTTACGAGAAAAAGTAGCAGATTTATCTGAAACACTTGATGCGCGTTCTATAGAGACCACTGAAGCGAAAAAGATGGCTGAATCTTTGCGCGAAGACTGTGGCGAATTCCGCAATCAAGCCAATCGTTTTGAAGCGGAGAATAGTGAGTTACGGAAAGCCTTAGATGCTGCATTAAAACAAAACAACGCCATGAAGGGCGAAATGATGAGCCTGCATGAGGACATCAGAAACTTCAAAACGCAATATGAGTTTAATGTCATTTCGCGCGAAGATCAGATCACAGCATTAGAAAGCCAGATTGCCGAGCTTAACCGTCAAGTAGAAATTAAAGATGAAATTGTTCGCAATGCGGCTCGCGACGTGTCTGAGCTTCGCAAACTACGCACGTCACAGGATTTGGAACGCGACCGCCTCGAAAAACTGGTCGACGCGCAAAACTATCAACTAGAAGAGGCGCAAAACGCTTTGGTTCAAGCGCGCCAAGATGCGAGCGAATTTGATCGCAGATACCGTGATGTTGCAGCGGCTCTTTCCATGAATCAACACAGACAAAACAATACAGTGGACAATGCTGACATCGCCGAACTTCCGGATAGCCGTTTTGAAAATGTTTCTGACGAAGATGTCGAACAAGCCGTTACAGATATGGCCTTTGGTGTTCGCGATAATATCGCTTAAATTCTCTTGCCTCGCGCCAGACAAGCTTTAACTTGACCCCATAAATGACCTCCAAAAAGGAGGCTTAAAAACTATGGGACACATATGTTGAGCTTGTTTGAGATTGCGGCACTGCTGTTGGTGCTGTCCGCTATTTTGTCTTGGGTGAACCGAGCCTATATCAAGCTCCCCCATACAATCGGCCTATTGGTTATGGCACTTTTTGCGTCTTTTGCCCTGTTGGCATCTGAGGCCGCCTTCCCGGCTCTATCTATGACCGAAACGCTCCAATCCGCGCTGGGCCAAATTGATTTCAACGAAACACTCATGAAAGGCATGCTAGGGTTTCTGCTCTTTGCAGGTGCCTTACATGTTGATTTTGCCAAATTAAAAAATGCGAAATGGGCCATCGGGAGCATGGCCACGATAGGCGTAACACTCTCAACCTTTATTGTTGGCACCGGGTTTTATTATCTCGCTAAAGTTTTCGGCGTTGACCTGCCCTATAGTTGGGCCTTGGTCTTTGGTGCTCTCATCAGCCCCACCGACCCCGTTGCTGTTTTATCCATACTCAAAACCGTCAGCATGCCAAAAAGCTTAGAGACGAAGATTGCGGGGGAAAGCCT
>CAYTAJ010000001.1:71072-74068 GCA_964435725.1 uncultured Algimonas sp.
TCAAAACCGTCAGCATGCCAAAAAGCTTAGAGACGAAGATTGCGGGGGAAAGCCTATTTAATGATGGTGTTGGTGTTGTGGTCTTCACCATTCTTTTAGCAATTGCCGTTGGAACAGGATCAAATGACGCCGCTCAAACGGCGGCTGATGCAGCGCACCATAGCGGCACAAGCTTTCTGGATGTTTTTGAGCTATTCATCGTAGACGCGATCGGCGGGGCGATATTGGGCCTCATCGCCGGCTGGGTCGCTTTTAAAATGATGGCTCGCATTGATGAACATGCCATTGAAGTGCTTATAACCCTCGCTTTGGTTGCCGGTACATATGCTCTGGCGCAGCGGATCAATATATTAGGACATCACCTCTCTGGACCGATTGCGGTTGTTGTCGCCGGTCTTATGATTGGCAATAAAGGCGCGGCCTTCGCCATGTCAGATCATACCAAAACGGCCCTGTTTAGTTTTTGGGAAATGGTGGATGAGATTTTAAACTCCGTGCTATTTCTTTTAATCGGATTAGAGATACTGGTCCTGGGCTTAGCCCCAGATTTCGCCTTCATCACGCTCTTGGCGATACCCCTTGTTCTCTTTGCCAGACTTTCGGCCGTATTTGTACCGATGAAAACACTGGGTGTTTTTAAGGACTTCACAAAGGGCGCTATTCCCGTCCTGACATGGGGTGGTGTACGCGGGGGTATTTCCGTAGCCTTAGCACTCGCTTTACCCGACAACGAATATAAGCCGCTCATCCTAACGGCAACTTATGGCATAGTGATATTCTCTATCATTGTCCAAGGTTTGACGGTGAAACAAGTCGTCCAGCGAAGCGTTGATCCTAAACTTCTATAATTCCAAATATGCGTGACTTCCGATGTGGCTTGAGGCACTTTAATCTCAGGAGAAAAAGAGAGTCGCCATGGCGCATCCGGGCCAAGAAATCCTAATTAAAGACGCCCTTGTTTTTCTTGTGGCAGCGGGCCTCGTTGTTCCTTTACTGAACAAACTCAAGATTCCTACGGTAACAGGTTTCATTTTGATAGGCGTTATGCTGGGCGTAAGCGGTATAGGGCTTTACGCCGAGAGTTTTCCACTCATTGATTATTTCACCATTAGTGACCCCGATCGTGTCGCGCCTTTTGCAGAGCTTGGTGTGCTCTTCTTGCTATTCCTATTGGGATTGGAAATGTCGGTTGAAAAGCTTTGGGCACTCAGGCGTATCGTTCTGGGGGCCGGGCTCGTGCAGGTGTCTTTATGCGCGATAATCATTGCCGTCACCGCTATGCTATTTGGCCTTTCTGCACCCGTAGCATGGCTTATTGGATTGGCTTTGGCCCTCTCCTCTACAGCTATCGTCATGCAGCTATTGGTCGATAGCCGACAATTATCGGCCCCAATTGGGAAGACTTCGCTTGGGGTCCTGCTCCTGCAGGATGTTCTCGTAGCCCCCATCCTCATTTTCGTCGCCTTTGTCGGTGCAAGTAGTACGAATACGAACCTCACGAGTGAACTCCTTATTGCTTTGGTCGAAGGTGTTGTCGCTTTAGCCGTAATAATATTCTTAGGCCGCTTTGTTGTTAGACCTGTGTTTCATCAAGCTGCCAACGGCGGTAGAGGTCACCTCATGGCCGTTATACTCCTTGTGATTTTAGGGGCCGCCGTGATCACAGCCAGCGCCGGACTATCTGTGGCTCTTGGTGCCTTCTTGGCAGGCCTCTTACTGGGCGAAACGGAATTTAAACATCAAGCCGAACTCGATCTGGAACCGTTTAAAGGTCTGCTCCTTGGCTTGTTCTTTATGACAGTCGGTTTGACACTCGACCTACGGGTGATTGCCGAAAATTGGACAATCGTAGCCGCAGGTGTTGCTGGGCTTGTGCTGATTAAAGCAATTATCATCTGGTTTGCCGTGCGGATTTTTGTAGGGGGACGAAAACTACCATGGGAGGCCGCATTTCTACTAGCCTCGGCCGGAGAATTTGCTTTTGTTGTCTTAGCAGCAGGCTCTGCCAATGGAGCCATTGAAAATGAAACCGCTACATTGGTAGCCGCCATTGCCGCGCTAACAATGCTCTTCATTCCCGCCTTGTGGCAGCTTGGAAAGCAGCTCGGGGCTACGTTCGTTAGTAGAGACACAGCCCATAAAATCCCCGATGATAAAATAACGATACAAGATCATATTATCATTATCGGTTTTGGGCGTGTTGGACAGGCCACAGCCCGTCTCTTAGATGAAACCGATGCCTCCACTGTAGCTTTGGATACTAAGCCAGCTACCGTCAGGGACCAACGGCAGAAAGGTATTTCGATTTATCTGGGTGACGGCGCCCGCGAAGAAGCCTTGTTGAAGGCCGGACTAAAAACAGCCTCTATGATGATCATAACAGTGGATGACCCAAAAAGCACGGAAATCATAGTTAAGACGTGTCATAAAATACGGCCCGACTTACCCATCTTCGCCCGTGCTCAAGACGTTGATCATGCACAAGATCTCTACCAAGCAGGTGCCCATTTCGTTGTGCCCGATGCGATTGAAGCAGGGTTACAAATGTCCGCTCGCGCGCTGGAAGAAATCGGATATGACGCGCAAACTGTACGCGATATCATCGCGACCGAACGAGCTAATGAGTATAAAAAAGCCACTCCGTCTGATTAAGAAATAAAAAGATTTAGGCTTTCGGCGCGACTGCTTCAGTGGGGCCGCTTAACGATGTGCGCGCCAAACCTCTTGCGCAGAGCCATAAAAGGCTTCTCTACGATAAAGAATGAAAAAATAGAAATCGCTAGACTCCCAAACACGGCCACCAAAGTCTGTGCCCATCCCGGCGACATCAATCTGTGGCTCAAATCGAGCACGGGAAAATGCCAGAGATAGAGTGGATAAGACAGTCGGCCAATCCATAAAAACGGCCATGTCTCCAGGATATTTAATCCCCAACTCACATGACGGAAGAAATAGAGATTTAGCACCAAGATAAACAGCCCAATACCCTGCAAGCT
>CAYTAJ010000001.1:74168-88710 GCA_964435725.1 uncultured Algimonas sp.
GACGGAAGAAATAGAGATTTAGCACCAAGATAAACAGCCCAATACCCTGCAAGCTGTAACGCCAGATATAGCGAAAACTCTCATCACGAATAATGAAGCAGAGTAACAAAATACCAGTTGCGGCGATAATTGGAATCCAACCTGTCAACCAATGTGTCAATTTTAATCGCGCGTCTTTGTCTAGCAAAACAGATAGCAAACACCCCCAAACGATGGAGTCAAACCGGGCATCTGTCATCATGTAATTATAATCGACAACAGACAGTGTTTCGAATGTTGTGAAGGTAAATAATCGCCACAGAGGCACAAGCGCCAACACCCCCATTAAAGCCCAAACAAGACGTTTTTTGAAAGCGCCAAAGACCACTAAAAACAAAGGAAAAATCAAATAGAAATGCTCTTCAACAGCCAGTGACCATAAATGCGTCCAAGGCATGAATGGCAGCTCCCCCCCTGCCCTTACAACAACCTGATATATGTTGGTGAAATAGCCGAGCGCCGACGTCAACTCTAACGGTTTAGGTCCACCTTGACCAAGGGCCAAATACAGTCCTGTACTGCCCAGAACCATAAATATAAGCGCCGGATAAAGACGAACGACTCGGCGAATATAGAAATCTTTCAGATGAATACGCCCCTTTTTCTTGGACTCTGCCAAAAGCAAACGTGTAATCAGAAAGCCTGAGATAAAGAAGAATACCGTAACGCCAAATCCGCCAGGTATCAGATTGGTTATTTCAAAATGGGCAATAATCACAATCAAAACGGCGATGGCACGTATGCCATCAAGACCAGGAATATACCCATACTCGGCTTTTGCCGGTAAAGCCGGAATCTGTTTCAAACGCGAAAACATTTCACAAGGCTAAACCAAATTACTTAAGATAGGTTTTCCTAATACTTTCTATTGAAATTTCAGACGCAGTGCTTTTCGTCCGAAAAGTGTAAACATTCATTAACCATGATTGCTTACTCCCGCATCATGGTCAGTGTTCCCTATTCAGAGCTACAATTGGCGGCGCGTAATCGTGCGCTTGGGCAAATGCTCAATGCGTTGGTGATTGCAATCTTTGTTCTAATTATTGTTTTCGCCAGCGGCACGTTGATTAATCTTATTTTCGTCAGCACCGAAACCTTGGACAAAGAGGTACCCATTGCCCGTTTTGCTTGGTTTCCTATCTATGCTCTCGTTTTACTCTTGAGCTTACCAAAACTCGCTCAGGTCTTTCGGATGGCGGCCTTCTCTCCGCTTATCATTCTCTGTGTTTTATACGCCGGTGTCTCTATGCTCTGGTCTATTGATCCTGGCGTTACGCTGAGGCGTGCTATTGCTCTTTTGTTGACGACATATATCGGCCTAACCTTCGCGGCCTATTTTACATGGGCTCGCATGGTACAAATCATTGCCCTTGGCTTTCTCATTATCGCTTTTCTGTGTTTCGCAATAGTTTTTACAGACCCAGCCCGCGGTATAATGAGCGAAATTCACCCAGGGGCTTGGCGCGGCGTATTCGTAGAAAAAAACCAACTCGGCGGGATGATGACGAAGGGTCTTATTGTGGCCATGTGTGCTTTTGCTCTACGCCCTAAACGTTGGTGGATTTATGTTCCGACGGGCCTTCTTTGTTTTGCGCTTGTTTTACTCTCAACATCGAAGACATCCCTTTTGATTTCTCTTCTATCCATCATGCTTTTCTTATTTCTGAAGTTATATCGAACGAACCCATTTATGCGTATTCCTTTGATTCTCGCTTTAGTCGCGGGAATATCTGGCTTTGCAATTTTGATGGTTGCTATCCCGGAGGAAATGTTTGGTCTGATTGGTAAAGACCCGACTTTTACCGGGCGGACAGATATCTGGAATTTATTAAGCCAAGCTATTCAGGAAAAGTTCTGGCTCGGTTATGGGTTTGGAGTCTATTGGCAGGACCCTCTGGGGCCTTCTTATATCGTGCGACAAGTCTTGGAATGGGGCGTTCCGTCTGCTCATAATGGTTGGGTCGAAATTTGGCTCTCTTGCGGTGTCGGCATCGTAGCCATCTTCGCGGTGCATTGCCTCCTGACGCTTGGCTTTTCTCTTAACAGTATTAAACGCGGTGGGAGAGAAACCTACTTCGTCGTCCTGATGTTGATCGCCTATATTGGGTTTTCCATGTCGGAGAGCGCTATCCTACAACAAAATAGCCTGTCGTGGATTTTATTTGTGGCGACATCCGCAAAGCTGTTCTCAGGCGAGCGCGCCTTCCGACCCTTGCGAGATTAAACCTTTTACTCAATCGTCTCAATCTTGAGCATATTGGTTGTGCCAGGGCGGCCGAATGGGACACCGGCGCTTATCATGATCCGATCGCCTGATTCGAGCCCCACCTGCTCCTTCGCCACATCCTGAACACGCTCGAGCATATTATCGAAATTAGCAGGATCTTTTGTGACGATCGGCAGAACGCCCCATGTCAAAGCCAAGCGACTAGCTGTCTGTTTGGACGGGGTCAAACCTACGACGCGACAGGGTGGGCGTTCACGGCTAATGCGTTGCACGGTTGAACCCGTCAGCGTGTAACCGAGAACCGCCTTGCAACCGAGTGTCTTGGCTATACCTCGTACGGATTGGCTAATGGCATCTTCGGCCGTCGGGTCATGGGGTAATTCGATTTGGTCAAAATAAGTCCAAAATTCCGGATCAGACTCTGCAGCACCAATAATCCGGTCCATAATTGCAACGGCGGTTGCCGGATGACGCCCTACGGCTGTTTCTGCCGAAAGCATGACGGCATCCGCCCCCTGATAGATCGCTGTCGCTACATCAGACGCCTCTGCGCGCGTCGGCGTTGGTGCGTCTATCATAGACTCCAACATATGCGTGGCCACGATCACAGGCTTACCTAAAGCTCGCCCTTTGCGAATGATTTGACGTTGGACAACCGGCACTTGTTCAAGCGGAAGCTCCACGCCAAGGTCACCACGAGCCACCATAGCCGCATCTGCCATCATCAATATAGAATCCAAGTCTTCCACTGCGGACGGTTTTTCAATTTTGACGATGATACCGGCTTTATCACCAATAATTTTGCGCGCATCCATCACATCTTGTGCTGTTTGGACAAAGGATAAAGCGATGTAATCAACGTCTTGTGTGAGCGCGAAGGCCATATCTTCACGGTCTTTATCCGTCATAGCACTCATGGGCAGAACAGCATTGATGACGTTGATACCTTTACGGTCCGAGAGTTTACCCGGCACATCGACGCGCGCCTTTAACATCCCATCGACCTTCTCAAGGATAGTCACCATGAGCTTACCATCATCGAATTTCAGGATATGCCCTTCATTTAAAGCTTCGATAAGCTCTGGATGCGGCATACGAATAAGACCGGGGCGCCCGAGTTCTTCTGAGCATTCAATTGTAACCGTTTCGCCAAAGGACAGCTCGATCGAGCCCCCCTCAAACGGCCCACAGCGCAGCTTAGGTCCCTGCATATCGGCGACGATCGTGATGGGGTTTCCAGTCGCTTCTTGAACGGCACGAATATTTTTGACTGAAGCCGCATGATCTTCATGACTGCCGTGTGAAAAGTTCAAACGAAAGGCGTCGACCCCGACATCATGCAACAAACGAAGTGTTTCAGGCGCCCGACTGGCTGGACCAATTGTAGCGAGAATTTTAGCAAAGCGATTGCGCATGACTCTGTCCCCTATGACAATGTTCGTTTTCGCACATAATCATTTCAGGCACAATTTGCACCTAGTTTTTAGGTTTTTTTGTGGAGGGCAGTCCCAGCGAATTTAACAGCGCGACTCTGGTAAGATGAGGGCTTGGCCAATGTTAATACCAAAACTCTGATCCAGATTATTTGGGCCGGCAATTTCGTTCAAACCTACACAAAGGCGTCGCGCCATAGAATAAACAGTGTCACCTTCGCGCACGACGTAATTTGCACCCACTAACGGCGCGGCTATAGATTGGGCAGATGGCACTCGAATAGTCTCATTGGTTACATCGACATCAGCGCCTGTTGAGACGAAGTTCTCAGAATAATCATAATCAATGGCTTGAGCTCCAGTGGACGCAGCCTCTGCACTTTGCGTATCTTCGGGCACATATAATCCGTATCCGGGCGTACCAACCACCTCTTGACCGACATAGGCCTGATCCGTAGGCGACGGCGCTATCGCCGCAGCGTTTATAACCGTAATCTCTTCTTCGTAAGGCGATGCCTCAATAGATGTGGAGGCGATAATGACGTCTGATTGTGCCGGAATAGCATCTGAATAGACCACAGTTTGCGTTTGAGACTGAGATGTATTTGTCGCCAGTTGAGTCGATGCTTCGGGTCCTTCATATTTTGAAGAATATTGATAATTGGGATTTTCTTGATGCGTGGCACAAGCAGACAAACAAAATGCGGCGCTCAGATTCAGGGCAAGTATCTTGTAAGACATCATATCTCTCCGGACAGTTTCGCGGAAGACCATGTCAAAATATGGATAATTATTCGTTAAAATTAACGAAAAGTTATACTCACCCATCCGAAGCACTTTTCAACGAATTGCGGTCAAAATCGCCTTGAACTGAAGCTAAATTCCCTAAACGTTTCGCAAACTACCAATTGAAAAAACAGGCAGACTGTCTAATAAGCGCCAAACAACAAGACAGCTTAATTGGAGCTTTCAATGAAAATCACAACCAAACCTGTTGAGTATAAAGACGGGAAAACGACTTGCGTGGGTTATCTGGCTTGGGACGAGACTTATGCTGATCCAAAACCCTGTGTTTTAGTCAACCATGCATGGGGTGGGCTTGATGGCTTTGCCCAAGATAAAGCCATTCAAATGGCCGCATTGGGATATGTCGGTTTTGCGCTCGATAATTATGGGGACGGCGCCTTACCGGAAACTGTCGATGACAAAATGGCGTTGATGGGCCCTCTCAAAGAAGATCGAGCTGCTTTGCTGAAACGTCTGAAAGCCGGATATAAAGCAGCCGCTGCTTTGGACATGGTTGATGCAAAAGCCTTGGCCGTTATGGGGTTCTGTTTCGGAGGACTATGTTCACTCGATATGGCACGCGCGGGGCTGGACCTCAAAGCCGCAATCTCTTTCCATGGTCTTTTAGATGCTCCGGATTTGCCCAAGAAGAAAATAAAATCGAAAGTCCTCATCGCACATGGTTGGGATGATCCTATGGTTCCACCGGATCAAGTCGTTGCGATTGGTAAAGAATTGGCCGATGCCAAATGTGATTGGCAATTACACGCTTATGGACAAACAAGTCACGCCTTTATGGTGCCAGATGCCAATGACAAGGCCTTAGGCTTGAAGTTTAACCCTGATAGTGAGCGACGAGCCACAATGGCCGCCCAAGACCTTTTACAAGAAGTCTTTGGAATGCACGGAGTCGATGCAGCCTAAGGGCGGCCTTTTGTTTTGAACGTCATCAGCACAACGGAATCACTCGCAGATTTCTGCGCACACGCAATCACGCAAGATTTCGTCTGTGTGGACACAGAGTTTATGCGCGAAAGCACATTTTACTCAGAGCTTTGCCTAATCCAAGTCGCGACGCAGGAACGGGAGGCTATTGTCGACCCCCTTAATGATGAGATCGACTTGGCTCCTTTTTGCGACCTTTTAATGGACAAAGGCGTCATTAAAGTTTTGCATGCCGCGCGTCAGGATATGGAAATATTCTATAAGCTCTGTGACGCCGTACCAGGCCCAATTTTTGACACGCAAGTTGCGGCCATGGCCCTCGGGTTTGGTGACTCTGCTGGTTACGGCGCCTTGGTAAAAGGCCGCCTTGGCATTAATCTAGATAAAGGCGCACGGTTTACTGATTGGTCGCGCCGTCCCCTCTCGGACAAACAACTGTCTTATGCTCTGGCTGATGTAACCCATTTACGCGACCTTTATCCTGACATGGTCAAAGAGTTGAAAGATAAAGGCCGTTTGAAATGGGTCGAAGAGGAAATGAAGCCGCAAATGGCTGAAAGCCTTTACACATTTGAACCTGAGGACGCTTGGCAACGTTTGAAAGTCCGCAATCCCAAACAGCATTACCTGGCAGCACTTAAAGCGGCTGCGGCATGGCGTGAACGCGAAGCCATTTCGAAAAATGTACCCCGCCGTCGTATTTTGAAAGACGATGCGCTTTATGACCTCGCCCAGCAAAGACCGCGTGACCTTAAAGCCTTGGAACGTTTACGAGGTATCCCGCGTGGTTTCGAGAAATCTCGCTCGGCTCAAAGCTTAGTCGACGCCATTAATGCCGCCGTTGAAAATGCGGCGGACTATGCCCCACCTGCCCCCAAAGTTCAGCATATGCCAGCCAATATTGGTCCGCGCGTTGAAATGCTACGTACCTTGCTACGCTTGCGAACAGAAGTCATTGGGATTGCGACACGTATGGTGGCCAATGCCAGCGATATTAATATGCTCGCCGCGTTTGGTGAGGACGCAGATATTCCGGCGCTCAAAGGCTGGCGCCGCGATATGTTTGGCGAAGATGCACTGGCTATGTTGCGCGGGGAATTGGCGTTACGGCTTGACGGAAAAGACGTCGTGGTCGAGCCGGTGACTAAGCGATAATGCCCTATAAGTTTCCTGTTTATGACAGGCCTTTTGAATATTGTCCTCCAACCGACCCCCTTAAAATTATCACTGAAACGGACGACTATATAATCGTCGATAAACCCGCAGGGCTTTTAAGTGTTCCGGGAAAGTCTTTTCCGGATTGTATGGAAGCGCGTGTTCGCGCGCATTGCCCCGAAGCCCTTACCATTCACCGTCTTGATATGGCGACATCGGGCTTGATGGTTTTTGCCAAAACCAAACATGCGCAACGTCACTTGGGGTTACAATTTGAAAAACGCCAAACAGAGAAGACTTATATCGCCGATGTTGCCGGTCATTTTGAGGGCGAGTCTGGTCGCGTCAATCTACCGGTTTGGACAGACTGGCCTAACCGCCCCAAGCAGATGATTGATTTCAATAAAGGACGCCACGCTGTAACGGACTGGACTGTGATTAAGCGCAATAACAATACAACGCGTGTCAGCTTACACCCAGTCACAGGACGGTCCCATCAATTGCGCCTACATATGTTATGTCTGAGACATCCTATTTTGGGGGACAGGCTTTATGCGCCAGATGAGGTTTTCCAACGAAGCGCGAGGCTTCATCTCCACTCTCAATGTCTAAGATTTCGAGAACCAACAGGTGGAACGAGGATGGCATTTGAAGCACCTTGCCCCTTTTAAGGCTCTTCCCCCTCCACTTAAATCATGCTTTATCACGCCCATGCCAATTGCTCGTTTAGATCGCTCTATTTTTCAGCTCTCAGGAGAAGGATTAATCCCTTGGCTTGAGGGGATTATTACCAATAACCTTAAGAAGGACATGACGTTTACAGCGATACTTACACCACAAGGCAAAATAATTGCAGATTTCTTTGTGACGAAAGTCGGCGAAGATTTGCTGATTGATACGCCCAGAAAGTTTTCCGCAGAACTGTTTAAACGATTGCGAATGTATAAGCTCCGTGCGCCTATCGACATCAAAGATGTTAGCGAAGACTATCATGTCTATGTTCTATGGGACGGCGAAGGTGACGAAGGCTTTGCCGATCCGCGTCATCCAACTTTAGGACGGCGTTTTATAACGCAGGATGTTATCAAAGCGGATGCGGATTATAATGCCCATCGCTTATCCCTTGGCGTTGTTGAGAGTGAATGGGATTTTGAGACGGTGAGCACCTTCCCCGCCGACTCCAATATGGATCTGATGAGTGGTGTTGACTTCAAAAAAGGATGTTTTGTCGGCCAAGAAGTGGTGAGCCGCATGAAACGCATGACGACGGTGAAAAAGAGAATGCGAGGCGTTGTTCTAACCGACCAAGCGGAATCTGGCGATAAAATCATGGGCGGTGACCGTGTGCTGGGCGAGATTTTATATGTGCATGGAAAAATGGCGATGGCCTTAGTCAGACTAGACCGTTGGCAGGACTCTGAAGTTTCACCAACAGTGAATGGCAATGAAATCGACATAATGGATTCAGTTGATGGTCAACAACACTGATTTTATTATCAAACGCAACGACGTTAGTGCCTTGCCTCGCTTTGCGGCTCTCAATGCAGAGTGGATTGAAGACCTGCATTTCCTCGAAGAGTCGGACAAGCTTATGATCGCGAAACCGGAAATATATATTCAAAATGGCAATAGTGTCTTCTCTGCTCACATTGACGACATTGTTGTCGGTGCGGTGGCTCTAAAGAAACATAATAATGGAGAGTATGAGCTTACCAAAATGGCTGTTGATTCAAATTTTCGTAGTCGTGGTATTGGGCAGGTTTTGATGTCAGCTGTTGAAAGCTTCGCCAAAGACGAGCTTAAATTACCGCGCCTCTTCTTACTGTCTAATACAAAAAACGAAGCGGCGCTGCGTCTCTATAAACGCAATGGATGGGTCATAAATCACGAAGGACCTCACCCAATTTATGACCGATGTAATATCGGGATGGAGAAAGTCTTTTGAGCAGGATTTCTTTAGATAATCGTGTTTTTGTTCCCGTGGAAAACTCTGAAAATGGAGTTGTATCCGGTAAAACACGATTTCATTTCTGGCAACAAGGCATTGTATTCTATGCCGACTATTTTGGCGGGGATGTGCGCGAAGGCCACATTATCGGCCAGTTCAATGAAAAGGGCAAAGGCGAAATGCTCTATCATTGTTTGACAACAGACCATGAGTTGAAAGCCGGAAAAGCTATTGCAAAGTTTGAAGAGAATGAAGCGGGACGGATTTTCATGTCGCTCGATTGGGAATGGATAGACGGCGATAATTCAAAAGGGCAATCACGTTACGAAGAACTCACCGAACAGGAGATGATGCGATGGCCAACGGCATAAACCCTGACTACCCTAAGCATAATCCTGACCTGCCACGCTGCGGATGGGTTCCTCCCAATGACGCGCAATATTGCGCTTACCATGATGAAGAATGGGGGCGTCCCATCTATGACTCCAAAGCCTTATTTTCCAAACTCATTCAAGATGGACAACAAGCGGGCCTTGCTTGGATTACGATTTTGCGTAAACGCGATAATCTCTTGAAAGCCTATGACGGTTTTGATCCGGATATTATCGCACATTACACAGAGGCTGATCGGCTTCGTCTTTTATCCGATGCAGGTATTATACGGTCTAAGCTCAAGATAAATGCGGCTATTGTCAACGCGCAAATTTATCTAAAACTGCGGGATGAAGAAGGCATTGATTTCTCTAACTACCTTTGGGACTTTGTGGGCGGCAAGCCTATACAAAATGCGTGGAAAGATTTTAAAGACGCACCCGTCGATAGTCCCGAGTCAAAGGCAATGTCAAAAGACCTTAAGAAACGCGGTTTCAAATTTGTTGGCCCCGTTATCATCTATGCCTTCATGCAGGCCGTTGGCATGGTCAATGATCACAGTACTGATTGTCATGCATACGCCGCTTGTCGCGATACAAGGAACGTTTAAGTGAAAAACAGACTTGTCATCATTGGCTTTGCGGTCTCATTATCCGCTTGTGTCACACCCCTTGAACCTGTGAGGACAGACCCTGATCAATATGAGACAAAAGGCCGTGCCGACCGCTATGCAGAGTGCCTAAGGAGAAAGGATAAAAAGCCCGAAGACCCGCCTTGCCTGCTGGAATAGACTTATATCTCGAAGCTTGGATTTGTTATTGCGTAAAAAGCAGGTTTGGGTTCGCCTTCCCGATCAAAAAATAACGGGTAATTAAAACGCGTAATTGGCGTTCGATTAAGCCAGCTGTCACTATCAATAACACCCCATGTCGTGACAGAGGTTACGGAAGATCTCATTTCCAGCCCATCGAAAAGCTCACGCATTTTAAGGGCTTGCTCTAACAAGAGAGCATCGGGTGGGACAGGGCCAATATCCGCCTCGCAATTTATCTGACTTTCCCAACACGTTCCGGGGTCTTGATAAGCATTGAGATCAAGTTCCGTTATGTGCTGTGTCAGTCCCATAAATTGATTATCGACTGCATCAATAGCGCCTAAAACTTCAGATATCGATGTTTCAGGCCTAAGGTGCGCTTGATGACCCACTCCATCAATAGGGATATTTTTAGTGCGAAGACGTTCTAAAATCTCAAGCAGCCAAACCTGCTTAATTGGGTTGTCAGTTTCATAATCATTTAAGAAAAGGATAGCATCAGGATCCGCTGCGCGCGCTGCCAAAAAGGCCCATTCTACATAATCCGCATTACCGACGGCCTCATACCAATTTGACCGCCTATCTGGGCCAATACCCTCAGAACCTCTAAATATATCCGTTGAGACAACCTCATTCACCACATCCCAAATTTTGACACGATCTTTAAAGTGACCAATCACGGTCGAGATATAAGTTTCCAACCGTGTTTTAATCTCATCCCGCGTACCTTGTAAAAAATAATCCGGTGTTGTCACATGCCAAAGCAAAGTATGACCCCGCACTTCCATATTATTTTCTAGCGCCCAATCCACTAATCGATCGGCCACTGTAAAATCAAACACCCCTTCTCGGGGCGATATAATATCCGGCTTTAATTCAAATTCCGGTGTGAGACTGTTAAACTGATTTTGTGCAATAATCGCGGAGGTATCTGGGGGTGTGAGAGCCCCACTTTGTAAAGCAACACCCACCTTGAAATTTGACCGGTAGGTATCTCGTAATAATCCCTGAACCGGTGGTGGAGGCGGCGGTGAAGTTACTGGTGGTGGGGGAGGAGGCGGTGACGGCGGTCTTACACTTACGCGCGGTGTAGGCGTAGAACGACCGCCACCACCACAAGCCCCAAGTGCCAAAGCACTGGCGCCTGCCAATAATTTTAAGCGCTCTCTCGCCGAAATTTTCACATCATGACCCGCAGATTGAATTCAATCTGCATGATGTGCAAATATCACGCCAAAATAAGACTATAAGCCAAAGTTTTTTGTCATCATTGAAATCCAGTCTTCATCGGATAAAGACTGCCGGGTCTGCCACATCATTTTAGCATCCTCGCCAGCCAAATATCGAAGCTTATCAGTCCCATCAGTAATGGCTTCATAGACGACTTCAGAAACAACACGCGGCTCTGACCAATTATCTGAGCGTCCCGTTGCAGCAGCGATGAAAGCCCCGACCTGACGTTCATATTCTTTATCCAAACTGGCATCGGCTCGGGTCAAAGATCGGCCGGCAAAGTCAGTTTTTACGCCGCCGGGAGCAATAAGCTTTAGCTTGATACCAAAAGGTCTCAATTCATAAGAGAGAGCTTCTGTGAGACCTTCTAAGCCCCATTTCATACCGTGATAGAGACTGTTATGTGGCATGGTGATACGGCCTCCGATGGAGGTAATATTGATAATCATCCCCGATTTTTGCGCCCGAAAATGCGGTAGAATAGCCCGCATTACAGAGATAGGGCCTCGGAAATTTACGCCGATTTGCTGATCAATTTGTGCTTCACTGGCGCCCTCCATGGGGCCTAAATTTCCAATGCCAGCGTTATTAACAATGACGTCTACACCATCGAAATCCAAGATTGCGTCATCAATCGCTTTCTCAATGGAGCTATTATCAGTCACGTCTAAGCGATAAGTTTTCACATGCCCCAATGATAGAAGGTCTGCGCCATCTCTCTCAGGATTGCGCATCGTTGCGGCGATCTTCCAACCTTTGCCTGCAAAGAATTTGACCATGTCTCGTCCCATGCCCGACGACGCGCCTGTAATGAGTATTGTTTGCGGCATGCGAATGTACTCCTTTTACTCTTGAATTCTATGACCGTAACGTTGCATAGCTATGAGAACGAAAACAGTGAAAAATCGCTAAAGGAATAGGCATGAAAGCCGTCATCAGTGCGACCGGTCTCTGGACCCCAAAAGACTCCATCTCCAATGAAGAACTTGTGGAAAGTTTCAATGCCTATGTTGATAAATGGAACAGCGAATACGCAGACGAAATAGAAGCTGGCGAGAAAGACGCCCTCACTTATTCAGATGCTGCCTTCATTGAGAAGGCCTCAGGCGTAAAATCGCGTTTTGTGATTTCAAAAGAGCCAATTTTAGATCCGAATATCATGGCGCCGCGCATACCGGCACGCTCTAATGAAGAGCCCTCTATACTAGCCGAAATTGCGGCAAATGCAGCACGGGAAGCCCTCAAGTCGGTTGGTCGCAAACCGGAAGAGGTCGGCGCTGTTATCGTCGCTTGCTCCAATCTTCAACGCGGTTATCCGGCAGTCGCGGTTGAGGTGCAATCCATCCTCGGTACATCAGGATTTGCCTTTGATATGAATGTCGCTTGTTCGTCTGCAACTTTTGGGTTGGAAACGGCGCGCGGGCTAATTGTTGGCGGCCAAGCTAAATCTGTCTTGGTTGTTAATCCGGAAATTTGCACCGCCCATTTGAACTTCAAAGACCGAGATGCACATTTCATCTTTGGGGATGTGGCCACAGCGCTCTTGGTCGAGTCGGATGACATTGCGCCAGCCGAGCATTGGGAAATCATTGGATCAAAACTCGTTACCGAGTTCTCAAACAATATTCGTAACAATTTTGGGTTCCTCAATCACTGTGCACCAGAAGATGACGGACTGCATGGGGAACGTGGACGCAAAGGCCTGACAGACAAACTCTTCGTTCAAAATGGACGCAGCGTCTTTAAAGAAGTCGTCCCCATGGTCGCAAAAATGATTACTGAGGAATGCAAAGTGAATGGCATCGACCCACATGAGCTTAAGCGCATGTGGCTCCATCAAGCCAACCTCAATATGAACGTCCTCATCGCCAAGAAAGTCCTCGGCAAAGATGTCGAAATCGAACAAGCCCCCGTTGTGTTAGATCAATATGCCAACACGTCCTCAGCAGGCTCTATCATCGCTTTTCATAAACACAGCGGCGATTTCAAAGCAGGAGAAAAAGGCCTGATTTGCAGCTTTGGCGCAGGTTATAGTGCCGGCGCGATTTTCGTGCAGAAGGTGGATTAAAAATAGTCATAAGACGCGCGTATTTTTCTGCTATAATGCCTCTAGGCAACTAAGGAGGACATTATGCCTAATCCCGCAGAGCTCATGCAAATTGGTCAACAACTGATTGACCTCAATAATCAAGATAAAGGCCGCGAAGCTGTTGCACAACTTTACGCGCAAGATTGCGTCTCTGCCGAAGCCATGGCCATGGACGGCCAAGAGTCGAATGAAATTCAAGGTGTTGAGGCGATTTATGCCAAACACGACTTTTGGGAAAGTGCCAATGAAGTTCACTCGACTTCTGCCGAAGGGCCTTTCGCGCATGGCGATGATCGCTTTTGCGTGATTTATGAGATGGATATAACCAATAAAGCCTCTGGTGACCGAATTCAGATGAAAGAAGTCGCGACCTATTACGTCAATGAAGACAATAAAATTTACCGAGAAGAATTTGCTTATGCTCTCGAATAGAAACGCCAGATGAACCCCAGCTAAACGAGCGGTAATATTCCTGTCCATTCGCTATTTTATGGGCGGAATTCAATAGCCTCACTGCAAGAGAGCCCCTATATAAAGGCCAGTACAGTTGCAGGAGGCGCCGCTAAATGGGCAAAGAACTCGTAAATTGGGAAAATGGTCGGTGGATTGGCCAGACTTTAGAAGTCGCCAATGGGGTCTGCGCGGTACCCGGCAATGATATTGATGGTCCTCCAGAAGGACTCATTTATGATGATGAAGTCAAGGCCGCTACAGATCATCTTTATGAAGAGGTCTCTGACTTTATCCCGAAATTTGAGTGGCCTGCTTATGCTCCCCTCGTACACGCCATTAATAAACTCAAAAAAGAAAAAAACGCCGTTATCCTCGCGCATAATTATATGACGCCGGATATTTTTGGTCTCGTTGGTGACTATACAGGCGACAGTCTGGGCCTCGCGATTGAAGCGACAAAAACAGACGCGGACATGATTATCCAAGGTGGCGTGCATTTTATGGCGGAAACGTCAAAAATCCTTTGCCCGGATAAACGCGTGTTTATTCCGTCTATGCGCGCGGGTTGTTCCCTCGCCTCCTCGATTACCGGAGAAGATATTAAGCTGATTAAAGAACGCTATCCCGGTATCCCTGTGGTCACTTATGTGAATACCTCTGCTGACGTTAAAGCCGAGTCAGACATCTGTTGCACATCATCCAATGCCGTGGCGATTGTCGAGCACATCACAAAAGAATGGGGCACCAATAAAGTCATTATGTTGCCCGATGAATTCTTGGCCAAAAATGTCGCCAAGCAAACAGACGTCGAAGTTATAGCGTGGCATGGGCGTTGCGAAGTCCATGCGCGGTTCTCCGCCCAAGACGTTCGCGATATGCGTGCCGCCCATCCCGATGTCGTTGTGCTGGCCCATCCTGAATGCCCGCCGGAGGTAGTCGCAGAGTCTGACTTTACAGGTTCAACTAAAGCCATGTCGGACTATGTTTCCAATAAAAAACCAAAAAACGTTATCCTTCTAACGGAATGTTCGATGTCGGATAATGTGGC
>CAYTAJ010000001.1:88810-94126 GCA_964435725.1 uncultured Algimonas sp.
AAAAACCAAAAAACGTTATCCTTCTAACGGAATGTTCGATGTCGGATAATGTGGCGATGGAAAACCCGGATACAGATTTCGTCCGTCCTTGTAACCTCTGCCCGCACATGAAACGGATTACGCTCGAAAACCTCTATGAATGCCTCCGTGATGAAACCAATGAAGTCCTCGTACCAGAAGCCATGCGTATCCGCGCGCACAAGGCTGTCATGGATATGATCAATGTGAAATTCGACCCGGTGAAAGGTCATTTTGATCCAAGCCTTCCCGAGGAAGACGTTAGAGTTATCTAATTGACCATCGGCTCTCTTGATACGAAACGCCTCCCCGCTGGCGCGGTTCTCGTTGTTGGCGCAGGCCTGGCGGGACTTTATATGGCGTTGAAACTCGCGCCGCGTCCGGTTTTTGTATTAACATCACGGCGCTCTGAGGTTGGAGCGGCTTCGGCTTGGGCACAAGGGGGAATTGCGGCGGCGCTCTCTCCTGATGACAGTGCAGAAAGCCATGCAAAGGATACGATTGCAGCAGGTGACGGCTTGGTCGATCCGGCCATAGCGAAAATTTTGTCGGAGGAAGGGCCAGCCCGCGTGCATGACCTCGCGGATATGGGCGTACCCTTTGACCGTGACAGCCAAGGACGGCTCTACCTCTCGCTTGAGGCGGCCCATTCCATGCCCCGTGTCGCGCGGGTGAAAGGCGACACGGCCGGACGCGAAATTATCAATATTATGGTGGAGCAATCAAAAGCCGCTGAGCATATTACCGGCCTTATTGGTTGGCGCGCTGAAAGCCTGTTGACTGATGCCAATGGCGGTGTCGCAGGTGCCCTCGCCCGTCGAGATGATGGTGCGCTTTTGGGCATTGAAGCCGATATTACAGTCATGGCGACAGGCGGTGTTGGTGGGTTATTTGCCGTTACAACAAACCCGAAAACTGCGCGTGGTGACGCCCTTGGCATGGCCGCTGTTGTTGGAGCTAAAATGCGGGATATGGAGTTTGTTCAATTCCATCCAACCGCCATTGATATTGGCCGCGATCCCGCACCACTCGCGACCGAAGCTCTACGTGGCGAAGGCGCAGTCCTCACCAATGCCAATGGTCAACGATTTATGCCGAACTATCACGAACAAGGCGAGTTAGCGCCCCGTGACGATGTCGCCCGTGCCATCTTTGCCGAAATTAAAGCCGGTCGTCAGCCCTATTTGGATTGTCGCGAAGCCATCGGATCACATTTTGACGAAGAATTCCCAACCGTCTTTCAAAGTTGCATGAGCGCGGGCATCGATCCACGCAAAGACCTCATCCCGGTCTCACCCGCTGTGCACTATCATATGGGCGGCTTGGCCACGGATAGCGTAGGGCAAACGAGCCTTGATGGCTTATTTGCTGTCGGTGAGTGCAGCGCAACAGGCGTGCATGGTGCCAATCGTCTGGCCAGTAACTCTCTGCTCGAAGCCGTCGTTTTTGGCGGGCGGGCGGCAGAGCATATTAATGCCATGGATATAGCCCCGAAAAAGGCGACGACCATTCGCAGTCAACCTTGGCTGTCTATGACAAAAGACATTAGCTTGGGCTTAAGACAAGCAATGACCCTTAAATGCGGCGTGCGTCGCAATGCCAAGGACCTGAATGAGCTTATAAATTATATTGATGATTTGATCGAGATTGTTGGCCGTGCCAACCCGTTAATCACGTCCCGCATCATTGCCTCTGCCGCGCTCACGCGGGAAGAAAGTCGCGGCGGACATTTCCGCGACGACTTTCCTAAGATGAGCAAGAGAGCCAGCTCATCTTATCTCACTTATGATATGTTAAATTGATGGCTGGCTTTTGCCCTTAGTGAATCGTCACAGATGACATGAAGGATTTATCTTTCTTCACATCTTTTGGGTCGCCATAGACATCGATGCTGCCCATGCCGGACATATCGGCGTCTACACTATCCGACGCATAAATAGTTGCAGAGCCCATGCCTGACATATCAACATTGACATCCTTACATTTAAGGCCCCGCGCATCGAGCTCGCCCATACCCGCATAATCAGCATCCAACGTATTGCAGCGTCCATTGAGCTCCATGGCACCAATACCGGCGACTTCAATTTCAAAGTCATCCGCATCAATGCCGTTAATCTCGCCATTGCCGATGCCCGTAATTTCCAACCCGGTGAGAGACGGCATTGTAATGGTGATATCGATGCCGCGATTATTATTGCCACGCCACCCACGACGCTTTTTATTTTCATCGGTTGCGAGGACAAGAACGCCGTCCTTCACATAAACATCCATCTTATCCATATCTTTTTCACGACCTGATGTTTCTATGCTGAAATCACCACCGACTTCGACATCCATATTGTAGACGCCCACGACTTCAATCGCGTCAAAACCTGTAAAATCGAATGATTTCTCGACCCGCGGCCCTTTATCGTCATCATCATGATCAGGATGGGCATGGGATATTGAGGCTGTCATTAAGCCTAGAGTCAAAACCGAGATGGCACTCGCGGCTTTTAGTTTTGTTAGATTTTTCATAACACTCTCCTTTATTGTTTTTCGATAATAAAATGAAGAGCAGCTGTCAAGATATTATTGAATAACGATATGCATCATTCGAACGCGGCGAACGAAGTGAGTTAGTGAGAATGCCTTTCACCACCTAACTACTGACAAGGGGTAGCAAATAACTCCAAGCCTAGGTTGCTGCATCAAAAGCCGCAACAGCCGCTGCATCGCGCGGTGTGATCTCACCCTCGCCTTTGAAATATTTCCAACTACGTTCGCATTTCCTAAAATTAGCTTGCTGCTTCAAATCGCCAACCTCAATCTCACCTTCACTCAGCGTTTTAGTAAGTGAACAATCACTTACAATGAGGTAGTCGGCGAGCGTATCCTGCGGATTATTAGGATTAATATAGACTTCTTGTCTGGAAATACCGAGCACTGACAACGCCTTTACGAGTGAGGATTTCTCAGCAGCTTTGACAGAGGCTTCAAGGCTAGAACGAATAACCCCCTCTTTACGCAAAGGCTCAATCGCTTCTTGGGCCTGCGTACGGAAGTCGCGAATTGCTTCTATATTGGCAGCCAAAGCCTCATTGTGCCAATCACTTGGACAATCTCTGAATAATTCCAAATGCACAGAGCCATTTTCGGACGGGTTCCGCGCTTGCCAGACCTCTTCCATTGTGAAGGACATAATCGGCGCGAGCCATGTTGTCAGGCGCTCAAAGATATAATGCATGACCGTCCGACAGGCACGACGGCGTGTGCTGTCGAGCGGGTCACAGTAAAGTGCGTCTTTGCGGATGTCGAAATAGAAAGATGAGAGATCAACGGTACAGAAATTAAACAGCGTACTGAAAATCTTTTTATGGTCATGGTCACGCACCCAGCCTTCATGCTCTGCCGTGATTTCCGCGAGGCGGTGCAGCACCCATTTTTCGAGCGCAGGCATATCGGCGTAGTCCACCTTGTCAGATTCATAATTAAATCCGTCAAGCGCACCGATCATATAGCGGAGCGTGTTCCGCATTTTGCGGTAAGCATCGGCACTGGTTTGGATGATTTCTTTTCCGATTTTAAGGTCATTCGCCCAATCGGAACTGGCCGTCCAGATGCGCATAATTTCTGCGCCGTATTGTTTGGAGATATCTTCGGGGCTCATTGTATTGCCGAGAGATTTCGACATTTTAAGGCCCTTTTCATCCACGACGAAACCGTGAGTCAAAACACCTTTGTAAGGCGCTTCGCCGTAAACTGCGCAACTTTCCAAGAGCGAGCTTTGGAACCAACCGCGATGTTGGTCTGACCCTTCGAGATATAAATCTGCACGGTCGGGTAAGTCGTCACGACGCTTCAAACAAAACGCATGGGTCGAACCTGAGTCAAACCAGACGTCGAGGATGTCAGTAACCTTGCTCCACCCTTCATTATTGTCAGGCATGAAGTCTTCGAGCGGTGTGTCGAACCAACCATCGACACCCTTGGCCTCGACAGCCGTTAAGATTCGTTCATTGATAGCGTCGGCATCATCGCGCTCTGTATGAAGCTCTCCATTCGACCCCACCATAAGTGTAATCGGCACACCCCAATTACGTTGACGCGAGATGAGCCAGTCGGGACGATCCGCGACCATAGTACCAATACGGTTACGTCCGCGATCCGGCCAGAATTGTGTGTCATCAATCGCGCTTAAAGCCTTATCGCGAAGGCCGTCTTTGGACATGGAGATAAACCATTGCGGTGTTGCACGGCGAATGACGGGCGCTTTGGAGCGCCAGCTATGCGCGTCACGAAGCATCATAACACCTCTCGCCAGAAGGTTTTCACATTCGACAAGCGCTTTCAGAACTTCGCCATTCGCCTTTCCGTCTTGGCCGCGTTTTTTAGCAGGCGACGTACGGATAACGTCGAGACCTTGGAAACGCGTTGGCATCACATCCGTATAACACCCAGCATCATCGAGAGTCATCGGGACGACAGGGTCAATGCCGAGGGCTTCTAGTTTTTTCTGATTAGAAATCCAGACGACATAATCATCCTCACCATGGGACGGCGCGGTATGAACGAAACCTGTACCCGCCTCGGCTGTGACGTGAGAGCCCTCAAGGAGTGGGACGGGGAAATCATATTTACCTTCAGCCCCCTCCATGTTTTTGAGAGGGTGATTCAGAATTAAGGCGCTCAGCTCTTCACCCTTAAACCGTGCCATTTGAGTACTGAGTTCTACACCCAAGCTATCTTCAACAGAACGTACTAAGTCACTAGAAACTAGGAACTTATCACCTTGTTTAACCCAAGGCTCAAAAGGTAAATCTTGTTTAAGATGCGTAACTTTTATCAAAACATAGTCCAGAGATGGATTTAAAGACACAGCTCGATTTGCAGGAATTGTCCACGGCGTTGTTGTCCAAATCAATATACCTGTATCAAGTAGTTTGATTTTTAACCTATCCTGCAAAGGCAGTTCTTCTGCTCTGGCTGCAAGTTCTGTATCAGGCCCTGAAGTAAGAGGTCGATTATCGAATTTCAGAACAAAGTCTTCCACCCAAACTTTCGCTTCATGGCTTTCAACAATACTCTTAACACTCGACGGCAAGACCGGGAACCTCACATAAATCTGCGTCGCCTTTTTATCTTTATATTCCACTTCCGCTTCAGCGAGCGCGGTTTGCTCCACGGGTGACCACATGATGGGTTTTGAGCCGCGATAAAGTTGACCCGTCTTGGCAATTTTCAAAAGCTCGCCACAAATGTCTGCTTCGGATTGGAAATTCATTGTTTTGTAAGGGTTATCCCAATCCCCAATCACGC
>CAYTAJ010000002.1:0-65654 GCA_964435725.1 uncultured Algimonas sp.
TCAAACTCCAAATGATTTCGCTTGATAAAGAGTTGATAAAGAATTGTGCTATTGCTCCAAATTATGATTTTGGGGATGCAGTAGAACAACCAACCATAGAGTTAAATCAGTGTTCAACGGATTCAGGTGCAGAACAATACTATGATTATACTGAACAAAAGTGTGTCACTCCACCCATTATTCACAATGGAGATGAAACAGTTCCTGTAAATGATTCTGGTCCTGAAAATAACAATAATTCAAACCCAGGAAATAATGAAACTAATCCAGATGATAAAGTCTGTCCTCGTCCCGAGTCAGTCTGCAAGGGTTACCCAGAAAAAAAATGGTCTGTCGGTTTAGCACAGGACATAACAACACAGAAATATATTAGTAAAGTTAATAAGGCTATTGATACAGCGCTCAAAACAACTCCATTTAATTTTCAAATTGATCCACCTCAAATATTTGGTGATTATGAGTATGGTGAAGAATGTTGCGCAGTTTGCCGTCCAGATTTACCAGCCACCGGTGGGTATCATAAACTTGAGGGCGGTTTAACTATTGGTGCTCGTGCAACACTTGGAGTTGACGGAAAGGCAAATTGGGATAACGAACTGACAATGTTTGGTTATGGTATTAGATATGAACTATCAGCTGATGCATGGGGCGGTGTGGCTCTAAAATTTGAATTAAAAGCGAGCGCTACTGGTCAGTATAGTTTTGAATGTGAACAAGGGTGCGCAACAATAGGGGGAACAGGTTCCGCTGTTCTTCAAACTGGCGTGGAAGCAAAAGTAAAAAAAGCTGAATTTGAAATTATCGGTGGTGGAGATGAATATGAGGTCATTGAATTAAAGGATGGTGCAGCATCGGCTGTAGTTCAATTTGGTGGGTTAAGTATTGACGCAAGACTTAATAAAGGAACAGGTTGTGGCACTGACGACTGTGCATATAATATTGAACCTGGATTGTTAATTGTTTCTCTCACAGGTACAATAGATATGTTTGGTGAATGGATTGACGATGTATCCTTGCCAGATGATTTGAATGTTCAAATTGGCTTATGGAACGCTTTTGGCGGGGAGTGTCTCTAATGTTTAGAACAATTTTTCTTTATTTTAAACTTATAATTGGGTTCGCAGCTTTTTCAAACTTTTATTGCTATAATATAGTCGAGGCGAGCGAAGTTAAATTTCCCTTTTTGAGCCAGGGGAATGAAGGTTCGGATATTTCATTCTCAATTTTTTATGAGGAAAATCTTGGTAATGAGAGATTAGAAATTGTTCTAATTGATCAACTTATTGAAAAGGCAAATAATAGTAATTTAGATGAGTTTGTAGACTACTCCCGCGAAAAAATAGACCTGGGCGATACCAATAACCAACGTGTGTTTGAAAATTCATTTAAAAATTATTCGCGGGTTAAGAAGCGTGAGCCTGAATCTATAGCAAAAATTGGTGGCCTAAACCGGTTGAGAATTTCTTATACTTTGGATAACGGCAAAAAAATTACAATAGTAGAAGATTTTTTATGCTCTTCTAATGAATGTAAGTTGTTTAAAGGCAAGAGAAATCAATTCGTAGAGCGTACGTATAAATTATTCTTGGACTATATAAAAGATAATGCGGAGTTTTTAGAAAAAAATGAAGTAAAAATAGGTGAGTTTAAAGATATCGATTTTTACTACTCATCGCAAAAAGACTTAGATGAAACGATAATAAGTAAGTTTAGTGAATCATACGAAAAACATTTCGAAAAAATCATGATGTTAAATGAAGCTGGAACTAAGGAAGAATATTCAATTTTGTTAGAGAGGGAGTTTGGATTTGAGCCTCTATCAAAGCAGGATCGGTTTTTAAGAGTTTACTGGGAAGAAGGACAGGCAAATTCGGCTCTTTCTGACATGATACTTTATATGGATATGATAAGGAACATAGGTGAAGTGCCAAAAGTCATTGATTGGTTTTCAAGTAGTAATTTTACTTTTTTCGTATTAGAAAATGGAAAAAATTTATATATTTTACCTACTGACTTGGACGTTAATAATATAGTTAATGCAAGAACAGATTTTAATTACCGTCACTTAGTATCGCCTGAAATACTAAATATTCTTTCCAGTCATATTAAATGACTTCATTGACGAAAGACGAACAAAAACGAAAAAATACTACTGGTCTCAAACTGGTCGGTTTTATTTTGATGGTCATTTTCGCATCAATGTATGTCAATTGGAGTGGCGGCTATAAGATTTCAATTGTCGAGCCAATAAAGTTGATTTCTAACTCAGAAGTCGAAAGTGCAAAAGTTACTAAATGTGATAGTATGAAGGTGAGAATGGGCTCAGGAAATATATCTAACCGCCATTCTCAAGGAATAATATATGCGCCAATTGCAATAACTGAAAAGGGAGAAGAGGCAAGAGGGAGTTATATATTTGGATCTGGGAATTCAAAGTGGTGCTCTGATTTGATTGGAAAGACTGTTAAAGTAAGGGGCCTTAACACTGATGAAGCAATATTGCGAATATCTAGTTTTTCCCAGCTTTGGTATCCACTATTACAGTTATTACTGGCAATTTTTTGGTTGTTGTTTTCGCCTCAAAATAAAACTTTGACTAAAACATTCCTTTTTATCAACCTAATCATATTTCCATTATTGTTTGCATGGGGTTTCTATGTGCAATATTGACACTTTATAATTTTACAGTTTTTAGTCACGTCCTCAGCATCTGCATAGGATATTTATTGGCTCGGCTCCAGAGCATGAAGCTTCCGATTGATCCGATAATCGCGCTTATACTGACGATTATGAAGGCAAGGCCGAAGAGGGACGGATTAACAATATTGCCCAAAGCCGGAATGAACGCTTTTAAAGCGAATAGGCTTACCCCGGCAACCACAACAGAGATTCCAAGTGACATCATAATTTGCGTTAAGAAAGCATAGAGGACAATACGTGTTGGTCGATTATGGGCGGCCAAAATTCCAATCGGTTGAGCAAATTTTGATAAGAATAACCAAGCCAGGAAACCAATTGTCGATAAGATAGAAAAAATGACAATTAGGGCAAATATCTTGAACCCATCTTCAATCACATTTCGCAATTCGACAATTGATGAAAACTTATTATAGGCTTCGACATTGAAGATATAATTACGCTTCTTCATTTCTGCGATCGTATCCTTCGCCGTATCTTCGGTAAAATAAACAGAGGCGGCATCAAAATCCTTAAGGCTGTTTTCGCCTGTAATACTGCGCCATGTTTTAAAAATCTCTGTTGTGCTGACGCCATCAATCGCAAAGCGGTCGTTGTAAGGGGCAACAGGCATAAGACCGGCAATTTCAAATGACGGTCCCTTAGCATCATAACCTCGCGCAAATTGCACGGTATCAGGATTGCCCACTGATCCTTCTAATATCACCTGATCATAGAATTGTTGGCTTAGTGCGATTTTTAACTCATCCGGATATTGCATTAACGATCCCAAAGTCTGCGTATTCTCTGTTCGATCAGAGACCGATAAGGTTTTCATACAAGCCAATAACGGGTCCAAGGGGTCAAGCAGTAGAAGGCGCGCTCTGCGCGTAATAGGGCGATCATTATCAAGATTAGTCAACAAAACGGACTCAATTTGATCCAAGCGACCAAAAACCTTTGACGCATTGTCCTCTGATTGATCCGACGTCATGCAACCCTCGAAGGGCGAAGCCGAGCTCTTTGAAAAACTAATGAGAGAGCTATCGAGTTGGTCAAGATCTTGCTGCCTTAGCCGTGTATTGGCAGCGCGCATATTTTGGACAACAACAAAATGTTGCGTTTGTGGATCTTGCTTTTGTCGTTCAACGTCTGCGCCCACAAAACTCCAAACCCCAAAGGCTAATGTCGCCAAGGTAAGAATAATGCTTAAGACGAAAATATGTGTGAAGATTTTTATCTTTTGAAATTTTTCTAGCCAGTTTCGCCCGGGTTCAAAGCTTGTCATGACAGCCAATGAAGCGGCGAGCGAATAATTATTGATGGCTTGTGTCTTTTTATCGGCAGGGCCGAAGGAAAGATTAGGTGGTACTGGGTTTATATTTTCGATGATTGCCTTAGAGGGCGTAGTATTTTTTACCGACGGCGCTGTATTGGCAACGATTTTTTTTAATTCGCTGATATTTTTCGTAGGCCAGTCAATAGGTGAGGCAATACCATCTTCATTAAGGCATATATCATTGATTTCGCCATCTGGGGTGAGAAACAATACAATATCAGCGTATTCTAAAGCTTGTTCATAATTATGCGTAACCCAGATGATTGTACGATTATCTGTCTCTCTTTGCCAATCCTTCAATATAGTGAGGCTCTTTTCGGCCCATATAGGGTCCAGGTCGCTTGTTAACTCATCGGCTAAGATCGTGTCTCTGTTGCGGAGGAGGGCTGACATAAGCGCTAGGCGTCTTTTCTGTCCTCCGGAAAGGTCTCTAACGCGTGCGGAGATTCTATTGCCTGCCTCTGTTGGCATCCCAAATTGTTCTAGAAATTTTTGAAATTCTTCGTCGTTTAACGCGATAATATCCATTAAATCTAGATTTAATGTGACCGAGCCACTTTCAAACAAATAAGAGTTTTGAAAAATAAATGAGCAATAATCTCCAGGCGTTTCTTTTACCAAATCAATGGGTCGATCAAGACTGTCTGGGTAAAAAAGTGCAGAGGCATTTTCTGTAACATCCGATGGATATAGACGGCCCAAAATATTTAATAGCGTACTTTTCCCAGAGCCAGATTCACCTAGAACGGCGATAACCTTGCCTTTGGGAATGTCTAATGCGCCTATAGATAAAACAGGCGCATTGCCATTAAAGCTACAAGTAATATCGCGAAGTTTATAGAGCAGCCCCTGCATACTTTATTGTCTAATCAATTTTACGATAACGTGCAATTTCGCCTGGAAGGTAGCTAGAAGGGATATAGTAATAATCTTCTCCAGAACTGCTGTTCCATGTCCAAGTGAAGTCTCGCAGGTTATCTTTTGACGTCTTGTAATAATACCCATCATCGTCAGAGGCCGATATCAGCCTCTCATCATTGAGACGCTTTCCGTCAATAACTGTTTCTATGAGATAGCTACTTTTGCAAATAGGTTCATAAATATTTCTAAGACCTTCATGATCACCTTCAGCTCTCTTTGTTTTCCATTCTTCGACAATTTGGTCCGGTGTGTAGTCTAAGAACGATCCAAAATATTCTTTTGGGATAAAGAGGTATCTTACAATAATTTCCGATACAGCCATGCCAGATAGGTCATCTGTCGTAACCCTATCGCCAGACATTTTTTGTGCGAGGTTAATCATAGCATCTTCTAGTTCGTCACGTACGCTGCCTTTTCCAAAAGCTTCACAAGATGTTCTGACAACACGTTGGAAATCCCGCATTGTTTCACCTGGAATATTAATCCAGAAATCAAAATTATTTTTATCCTCTTGGTATAAGACCCATCCTTCAGTCATGAGTTGCTTCTCTTGACTAATACGCTTTATAGCCGCTTCATCATAACCTTGTAATTTAAGTGCCAGTTGAATTTCATCCAATCTCGCATTCGGATAATTCTTTTTAATATCCGCTACTTTTACGAGTTTACCTTCGAAAGCTTGTTGTAATACATCTGCCGCTGCTAACGCTTCTTGATTAATATTGGTCACGCTCTCAACAATTAAGTCTTTTGTACGATTAACGCTTTCTGTTGTTGTAGCGGTTGCTCCGGCATCATAGGCCAAGCGAACAGTTTCAGTTTTGATAGAAGGATCAAATATACCACCTTCACTATCTTCAGAAGTAGAGGCCAAGGCATCTATTTTTTTACGGATAGACTTAGCTTGTCCAATGAAGTGTCCGTTAATATTCTCACGATAATTCCCAGCAACATTAATCGCATTTATTTTAATGCCATTTTCAAAAAAACCCTTCGCCGCCGTTTCTATGCGCGTGTCTAAGCTCTCGTCTTGACGATCCCCATGGTCACCTATCCAGATGACAAGCTTTGAACCAGAATTACTGGACCAATTTAGATCCGAAATTGAGCGTATTAATGCTGCAGAGCCAGCTTCTGGAATGTCTTTGTAAGCACCATCTTTGAAATAATCATTATTATCCGCTTTGTCGGTCAGCTTTTTGAGGTGAGACACTTCACCAGGTGCTGCAAAATTGGCGACAACTTCAAATTCAAGATTGTTAATGTCCGGGTTTTCAGATTTTTCTAAGAAGTCGCCATAAACAGCGGCCGCAAAACGAACCTTCGCTTCATTCTCATCATTGTCCAAATCTAATTTCCGTGTGGCTTCTCTGACGCCGTCAACAACTGCGGAAAAATAAGGTGACATACTTTTGGAATTATCGAGGACATATAATATATCGATGTTTCTAAAATTCTTTTGTTTTAGAATGTTCTCGCTCATTTCTGCCAAAGCATCTTGACCTGAACGACAACTTTCACCGTCCCCGTCGCAGGATTCACCAAAGAAACCAATTTGATATTTAGTTTCCCGTGATCCAATGTCATCTTCTTCATAAGGCCTGTTAATATGGGCCAATATTGGGAAACGCGCGATATTACTTTCCAAAGGCTCGAGGTCGCTCGAGCCAGGATGACGCCCTAGGACAGCGTTATCATTCTCTTCCACCAAGGCAATATTATTCGCATATATAGCCGTGCCTGTTTTATTTTCGTTGAAGTATAGGCTGACCTGAGACTCCCAAGGGAACATAGATGATTGCGGAATCCAACCTGCAATCGACCCAGGTTTTAGAAAGTCATCACCACCGACAAAGAACCAATATTCATCACCGATTTCATAAGCTGCGAAAACGCGGAATATACTGAATATCCCAACATCTGCAATCTTACGCTTACTGCCAACCGGTCTATCGTAAATGGCAACGCGTCGTGCTGAGTCTATATCTCCTTCAGAGGCGGCTTTTGGGTTGCTTCTCAAAAGCGCTTTTAGCTCAAGAGGATTCTCAATCTCTTTGGTTTCGCCATTAATTTTAATGACCTGTTTTGCAAATTGATTGCCACGATCAGTACCAACTATTCTGTGGTATTCAGTGACCTTCATTTTTTTGAGGCCGTCTCTTAATAGGAAAGGACTTTCCGTCCATCCACAATAATAACCCGTTTCCCCTTTTTTTGAAATGCCAATCAAAGTTCGCCCTGACTCACTTTTAGATTGACTGAGGCGTTCTTTAAAACGGATTTCAACATTTTCAGGGAGGACAACTTCGCTTGTCCCTGTTGGTCCGGTAAATAAAGGTGGGCTTGACAATAGGGCAAATGCAAATGGGTTTTCACTCGATGCTAAGGACTCGCCGAATTCTGCAGGACACGTTCCATCTTTTTCTACTATCATGTCTTGAGCTATTGCGGGGACGCTTGCTAGTATAAAGCAACAGCCCGAAAGCAAAGCTTGCTTAATGTTCTTGCTAAAATTTCTCACGTGAAAACTCCACTTTCTCAGCCTGCTTTTCAGCTTGTTTCATTGCATTTTTCCAATCCAAATTTTCAGATCTTTCAAAGAGGTCAAAGGCAACGATATTATTATTAAAAGATGCTTCTTTTCCGACTTCACAACGGAAGATCTTTTTGGAACTCGATAACTTTATCGCTCCCGTGTCATTGGATGTATCTGACATGGGTAGAATAAAAAACGTTGTTTGATCGTTTGTCATTCCAGAAGCTTGGATTGATTTAACGGCAGAACGGCAAGAGGGGTATTCATCACTAATAAATAAAATGGCTGTCTTATCACCAGCGTTATATCTTTCACTAATTTGATTAAGAGATGGATTTCTCGTAAAACTTTGCCGAGGTTGCGTAGAAAGCTCAGTCGCAATTTCTAATAAATTCGAGCTTGTCATAATTTCGGCTGGGAAGTTACCTAAAGGCATAAATATGGGCGATATTTTACCGTCTTTATCAGGCCCTATCAGGATACCGTCAGTCCATTTCTTGGATGATACGCCAGTTTTGTAAATACTGTTAGTGATGTCCAATGTCTCTCGCCAGCGCGCTATTGACCTATGTATTTTTTCAGACTGCATATTAACATAAGCAATGAAAAGAGTGTTGTTAGGCTCTACTGTGAAGGCAAAGTCAGAATCTTTTAACAAGGATATTAAGTCTTCCAGAGGATATTCTTCCGTCTCTAAATTGTGTTTTTGGCAGCTAGAAGACCCATAAGGTAATGGGTTGGAAAAATTAATTTTTACTTTGTCTTTATGACTTGAGCCCGGAGGGATGGCGTCAGAATTTGAAAGATGTATATTTCCTTCAATTTCAAACAGACTGCCTGTTGTGCCTTGGCTTACATTTAAAATTTGAGCTCGACATGTTGTAATCGGCTTGGAAAAACCTTTGTAATTAATAATAGCCTTTAGCTTGATGCGTTCAGGAAGAGCTTCGACGTTAAATGCATGGTCTTCATCAAGATTGCCAACCTCTCGTTCTTTGATGGCACCTTCAACTTTATGATCGGGTGTTTGCTCCTCGTCTTTCAAGCTATCAGTTGTGTCTGCTTTTTCATTCACTAATACCTCTTCAGGCATCTTAGGGTTTGTTTGGTTCTCAGGTGTGGTGGGAGCGTTTTCGGCAAGTGGGGGCATTTCTGCACTTGGAGATGTTGTGGAAAGTATTTTACTAATCTCGTTGATAACGCTTTGGTTGTCTTTAGGTGGTTCTGTGGCTGCCTTTATATCATCATCACTCGCTTCTTTTCTGAGTAACCTTCTGACTATATTCGACGTACTTTCGTGAGAGCTTTCTTTTGTAATATCTTCATTTTGAGTTTGTTCCTGTATCGGAGTGGCTTTTTCATGATGTTCAGATGAAGATTGCGCAATAGCCGGCGATGCAACAAAATAAGATGCAGTTGTGCAGAGCGATAAATAAAATATTCTGAACAATTTCAGTAGTCCCCCCGCTTAATAATTATCATATTTAAGCATTAACTCTTTTGCAAGTTGTAAAGCTCGAAGAAAAATTTAATTATCTGTTAATATTTGCTTGTATCAAGGTTTTTATTTTGATAGTGCAATTTAAGATAAAATGACGGGGGTCTTATGAAAAACTATTTTAACAAATTTTTACGTGATGAAGATGGAAACAATCTTGTCGTAGGTTTAATTATTCTTGGTATAGTCGCTTTACCGCTTGTTTTTTGGCTAACGGGCCTTGTAAATAGCTCTCGAGACCGGGCTTCTGATGAGGCAGATCAAATCTTCAATGAAGAGACGGGTTCTCAATATTCTCCTGGTGGAATGGCTGCTTTAGATGTTGATGAGTTGCTAGAAATTAGAGTTGCAAACTTAATAGTGGTGATTTAATTCGTAACAAAGCGGCATATATATGTCGCTTTTTACGACTGCACCTCTAGCCGTACTTTGCGCTTTCTTGGCTGTAGCGGCACTAATAGATTCAAGAACGCATAAAATTCCGAACTGGTTAACTTTAATCGGTGGGGTTCTCGGGTTAGGCTTAATTGCTCTTGGGGAGGTGGCATTAAAGAATGCTCTAATAGGCTTTTCGGCTGGTTTCTTGGTTTTTTTCTTTCTGTACATATTAGGAATTGTTGGGGCTGGCGATGTCAAATTAATGGGGGTGTCAGGTTTGATTTTGGGGTTTCCCGATATAATCATTTTTCTTTTACTGGCGTGTCTTTTTTCATCCGCACTGAGCCTCGTCTATCTGATCTTGTCTGGAAGAGGTGGGCTTCTGATTAAGGATTTGTCGCGAATTTTCGCGCCTTTCATTAAGCTTTTCAAAAAGCAATCATCAAAACATGTTGTTTCAAATGTGCAGGGTGAGGCGATGGTTAAGATGCCATTTGCGCCAGGTGCTTTCATAGCAGCCTTGTATTTTTCATACACGTATATTCCGGTTGTGCAGGTCTACAACGGATGAGGCGTTCGGGCGAAATTGGCTTATGGGAGGCCCTGTTGGACTCTCCTACATTTTGGTCAGAAGTTGTATTGCGTGGTGCATTGATTCTTGGGTTGTTTATCTCAGTTTGCTTTGTTTTGCTTTATTTGTCACGCCGAAGGCGGCGGATGGGGGAAGCTGGCTTTTTTAAAGATGAGCGTGGAAACTGGACGATAGAATTTGTGCTTATGGCGCCACTTATGACAATTTTTTTCGTTGTTTTAGGGCAAATGACTATATTAATGAGAACGGCCTTGGTGGTTCATTACTCGGCCTACAATGCCGCACGATCTGCACGAGTTCACATGCCATCAATATGTGGCACTTTGGCGAAGGTGCAGCCAAATCTTTCAAACAGTTGTGGGGCAGTAAACCAGTTTGGGGATTTTGTTGAATTGAATAAGCGCGCCCCTCGCCCTGTTTCTAGAAATTATCAAGAGATTGCCGAAAGGGCGGCTCAGAAAACATTGGTTTCTGCCTCTCCTGTTAATAAGCGTCTTGCTTGTTCTGCTGGGGGAGGGTGTGATGTTCCGGACTTTTTCGATAAAATACCTTTTCAGTCTCAACTCAAAGAGGCGAGTTTGGTCTCGGCGAACAGACAGCGCGCAAGCTATGCTTATGACCCAGAAAATTTGAACCTTGAGCTTATTGTTGGTGAATTATCGCGATCTGATTTTCAAAACAAACAAATAACTCTCGAGGACGGAACTCAGATGGCTGCACGTTTGGTTGGTCCGGAAATAGCGCTCACGCAAGGAGAGAATGCTGATAGTGACTTAGGTTATCCTGTTACCGCAAAATTGACATTTCGTGCGCATTTGATGTTCCCATATTTCTCCAATAATTGCGAGTCAGGTAAATGTCTTTTTGGGGCGCGGTCGACGACTGACTCATCGGGTCGAAAGCGCTATTATTCTAATATAAATGCCGAAGTGACGGTGTATTAAGTGTCCTCTGTTCCACATAACATTAGAGCCTCTTTTTTGATGGGTCGAATTAAACGATTTCGACGTTCTGAGCAGGGGTATATTTTACCTTTAATGCTTTTCATGATGTTACTTTTTACGTCAATATTATTCTATATGGTGGACACTGGTGATGCTATTCTTAGGAAGACGCGACTTCAGCAGGCAGCTGATTCAGCAGCCATAAGTCAGGCTGAATGGTCGGCGCGGTCATTAAATGTCATTTCCATGAATAATGTTGCGCAAACGCAATTACACACAACGCGAATAATTGGGGCAAGTTTACATACTTATGCCTTACAGGCTGAGGCGAAAACGGCTTATGTTGAGGCTCAGCTTTTAATTGAGACGGGCAAAGTTAATAATTGGAATGTTCAATGGTGTAAGACAAAGATTGGGTGTCTTTATTCTGCGCCTATTACGGCCACCTGGATGACAGGAATGGGGGTTTATCAAGGTTTTCTACTCTATAACGCTGGCGTTGTTGTTTATAAGCATTGGATAAAATATGAACCCATGAATGGGTATGAATATTCTCATAGTGCTTTTGAGGCCATTTATGAGATGGATGATTATTTATTGGATGAAGAAAGAGCGAATGATTTTGGTGCGGCGAGTTTCGAATTAGCCGAATATCATGGGGCTGAGAACCTCTACACGTTTGGTGGGCAGGGATGCTCAGATCGTAAATGCGGGGACAATAACCCAATTGGCATGGGTGTTCCCGCTACGAAAGGCAGCTTCAGTCCGAGTGCATCGGATTTATTAAATGCTGGATCAATTGCTAAGCAATTTTGTGACGCCAGCAAAAAAGGTACGCCGAGTCAAACGTCACGTTTAGGTTATGCTGGCTATCAAGGAGGAAGACTTAATGGCAGTCCCGGGCGTGGTTATCCAACGGGCCGCGGCCCTTGGATGCATAGTGGTGGCGAGACAGCGTTCAAACACGTAAATGATGAAACCAAAATGGCGCGATATGTCGGCAACTTGGATGATTTATGGAGAGATGCGCCTTGGCCTGGGTTTTATGGTTCCGGTATGGCTGGACACCCTGGACCAGAGAGGCCTATTGCGCAGCAAAAAACTTGGTTAAAAAAATGGCCTCCAGATGGCTCAAACCGTCAAAGTATGAATAGTAATGCATTTCTTGAAATGTCAGAAAAGTTAGACGATTTGTATTGTAGTACCTTTGGTGTTGGGGGTGCGGTTCTGGATCAAATTAAGGTTTTAGATTCGTTTCCTTCGCTAGGTATTTTGCCAAATTTTGCTCGAATGACACCTAGGCCTGTGGGTTTGAAAGGTATGCAAAATGCAGCAAGCGCATTAGGGTCTACTCCGTCGAGCCTGTTAGAGAGATTTACAGACTCACGTTATATGTCTGTTTTCACGGTCGCGCGTGATGAGGGTAAGATTTCCTTGCCAGACCAAGACGACAAGATTTCAATTTACGCCTATTCTCAGGCACAAATTTATAATCCTTCTGCTCCAGACTTATATTCACAAAACTGGCGCGCGCGTCTGGTTCAAGCCAGTTTTTTAAATGGGCGAGGATGTAACTCTATTTTACAAAATAATTTAACCAGTGATCTGGCTCCGCCGCGTCCAGAAGAGGTTCTGGATGATATGGGGCAAAAAGCAGGTGGAGGCTTTGAGCAATTTATAGATAGCTTTGACTCGTTTCGGTCGAGTTGTGAGGATTGGGGGGATGTCGTTGTTTATTAATTCTAAATTACGTTCATTTCCGAAAGATGAAAAAGGAACAACGGCAATTGAGTTTTGTCTTTTATTACCTCTATTCGCCGCACTGGCTTTTTTCGTGTTGGATATGTCGAAAGCACAATTGACCGCCCTGCACGGGGCGTCTGAAGCGAGAACGGCCGCTTGGATGAGTGCGCGCCTAGAGGTTGATATCGGTGGTAGCTATAGGGCCTTGCCAAAAGAGGTTGCTGGGATGAAACTTTTCCGCCCATTTTGTGATAATGGCGAAGACAGTTTATCGTCACAATATTTAGAAGATAAACTTCCGAATGAAGATTATGTCGCTAATTTAGAGTCTAAATCTCGTATTGATGATAATGGCGACCAAATGTTTTTAGAAATCACGAACGACGTCGGTGACAAATTTTTCAGATCAGAATGTGTCGTGAATGATTTCGCCTATTCTGATCGTGGGCCGACGCGGTTTGAATTTTTTAAAATCCAGGAAAAAGCACTGGTCCCAAATGTCAGAACCCTTAGGTTTGATGAATCTGATACAATTGCTTGTGGTTACGATCGCTTACTTTTGGATGGACTGGATACGGACGGATTTGATGGGCAAATGGATGATCTTTTCCCCAACTTATTTCCACGCGCTTCGAATGGGCAGTGCTAAGCATGGCGCAGCGTTTTACGAAATATAGTTTTCAGTTTTTGTCTGTCTCCTTCATCTTGCTGGCGTCTTACTTAATGCTTCCAAAGGCATCCGTAGCAGATGTTTACATCCGAACATTAGAGAGCAATGTGGCACAAGTTCCCGACTTTCCACACCGTATTCTGGGTGGAGGAGCTATGGATATATCCATAAATGAGCAGAAAGCTAAAAGCTTAATTGTTGAAACGGATTTGCCGCCAAGGGAAGCTATTCAGACACTTTACGATAATCAATCGCTTGGCGACCCTAATATCCCAGAAAGTTGGACAACCAAAAGCCTCTTTGGTGTAATGGGAACCGATGAGTGGGCATTTTATGCTGATCTTTTCCGTGGTCGTTTATACGCAAAAGAAGAAGGTGGTTACGTAGGGGGATTATCAGAAAAATCTGATTACCCGGCCCTTGCGGTCTCAGCTTTCAAAAATCCTGAAAGCAATAAGACAATTGTAAATTTTCTTGTCTTTGACGGTGACGCTGATTTGCGTGAAGCCTTTATGAATATGAGCCGATTTGATCTCGGTTTTTACAGTGAAGAAACACAATGGGGCGATTTTAAATTTCAGCAATATGACAAAATTTCGGCAGATGATTTGAAACTCCAGCTTATTAGGGATGCAGAGGAATTAGGGCTTGCATTAGAGACATCAAATTTGGATGGTCGAAATATATTTTTGACATTTTCGGGAAAAAAGAAAACGCGTGAAATATTTATAAGAGACCCCGAGGGGGGTAGTCTGGGTGTGATTACTCAAGACAGATATTTATCGAAGGAGGGGTAAATGCGGTTAGGAATTATTTTCTTGCTTATATCGTTGATTTTAGGGGGGTACGCCGCTTGGGAAACGAAGAATAAGCTCAGTGCTGAGGAGCAACGTTTTACAGAATGTTTTCTCAGGACAAATACATTCATCGGTAAAGGAGAGATCCTTGATGGTGATTCTAGAAAAGGCCTCTACACTCGAGAGTGTTTTTCAAGGTCGTCAAGGATGGATCAAATTGCGGTTGCGGACACGCCGGCGGATCGTGAATGGGTTGAAAGTAGGGCCGCGGTAGTTGATATCGAACAAGGCGTGCTTTTGTTAAAGCAGTTTTTTGTACCGCCAGACTCAATGGCATTCGATTTAGATCAAATTGAAAAAGGAAAGCGCGCGATTACAATTGGTGTAACGGAATTATCATCAGTTGGTCAGTTTATTGACCCTGGGTCACGTGTCGACATTCTTGGTGTTTTTGAAACCCTTACGTCTATGCCAATAGGGACACAAGGCGAAGAAATCGACATTCCGCAAAGTCGCGTGAAGACTATCTTACAAAGCGTGAAGGTCATTGCGGCAGGACGGGTAACATCTGATGGCGCTTCGAGACAATTACGTGAGCAAGGCGGAGGGTACCGCACAGTAACTCTAGAGGTGACACCTGAAGAAGCTGAGCTGTTAGTTATGGCAAAGTCTCAATCATCTGTTGGATTGGTTTTAACACTTCGCCGCAAAGACGAAGCTAATCCAGTGCCGATTCAATCTGTTGACTTTGATGCTGTTATTAATAACGGCAACTAAACGATCGAACGCAGACAATGGCACTCAAGCTCAGAATTCAGTATAAGGCTCAAGGGCGAACCCAAAATTATCCGCTTACAGGAACGGCTTATGCCATAGGTACATTTGTCGGTAGCCCGAAAACTTCGTCTGATTTTGAAAAAATCGAGATTAACCCGGGTCTTGCACAAGCGGCGATGCCTTTGGAGTTTGATCTGGAAGAGCACAGTCCTGGTGTTTGGGCCCTAACCGTCAATGTAGAAGATAAATTTAGTCCTTATCAGTATTCACGATTTGATCCTGAAGAAAACGCCCTTCAAGAGCCCATAAACCTCAAGAAAAATCGAGCAATTTTACTTGAGGTGGGATCTATCTGGACCCGTCAAAGTATGGCGTTTGAGCTTATTGATGAACCACTCGATGATGCAGAATATGCCAAGCAAGTTGAGTGGATAGAACCTGTTCTTGAGTTAGAGGCTAAGCTCCATAAAGATTTTGCCAAACATTTGACTGAACTTGAGTCACGTGAGCGTAATTTTAATAGTCAACGTGACCGCAAAATGGTCCATGACAATTTAGTGGCGCGCCTCGATGAAGAGCTACCCAAGCAATCGGATGAATTAATTGCGGCGACGATTAAGCTTGCGATTATGCGGGGATTGACGAAATTTATATCTTCAACCGACCCAAAGAAAGGTGATGTACCGTCTGAGTCTATCGCCCCTATTTTTGGTGTCGTACGTATGAGGGGGCTAGGTCAAAGTATACTCAAACATATTGGCGTTTCGGGTATTGTTGAGCCACAACATAAAATTCTGGAAGACATTCGTAAATTTGAAGCAGGCTTTTCACGGGCTTATAAGAACTTTGAAACGACACTTGGTCGAACCCCTTCAATAAATGCTGCGAGAATTTATTTTGTTGGTACAATCGAAGATCGTATTCATGAATATGGTCCCTTAACGGAATTACTTGCTCTTGATTCTGTTGGCGATATCATGGTGATTAATTATAAAGAGATATATTTGGACCGTTTAGGGCGTGTTGAGAAATACCCATTCCGATTCACAGATGATCAAGAATTAAAAAATATCGTTTCAAAAATTCTTCAACAATCAAATCGTACTTTAAACCAGCAAAACCCGATCGTAGATGTTCGTTTGCCGGATGGCTCGCGTGTTCATGCTGCGCAGGAACCCGTAGTCTTGGCGAAACGCCAGATTGATCCGTCGAATAAACTGGCGGCGACGTGTTTAACAATTCGTCGTTTTCCTGATGAACCCCTTACAATCGAGCGTTTAGTGGGCTTTGAAAGTTTGACTGAAGAAATGAGGGTGTTCTTAAAAGACTGCGTTAGATTGAGAAAAAATATTATCGTTTCGGGCGGTACAGGGTCAGGGAAAACTACGCTTATCAACTGCTTGTCGGCCTATTGCGATGAAAGTCATCGAATCGTTACAATCGAAGACACGGCCGAATTGCAAATTAAAAAACCTCATGTTGTCACGCTCGAAACTGTAAAAAAAACAACAGATAGTTCAGAGCCATACGATATCGGTGCATTAGTGCGTTCAGCTTTGCGTATGCGTCCGGAACGAATTTTTGTTGGGGAGTGTCGTGGAGCTGAGGCGTTGGATATGCTTCAAGCAATGAATACGGGCCATAGCGGTTCAATGACGACAGCACATGCGAACTCTCCGCCAGAAATGTTATTGCGTCTCGAGAATATGGTTCTTTCGGCCCCTGGCGCTCCGCCTTTGGTTGCCATTAGAAATCTTGTTGCCTCCGCTGTTGACATTATTATTCAAGCCAACCGTTTTGAAATGACCGGCGAAGGAAATTCACGTCGCGTTACATCGATTGCAGAAATTGTTGGTATGGATGAAAATGGCGAGGATATAATTTTAGAACCGATATTTGAATATGTCGGCCATCCTGAAACAGGTGGTTTTCATGCTCAGACAGGTTATTTGCCAACATTTTGGCGGCATCTAGCTTTATTCAATCCTGAGTTACAGGAGGAAATTGATGCTTGATATAATAAAAGACCCAAGAATATTGGCAGCTTTAACGGGCCTGTCATGGACGATTGGATTTTTTAGCTTTTTCTACCTTTGCTGGCAGTTGCTAAAACTGGACCGAAGTAAGCTTGATCTATCTGACACACTTCAAAAAGATCGTCCTGTTTATGCCAGTCCAATGGGAATAGATATTAGTTTATATTCCATCATTTCTGGTAGTATTTTATTCATCGCTGTTTTTATCGCGACGATTAATCCAATCTTCGCAATTATTGCAGGTGGTGCAGGTTTAACGCTTCCTCATTTTTATCAGGTATATCAAACAGACCAAGAAAGAAAAAAGTTTGAGCGGGACTTGCCCCAAACCGTTGAGCAAATTGCAAGATGGTTGCGATCTGGGCGTTCTTTAGAAGAGTCCATGAGATTAACGTCTCGCGATGCACCGTCTGGAACACGCAGAGAAATGCGGCAAATTGCGAGCGAGCTTGATCTAAACGTCCCTGTAAATCATGTGATGACGACGGCGGCGAAACGTATAGGCAGCGACGCTTTTAACAACCTTGTTGTTTCACTGGCAGTTGCACGGAAAAGAGGCGGTGATATTCCTGTCGTACTCATGAAATTATCTGGAGCCTTGCGTGAGATTATACGACTCAATGAAAAACTTAGAACGGCGACAATGGATGGTAAACGGACGGTCCTAATTATTGCTGTTATGCCTTTTGTAATTACCTTGATTGTGATGATGGGACAGCCTCAATTAATCGAAACACTGACCGGTGAGATTCTGGGAATAATCATTATGCTGATAAGTGTCATTTTATACATTGGCGCTTTATATCTCCTAAACGGCATTCTTAAGACGAAAATTTAGGTGGGGGTTATGGATTTCAATTATCAAGAATTTTTAAAGTCTCCCAATTTTATCGCCTTATTGGTTTTACTTTGTGTGTTGTGCTTTTCTTTCGCTATATTTTTTATGATACGGCAAAGAATTAAAGATATTAACTCCGGAATTAAATTTGAAAAATCTGAAGATACGCGACTAATGCTAGATCGCTACCCTTTGCTGAGATTGATCTCAAAAACCTTGACGCCTTTTTTTGATGAAGTGGCTCCCAGGTTTGAAGATGATTTATATGCTAAATTTAAATTAGCAGGACGTCCAGGTTCCATCGGAGGAACAGCGACACCGCGTGATGTATTTGATACATTTGGGTCTATCGCGATCGCTGGAATATTCGCCGGATTTTTCGTTACATTAACAATGGGTCTGAACTTGGCTGGTGTTGTGGCGCTTTCGATTGCGATTGGAGTACTAACATATTTTGTGATGTCTGCATGGCTAGATGGTGAAGCTTCAAAACGTCAGACAAAAATTGACAATGAATTTCCTTTTTATTTGGATCTTAGTGTCATGGCATTAGGCGCTGGAGCTAAGGTAGAGGATACGTTTGATTTGTATACCGCCGATCGTACGCCTACACCTTTGTCTGAAGAGTTAAACTTGGTTTCAGGTGAGTTAAAGGCAAGTGTGCCTTTCATTGATGCAATGTTGAACTTTAATGGTCGTACACAAGCTTTCTCCGTTGAACGAACAGTTACCGAAATTGTTAATAGCCGTGAAGCGGGTACACCAGTGGCACAAGTGATGAATATTGCGGCCAAAGACTTAAGAGAAGCGCGTACAAATAATGCAGAGCAAATGGGAGAGAAGCTAAAGTCAAAAATTATTTTACCTTCAATGATGATGGCCGGTTCGGCTATGCTCCTAATCTTAGGGCCCGCTTTCATTGAAATCTTAAACAGTGATGTTTTGTAAAAAGGGTATATTGTGGCTGATCCTGATCTATTTATCGAAGTTGCAGACGGAAAATCGGTTAACCGGTTTTTGGTGTCGCCCAAAAAACATGAGTTTGTGATAGGCAGCGGAAAAGCGGCTGACTTTCAAATTGGGAAACGTAACCTTAAAGAGGTGCACATAAAACTCGTTAGAAATCCGAATACCCAAGAATGGCATGCGCAAGACCTGTCTAATGACTTATTTGAAATCAAAGGAAGCACACAAAAACGCTCAATGGCTTCTGTTGCAATAAAACAAGCGATAACAGTCAATCCAAAGTGTATTATCAGGCTAAACACCGGAAAGGCTTCACTTTCGGAGAAGCTGCTTGCATCAAAATCTGTCGGAGGGTTAGGCGCCAAGGAATATGCTGTGATGATATTAGCCCCAATTTCTATCGGTCTAACAGTGTTTATGGTTTTGCAAAACCAACCTGATACAGCGCCTAAGAAAGAATTAGATTCAGTTTTAAAATGCCATGCGCAACGCACAGGGCCTGCATTGAAAAAATATAAATATGGGTCAACCTATTTGGAACGCGTTTGGCCAGATGCATTCTATGATTGCGTGAAAAATGCAGAAGCCAGTTGTCGAGTAGCTTATGGAGAAAAAAGCGAAAAAAGAGATGCTTATCGTGGCACTTATAAAAGCCTTTGTTCTTTCCTTTCCGAAACAAGAGAGGAAACAGATGATGGCAAGATTGCTATAGACTATTACGCATCAGAATATCCTGCAAAACGCACCATTGATCAATATAATCGACGGGCATCAGTCAGTGAGAATCAATCATTAAAACCTTTGTCCGAAAATGCGAAGCAGATTATTTCAGAGGTTTGCTTCACGTGTAATGATTATTCTCAGTTAAATGAAGCCCAAAGACAATCTTGTGATGAAGCCTCAAAAACTGTCGATGATTTGAGTCGTGCTCGAGAGTTGTGGAGTGCCGGAAGGACTAACGATGCATTAGCAGAATATCGTGCGATAAAGGTGAACTCTATGCAGTCTTGCGAGGCTTACAGAGCCGCTGATTTAAAATCTATAATTATTCTCAGAACCTCAGGTTCTCAGTCTAGGTAAGAATTGGAAACTTCATGCTTGATGTGAAATATCAAAGACGTTCAGGGTGGTCATCTACTAGGATGGCTGGGCAGTCTGTTTTGTTAATTGAAACAACTGATCCAGCATTAAGTGTCAGATTAATCTCAGAGTTTGAGCAGTTTCAAACTTTCAAAAATGAGTTTGTGGAAAATGGTGGACGTTGGGCCCAAACTAATTTTCTCGATTTTGAAGACAATGCCTTGTCTGATGGTGAGATCAGACTCGCAAATGCTGGAATATCAGTTGCTGACTTGATTTCAGAAAGCCCCTCTGATGATCTTGCTTTAGAAAACTTATTAAAGGGTGTGCTAAATGCCTTAGCATATACGCATGAGTCTTACACGCAAAAGGGAGAGAACAGAGGACATGGTAACGTCAGACCCGAGTTGATTTTTCAAGACTCAAGTTCGGCTGATTATCCTTATCTCTTGGGGCCTGCTCTAAATCGTATCCCCGGACCCTATCAACCAGAACTATATCCTGAGAAAGCTTTTGATAAACAAATTCCGACTCAAAAAGGAGATTTGTATGCGTTAGGCATGATTGCTTTGCGATTACGGATGGGAGACCAAGAATTTGGCGAGTTTTACTCAGAAATTTATGAATTAGAAGGAGATCGTGATATTGCTGCGAGATGGCAGGGCTGGCACGATAATATCTTCTTACATCCAAAGCTAAATCGTAAAGTCGGGGCAGATGATAAGCTCAGTAATTTTGTTATGCGGTTGTTAGAACGCAATGAAGATGCGCAATTTCCATCGGCCCGTTTTGCATTAGAGGAATTAAGCGAATTTACGGGGGCCATTAAGGTAAAGCCAGAAAAGACAGTTGTTGTTGAGACGGCGGAAGAAAGCGCGGTCGAAGATGAAGATGATGATCCATTTGTTCTTGAGCCGAAGAAGAAAAATACCAAACTCATAAATGGTCTTCTTATTGGCGCTTGTGCAATCGTTGCCGCAAGTGTAGCTGTTGTGATTTTCAAACCGGATGTCGTGACAAATGTTTTTGGGTCCGGTTCTGGTATTACCCTTCAAGCCGTTGACGACACATTGTCTGTAGATATGGCAGATAGTCAAAATACGTCTTGTAATGTCATCACAGGCACAGGGAATTGTGCCTTTGATGATTTAACAACGAAAAATAAGCGGAATATTGAAAAACTGAAACAAGAAATGTTTGTATCAGCAGTCACATTTGGTGAAACAACGAAACGCGAAGCTCCATTTAGATTTTCTACAGATGACGGTTTTTCTTTTGAAATGAGCCAAAATGGTAGCTTGACAGTTAATACTGAAAATATGGCGGTCAATGTAGATAGCCGTGAAACAAACAGAACAATTTTATATACCTTAAAGGTGAAAAATAAGACGGATGAGGGCGCGGTGAATGTTGTTCTGACGCCACCCAATACAAAACCAACGGCCACCACGGACGATGTGAAGATTCCGGTCGATAAAATCGAAGATTTCAAATCATTCTCTCTTCTGAAAAATGATATTGATCCAGATCTTGCCAATAAACCTTCTGGTTGGTCATTTAATGAACAATTACGCATTTATTCCGTCAATGGGATCGAGTTTGATGGTTCACCGATAGATGTCTCTTTTGATAATGGTGAGACGAAAGTGAAAGTCAGACGTGATGGGTTATTAGAGTTTGAAAATGTCCCAGAAACCGTGACAGAGCCCATAAGCGCGAGCTTCACCTATAATGCGTTTGATGTCTTGGGCGCGCGTTCTGGAGACACGACAGCAAACATTACGATTACAAAACCAGATTGGGAAAACTCTAATCCTATTGCACAACCAGACTCAGTTGTGGTGGATATGATAACGGAGTCTTTGCCTGTAATATTTGGTTTAATGGCTGATAATGGGAGCGGCATTGATACCGATAATGATATCTCAGAAGAAATGGCTGCTATTGGTATATCTGATAGTCTAAAAGTTATTGATGTTAACGGACAGCCTGTGAGCGCTGGGGGGGACATAAGCCTTTCTAATGGTGCTAAGGTCCAAGTCATCGAAGACGGAACAGTCGCTATCCTCGAGGCTCCCAGTAATGTGGAATTTGGAAAGCCTGTCTCGGAGCAATTAATTTATACTCTTGCCGATGAGCATGGCGGACTGGCCAATGGTGTCGCGACACTGAACTTTATGATGTCGGCCGATCCGAACTATGAACAATTAAATGACAGCTGGCGTATAAAAGTAAGGGGTAGAGTCCCAAATGGGTCTTATCAGCAAGTACAATCAGTTGACTTGCCTTCAATAAATGATTGTCGATCCTTTGCGCGAAATATCACAGAAGAAAAAGCAAAAAGATTATTACATCCTGATTATGATTTCTTAGGTGTCTTCTGGGTTCAAGAGTTTGACGAGTATTCAGTTTGCATTTTAGAACGTGGCTCAGATGGCCTTTTCCAAGCAAAACTGAAATCAGATGAAACGATAAAGACTAGCTTATCAGCCTTTATTCCAGAAAAATTTGAAGGGGCCGAGTGATGAATAATATTCTGGAAATTATTATAGTTTTGGGCGTCATAATTTTACCCATCATGTTGCTGATTTTAAAAATTGTCCAAGGCATAGCGAAACTGAACATGAATGATTATTTCATGTTAGCTACATTTTAAGTCATAAATCATGAGCGGAACTCTTAGCGAAAAAGAAAAGGATATTTGGACACGCGCCATTCACAATGTTTTGGGACCAATTGTACCTTTATTTAATGATGATAGTGTTTCTGAAATTATGATTAATGGACCTTCGGCAGTTTATGTTGAACGCAAAGGTCGTATTGAAAAAACAGATATTGAATTTCGGTCCGAATATGACCTTGAAGCTGGTATGCGCCGTGTCGCACAATTCGCAGGTCGTCGCTTAGGCCCCGATGACATTAGTGTTGATGCTCGTCTGCCTGATGGTTCTCGAGTACAAATCGTAAGAAGCCCTGCGGCAAGAAATGGTATGAGTGTCGCGATAAGGAAGTTTTCTAAAACAACTCTGAAAATTGAAAACATTATAGGTAGTTCTCTTACACAAGAAATGGCTGACTTTCTTGAAAATTCAGTCGCTAGCCATAAGAACGTTATTATTTCTGGAGGTACGGGGACAGGGAAAACAACAATGTTAAATGTACTCGCAGACTATATTGATCCTGCAGAAAGAATACTTACAATTGAAGATACGGCCGAGCTGCAACTGAATAATGAACACGTTGTGACATTAGAATCACAAAAAGCCCGTGATAGCGGGAAGGGTGGTATAACAATCAGGGAACTTTTTAAGGCGTCTCTTAGAATGCGTCCTGATCGTATCATTGTTGGGGAATGTCGAGGTGGTGAAGCCGTAGAATTATTACAAGCGATGACGTCTGGTCATGATGGTACTTTGGCTACGGTTCATGCAAGTACTGTTCATGACACTTTAAATCGGTTGGAGACTATGGCACTAATGAGTGATATAGATATGCCTCTCAACGCTCTTAGGCGCCAGATTGCATCAGCAGTTGATATTATTGTAAATATTGTACGTGAATCTTCTGGGTTGAGAAAAGTTGCACGCATTGCAACAGTTGAAGACAATCTAGATAGCAAAGGCGATTATGTTTTTGAAACATTGTTCGAATTTTAAATAAAGGCTGGGCTGATGAAGCATTTAATTACAGGATTTATTGTAGCGTTTTCGATATCTGCGGCCCCTATGATTAGTCATGCTCAATTTGGCGGTTTGGACAAAATTAAAGACAAGTTTTCCAAAACAAAAAAAGAAGCCGATAAAGTTAAGGATACTGTCGACACCGTAAACGAAACCCGCGAGACGATAGAAACTGTTCAGGATATGGTGAAAGGCGGGAGTGGTAAGCTTGATAAGCTCTTTAATGATGTGAGCTTAGTCGCCTCTGCCTATAATCAATGCTCGGACTTAACGATTTCAAAAGGGAAATCGACGGTCACGATTACAGGCGCAACGGATAACCTATCTGGTTTGCGTAAAGATCTTCCCAAATCAGATTCACTTCGATCAAATACAATCATAGAAATTGATAAATCTATGTGTGATTTTGTTGTGGGTATCCGGCGTATTCAAGACCCTAAAGATAAGGAAACACCGTCTCTCACAGGGCCGGGGCGACAACAGGTTGCCGATGCATCGGTCAGAAAGCCCGTTCGTTTACGATTTGATTTTAATGAAGATATCAAGTTCGCACAATTCTATTATGTTGAATGGAAACCCGATCCATTTGTTGTACCACTCCTAGATTTAAAAAACGCAGAGAGCCGTGAGGATTTCTTTGGCGGAAATAATATTCCTTTGGCTAAAGGTGGTAAGTCATATGAGCTAAAAGGTCCCGATGGTCCCATTACACTATTTGGTTATGGCCCTCGCTTAATCGTTCTTGTCGAGAGCAAGAAGGCCTTAAATCTCAATGATGAGTCGCCACAAAAATGGCTAACCTCATTAAAGAAAGCACAGATAACAGGTAATGTTGCTGTGTCTGTTTCATGGCTAGAGCTTTACACGCCTAATTAAACTCAGTGTGTTTGGTGGCAGCGTAATTTAGCTGCTGCTTTGTGTGCCGGTCTAATGCAAGCCTAGTTACACTTGTTATATGCAATTTTCAGCCTACCATATTCTGTGGGCACGACTTTCACTCGTCAATGATTGCGACGCCCAACTCTACCGCCGCCGCGCAATCTTTGATGCGGCGCAATTCGGCGATGCACGTTTTCATAAGACGGTATTGGCGAGGTTGTTTTTTGGATAAAGGATAGACATTTTCAAATCCTCTTAAAAATGCTATAAAAACCAAAAGGGGACTAGAATTATGAAAATGTATATCAAAAGTGTGATGGTTGAGGATCAAGCCAAGGCGCTTGCCTTTTATACTGAAACATTAGATTTCGTTGTGAAACACAACATACCCATGGGCGAGCATAGCTGGCTTACGCTTGTGTCAAAGGAAGAACCTGACGGGGTCGAATTAGCACTTGAGCCCAATGCCTATCCCCCTGCGAAAGATTTACAGGCTAAGCTTAAATCCGATAATATTCCTTGGACGTCTTTCAGCGTTGATAATATGGACGATGAAATCAAGCGCCTGAAATCCAAAGGCGTGACTGTCACGCAAGAACCAACAGATGTTGGTACAGCCATCATTGCGACGATTGATGATACATGCGGCAACCTCATTCAGCTGATTGAGTTGAAAGGGTAGTTAGCTTTTCTTTTATTGCGACTTAAATCATTTCTTCATAAATCTGACGAGAAAGTCTCAAGGCGTTTATGCGCGTTTCTCCCCTAACATAAGTCGTCTCATATCGCCCTTTGTCTTGATACTCAGATAGAATAAATAAGCAGAGAGAAACAACATACCGCCAAAGACGGCCAATAGCCCCAAGAGTAAGCCGCTTGACGAGAAACTATTCCGCCAACTCACCCATAGTCCCGATAAAAGAAGAAAGCAGAAAAAGTCGAAATTAAACTGTCCTGGCCATGTCATAGCAATCATATCGCCAAAAAAGATGGGTAATAAATTCCATCCATGATTTGATATTGTGACGGCTGTGTAAATTATTATGCCAAGGAATAAGGCTACAAGAAAACATCTGAAAGCGGTCATATTTAGGAACCCGTTAGAGGATTTATTTCGTTGGTTTATTAGAACGTGACATTTAATCCGTCAATTTGAGGCCTCGATAAGAGCCTTTCGGATGGTTTAAATGGTTGTCAGTTTCGGATTCGGAGTGAGATTTGTTCCACGATTATTGATTAGGATTAGTCACAAAAACCGTGCTTTCCAAAAACTCCATCCCCACCCATCAAACCGTGTTTACAATGCGTGGGTGAAATTTGATGACCACATATCGAGTTATTTGGCCAAGCCTGCGGAAGCGCGGCGCTTTGACCATGCGGCGGCTGTGCGTCGGATAAATGATCTGTGCTATCTGATGATTGCCATGATATCTTGTGCCTCGACAGCTTTGAAAATCGGACGGCAGCTCCAAAGAGAGGTGAGACAGATCGCAATAGCGGCCTCTCAGCTCAGGCGATATGAATTAAAGCTCGATATGCTCCGCCATCCAGACTGGCGCTTGAAAGTCATCAAAGACTTAGGCGGGGTGAATAAATTAATACGCCTTTGGAAACGCCTCTCTGAACCATGCGAGACGTTTAAGCGTCAGCTCAAAAAGCTGACCTATGAAGAAATTCGGTATCGTCAACATATTCAGCGTATCGCCAAAGCGCATGCCCATCCTAATATTTATCGCGACCCGTTTCGTGTCGACCAAGATGGAGAGTTCCGCCTACCGCCTATGCCGAGGCGGGCGTTGGGTAAGCCAAATAACAAACCGTCTCCCTATAATTATGACGCGCGTCCTGTCGTCGACTTCAAAGGCCTCAAACAACCCATCATGGTTTGGCCGGATGAGTTCTTTGTTTTCATGAATTGGAAGGAGCGGCCGAAAGAGGTCAAACTAATCAAACGTCGCCATGCTTTCATGGATAAATGGCTCGCGGCTATTCTGGCGGATACGGCAGACGAGTTACCCGCGCAGCCGAGGAATAAGACCCAAACGGCGCGGGCCCCGCCTTGTGAGATATTGGTTTAAGGGAAGCACCATCTGCCCTCCGGGCAGGTGGTTATGAGTGCTGGGAATACGGATGAAGAATGCCAAAAAAGCCTGCGAATATCGCAGGCTTTTCTTTCTTGTTACATGTGGGGTGATACAAGAAATTATTTAATTATGGGCAACATAGTCGCATTCTCACTAACGCGCTTTGCGCGCCGCGTTCGAATGATTAGGCCGCATTTTCAAACTGGTTCATTGTGTTGTGCTCGCCACCCGCTTTTAAGGCTCGGTCGCCGCCCGTCATCTCTTTGAAATCATCACCGAGATTGGAGCCGACCTCATGTTGATGTTTCACAGCAGAGACATTGCGGCGAATTTCTTCACGCTGTATTTCTTTGACGTAAGCCAACATTTTCTGCTCACCGAAATAACCTTCTGACAGATCATTCATCACCTTGGCCGTACCGTGGAAAGTCGGCAGAGTAATGAGATTGTGGAAGACACCGGCTTCGCGGGCGATATCCGTTTGGAATGTCTGCAAACGACGGTCTGCCTCCAGACCCAAAGGATCTTCATCATAGGCAGACGACATTAATTGTGTGCTGTCCGGATAATCGCCTGGTTGAATCGTACCCGCCGCAATCCAATCTTCACGTACCTGTTTGCGCAAGTTCAGCGTCCAGTTAAAAGACGGACTATTATTATAGGTCAGCTTGGCGTGTGGGGCTTTTTCGCGAATACGGTTCACCATGCCTGCAATCTGCGCGACATTGGGTGTTGCCGTTTCAATCCAGAGCAAATCCGCACCGCCTTCATTGAGACTTGCGATACAATCCTCAACTACACGGTCTTCGCCTGTACCTTCGCGGAATTTATACAGTCCGTTAGGCAGACGCACTGGCTTGCACAGTTGGCCGTCGAGTTGAATCGCCATCTCGCCATCGGCGAGTTGGTTCAAGTCAGAGACAGGCGTGGTCTCAAGCCATTTGGTATATTCAGCGGCATGGTCTCCGGCTTCCCGCGAAACTGGGATTTTCTGTGTGAGACCGGCACCAAGCGAGTCTGTGCGCGCGACAATCACGCCGTCATCCACGCCGAGCTCTTCAAACGCCATGCGAACGGCGCGGAGCTTTTCGATGAAGTCTTCACGCGGCACTGTGACTTTCCCGTCTTGGTGACCACATTGTTTCGCGTCGGAGACTTGGTTCTCGATTTGGATGCAACACGCACCCGCCTTGATCATTTCTTTGGCCAAAAGATAGGTCGCATGGACGTTACCAAAACCGGCATCAATGTCGGCGATGATTGGGCGGACATAGCTTTGGAAATTATCAATCTTCGCGATGACAGCCTCACGATTATCCGTTGTTTTTAATTCTGCGAATAGATCATTCAAATCGACTTCATCGGCTTGACGCAAGCTCGTATAGATTTCCTGTATGAGGTCTACGACCGATGTTTTTTCGTGCATGGATTGATCGGGCAAATGTCCGAAACGGTTTCGTAATCCTGCGACCATCCATCCCGAAAGATAGACATAGGCTTTATCCAAGGTGCCTTTTTGACGTTTAATCGCGCGCATCATTTGTTGTGCATGGAAGCCGGACCAACACCCGAGCGATTGGGTAAACGCGCTGCTGTCTGCATCATATGCGGCCATATCCGCGCGCATGACTTTCGCCATGGCCTTGGCAATATCCAAATGGGTCTCGAATGTGTTTTGCGTTTTGAGCTGCGCCAAATCTTCGAGGTTGATCCCGGCGGGTGCCCCGTTCGGGTAACGGTTGTTTAATTCGGCGAATGTTTGTGAGTAAGTCATTATCTTTATCCTTTCAAAAGATCGTAAGCAGGGATTGTTAGGAAGTCTGGCAGCACTTCGGCTGTCGCTGTTTGCGTAAAAATATTGGCGGCATCATCGAAACGGCCTTGGGTGAAACCGTCTTCGCTCAGTTCGTTTTTCAGCTTCGCGATTTCCTCGTTGAACAGACGTTCATAAAGACGCTCTGTCAGTGTCTCTTGAAAACCGCCTTCCATCTCGACGCTCGCGCCATGACGGAGCCATTGCCAAATTTGGGTGCGGGAAATTTCCGCTGTCGCTGCATCTTCCATAAGGTTGTGAATGGGCACAGCGCCGCGACCGCAAAGCCAAGCAGCGATATAGCGAATCCCGACTTCGATATTGGTGCGCACACCGCCTTCGGTGATTGTTCCACTATGGGGGGCAATCATTGACTCATCGGTCACACGTGGGCTTTGGCGTTTCTTGTGAATCTGATGTTTGGACGGCATGATCTCGTCAAAGACATCCATAGCAACCGGCACCAGATCGGGATGGGCAACCCAGGTGCCGTCATGTCCGATAGAGGCTTCTCGCGCTTTATCTTTACGCACTTTTTCAAAGGCTGCGGCGTTGGCGGCCTCATCGTTCTTAACAGGTATCTGGGCCGCCATACCGCCCATGGCATGGGCCCGACGCTTATGACAGACTTCGACCAGACGACTGGCATAAGCAGAAAGAAAGTCACGATCCATCCCCACTTGCGCGCGGTCTGGTAGAATGAACGCCTTATGATTACGCAGTGTTTTAATATAGCTAAAGATATAATCCCAACGCCCGCAATTCAGGCCGGTGATGTGATTGCGCAGGACGTAGAGAATCTCTTCCATCTGGAAGGCCGCCGGCAGGGTTTCAATCAGCACGGTCGATTTAATCGTGCCATTCGGGATATCCAGAACGGCTTGCGCGAAATTGAACACATCATTCCACAGGCGCGCCTCTTGATAGCTTTCAATCTTTGGCAGGTAGTAGAACGGACCTTTGCCGCTTTCCGTAAGAGCTTTGGCATTGTGGAAGAAATGCAAACCAAAGTCACAGAGCGACGCACTCATGGGATTTCCGTCCACGGTTATGTGTCGTTCTTCCAAATGCCAGCCACGCGGCCGTACGAGCATTGTCGCTGTTTCTTCATTGAGGGCGTAGGATTTTTTTTCCGTTGTGAGGGTGAGGGTGCCACGCGCATAATCGCGCATGTTTACTTGTCCGGACATCATGTTCCCAAAGGTCGGCGAGCTGGCATCTTCGAAATCGGCCATGAACATTTTAGCACCGGAATTCAGGGCATTGATCATCATTTTGCGATCAACAGGGCCGGTGATTTCAACACGACGGTCTTGCAAGGCTTTCGGGCAAGGGGCGACTTCCCACACAGAGTTTCGGACATGTTTGGTCTCGAGAGGTTGCGTTGGCATTTCGCCATCATCAAAGCGTTCTTGTTGCAAGCGACGGTTTTCCAACAGGATTTTACGCTGCGGGCCGAAGCGACGTTCAAGGTCCGCCAAAAAAAGCAAAGCCTCGGGCGTCAGGATCTCGGAATACTCTGCAGCGTTCTCTGCCACAACTTTGGCCAAGACCCTGTGGCGTGGAATTGGGCTGTTAGTCTGTATAACGGGCGCATTCATTTTATATCTCCGCATGAGTTTATTTATACTCATACGATATTTACAAAAATCTATGTGAGTCTATAAGTAATTGTAAAATATAGGTATTTATGTAATAATTGTAAAAATACAATTGTATTATTTGTAAATGTTGTAAAATTATGAGCGAAAAAGAGACAAAACTCCTCATTGGCCCGCGCTTGCGGCGGTTCCGTCAAACACTCGGTTTGACCCAGGCCCGCATGGCAGAGGACCTTGGTATTTCAACGTCTTACCTCAATCTGATGGAACGCAATCAAAGGGCTTTATCTGCCAAGGTCTTGCTCAAAATGGCCGAGATTTATGATTTCGACATTGCCCGGTTTACCGGGGCCGGAGACGCGCACCTTGTTGCAGAAGTTTATGAGGCCTTGCGCGATCCCTTATTCAAAGGTGAAACGATTTCGAAAAATGAGGCGGAAGACCTCGTCAATGTAAGCCCAGCTGCGGCGCGGTCTTTTCTGAAGCTCTATGGCAAACATCGTGACTCTGTCCGCCGCGGAACGCAAATCACGGCAGACCGGGATAAAGTTGAATTGCTGGAGCAATCAGCCGAAGCGGTCGAACTCGTCCGTCGTTTCATTCACAAGCAAAGCAATTATTTCCCACGCTTGGATGAGGCAGCCGAAGCTCTGTCGCAAGAATTAGGTCTGACGAAAAGAGAGCCTCATGCCGCTTTGACTGATCGGCTGAAGGAAAAACATGATTTAAATGTTCGTATTGTTCCCTTGGATATCATGCCGAAAATGCTGCGATATTTTGATCGTCATTCTAAACGTATAAATTTGTCTGAACTGCTGCGCCAATCGGGCCGTCGGTTCCAACTCGCTTTTCAGATTGGGATGTTAGAGCAACGCGCGTTGATTGATGACATTATCAAATCCGCAAATTTAGGAGGGCGAGAAGCCGAAGGTCTTATGCGGACGTCTTTGGCGAATTATTTCGCCGCGGCGACACTCATGCCTTATACCCGTTTTTTACGCGAAGCGGAAAACTGCAAATATGATGTGGATCTCTTATCTCATCGGTTTGGGACGAGTTTTGAGCAAACCGCGCATCGCCTCACGACTCTGCAAAAACCTGATGCGCGGGGCATCCCTTTCTTCTTTGTCCGCATTGATGTGGCGGGAAATGTGTCGAAACGTTTTTCAGCAGGGCGGTTTCATTTCAGTCAGTTTGGTGGAGCGTGTCCGCTTTGGAATATCCATGAGTGTTTTCAAACACCGGGTAAGACGATTACGCAAATGATACAAATGCCGGATGAGACGACTTATTTCTCAATCGCGAAAATGGTCTCTCGCGGTGACGGAACGTTTAACGCGCCTGCGCAAAAGCTCGCTATTGGATTGGGTTGTGACATTATCTATGCGCCGCGTCTTATCTATGCCCAAAACTATAATTTAGAGAACCCGCAACCCACACCGATAGGGATAAACTGTTATCTCTGTGATCGTCAAAATTGTCGGTCCAGAGCGCATGCGCCTCTTGATAAAAAGCTGGATTTTGATGAGCGCGCGCGGGGAGTCTCTCTCTTTAGTTTCCGTGAAGATTAGGAAAAACAGCGTCATTCCGTCAGTTTTCATACGTTTTTCAATAAAAAATTATTGAAAAACAATAATAATCTGATATGAGTCGAACATACTGGTGTGCCAACCAGCCAAAGGGAGACGACTATGACTGAGTCTGAAAAGACCACGAATCCGCCTGTTTATGGGGGATATTCACCACAACAAGACCCAAAGCCGCGTAAAAAGCTATGGATCTTACGCCTAGTGACCTTTGTTTTGCCGATACTCGTTATTGTCGGCGCCATAGGGGGTACGGTCGCCATGGGCGCGCTCAAACCGGAACCCGAAGAAAAGAAGGAAGAGGCGAAAGCCATTCCTGTTTTGACAGCCTTGGCCGAAGTCGGCGATGTAACATTGAAAGTCAAAGCACAGGGTGAAGTTCAACCCCGCACACAGATCAATGTCGTTCCACAGGTTGGCGGGAAAATCACTTATATGTCCCCGAAATTTATCGAAGGCGGTAAGTTCAATAAAGGTGATCTCCTTGTTCGTATCGAACCTGCCGAGTTTAACCTCCGTGTTGTGCAAGCCCGTGCCGGTGTGACCCAAGCTGAGACGGTCATCATGCGCGAAAAGTCCGAGGCTGAAATTGCGCGCCGTGATTGGGAAGAATTGGGCCGTTCGGGTGAACCGTCTCCTTTATCTCTTCGCATTCCGCAGCTTGCAGAAGCGCAAGCGAATTTGGAATCCGCTAAAGCGCAACTCGCCGAAACGGAGCTTCAACTTTCTCGAACCTCAATCTACGCGCCCTTTAACGGACGGGTCACGGAACGCCATATTGATCAAGGTGAGTTTGTCACAATTGGTACACGTCTTGGCCAAATCTATGCCACCGATGTGATGGATGTTCGCTTGCCTCTCAGCAATAAAGACCTTCGCGAAGCGGGACTCACTTTAGGCTATGAAGCTCTGGGAGAGGCGGGCATTCCCGTCACATTATCCAGTGATGTTGCCGGACAATATAGTGAATGGACCGGATATATCACCCGTACAGATAGCCGTTTCGATAGTCAGTCTCGTGTCCTTTACGCCTATGCTGAAGTCAGAAATCCATTTGGCAAAACACCTGAGTCAAATGCGCCTCTTGCTCCGGGCTTGTTTGTCGATGCCAAGATCAATGGGCAAGCCGTTAAGGATGTGATTTTCGTGCCTCGCTCTGCCCTGCGCGGTGAAGATCAAGTCTATGTCGCGAATGAAGATAATACGCTCTCTATTAAAACAGTCAGCGTGCTTTCGTCAAACCGAGATCAAGCCATGCTGAATGGAGGTCTCGATATTGGTGCACCCGTTATCACGTCCCCAATACGCGGGGTTGCGGACGGCATGAAAATCGAAGTTGTTGAAAGAGAGTCCGCGACCGATGCGGCCTTGGTATCGGGAGAACAACCATGAGCCGCATAATTAAATGGTGGGCCAGTAATTCCGTTGCGGCCAATTTATTGATGATTATCTGCCTCTTGGGCGGTCTCGTCAGCTATTTTCAAATTGAACGCGAATTAGACCCTTATGTCGAGTTTCCGGGGGCATGGACCTATGTCGCTTGGCCCGGCGCGTCTCCACAGGATGTGGAAGAGCAAATTATCGTGCGTATGGAAGAGGCCTTGTCAGAAGTCGAAGGCGTCAACCGTATGTGGGCTTTTGCCGGAGAGGGCGGTGGGTCCGTCACTGTTGTTGGCAAAAACGGTGTAGATGAAGCGAAACTCATGGCGGATGTGAAACGCCAAATTGATTCAATTAATGCATTTCCGCCTGCTGCCGAAGAACCTCAGATTAATATATTCCGCAATCAACAGGAAATGATCCGTTTAGCGGTGTCCGGTGATGAAAGTGTCAGTGAGCGTGAGCTTAAACGGTTTGCTGAAAAGACGCGTCGTGAAATAGGCCTTCTAGGCTATATCCCGTCTGTCGAACTTTTCGGTGTTCGCGGTGAAGAAGTTTCCATAGAGGTCTCAGAAGACGCTTTGCGTCAATATGGGCTCACTTTAGACGAAGTCGCACGTGCTGTGAGAGGGACGTCAGTTAATTCTTCCTCCGGCAACGTCCGAACCGACATTGGGAATATGCAATTACGCACCCGCAACCAGGCTGACAGCCAATCCGATTTTGAAAATATTATTGTTCGACAAGCTCCGGGCGGGGCCACCATTCGCGTGAGCGATGTTGCAACGGTCATTGATGGTTTTGAGCAGGTGGACTTACTTGCGACTGTAAATGGCAAACGTACCGTTTTGGTTCAGATAATGAGCGGCCCGAATATGGACATCATCAAGATGTCCAGAAACGTGAATAATTATCTTGAGACTATTCAAGATGATTTGCCGAGCGGTGTTTCCATCACCGTTTGGGAAGACGCCGAAGAAATGTATACCGGTCGTATCAGTACAATCGCGAAGAACTTCTTTACTGGATTGCTTCTTGTTTGTTTAACCTTGATGTTATTCCTGCGTCCGAAAATTGCGATTTGGGTCTCAATCGGTATCGCAACGGCTTTTGCCGGTGGCTTGGCTTTGCTGCCTCTCTTTGATGTCTCCTTTAATATGATTTCGACATTTGCGTTCTTGCTCGTGATTGGGGTGATTGTTGATGATGCGATTATCGTAGGAGAAGCCATTCACTTCAAAACAGAAGAAGGTGAAATAGGTCTGGAAGCCGCGGTGAGCGGAACCAATATGGTTGTAAAACCCGTTATTTTTGCGGTGATTACTACCATGATTTTCTTTGCACCATGGATGTTTTTATCCGGTGGGACGAGTGAGTTTACCCGTGCGATTTCGCTTGTAGTTATCCTGTCTTTGTTCTTCTCTCTTGTAGAATCACTTTTAATTTTGCCAGCGCATTTGGGACACTTGAAACCGGCTGACCCAAAAAGTCGTATTATGAAATTCCAAAACAAGCTGTCTCAAAGTTTGATGGCGTTTTCTCATAAAGTGTATCGGCCTTTGATCACGAAAGCTTTGCAGCGCCGTTATCTGACGGCCTCCTTATTTGTCGCCTTCATGATTTTGTCTATTTCTCTGATGTCGAACGGTTTGGTCAAATCAACCTTCTTCCCTGAAAGTGAGTCTGATCAAATTGCAATTGATGTTACTTTACCAGAAGGGACGCCTTATTCGCGAACGCTTGAAGTTTTGGCGCAAATCCAAAAAGCGGAACATGACTTACAAGAAGAGATTAGAGCGAAAGACGGCGATCTGATTGAAAATTGGTACACTCGCTCACGCGATAACAATATCTTGGCTTTGGTCAAATTGGTCCCGCCGGAAACGCGTTTGCTCTCTGCCAAAGAAACGTCTGAACGCTTGCGAGACTTAATTGGTGAAGTGCCGGATGCTGAGAATATTTCGGTCAATTACCAAGACGGGAATAATGGACCGCCCATTCAATATGTCCTGAATGCAAAAGAGTTTGGTGACCTACAAGCTGCCGCTGATGATCTGATGGGGCAATTGCGGAGCTATGAAGGCGTGTTCAATGTTGTCAACGACATGGAAAGCGCATCTGAAGAAGTACAGTTTGACCTCAAGCCCGGTGCGGAAAGCCTCGGCATTACCACGGCTGATGTTGCCAGACAGGTGCGACAAGGTTTCTTTGGTGAAGAGGTCCAGCGTCTCCCACGTGACGGCGAAGATGTCAGAGTCTATGTCCGTTATCCGCGCATGGACAGAGAGTCTTTGGACTTCTTAAACTCTATCCGCATTCGGACGAATGATGGACGCGAGTTACCCTTAGAAGCGGTCGCAGACCTTCGTTTTGAAAAAGGCACGAACCGTATTCTACGCCGGGAACGCCAACGCGCTATTATTGTGAGTGCGGAAGTTGTGTCTGAGCGTATTGAAGAAATTCGCAAAACTTTGAACGAAGATTTCTTTGAGGAATTTGACAAACGTCACCCGAATGTCACGCGCGGAAATATTGGCCGTGCGCAGGGAGAAGCAGAGTTCCAGCAAGAATTAATGACCTTCTTATTAATTGCGATTGGTTTTGCTTATTTCTTGGTTGCGGTGTCGTTTAAGTCTTATTCAGAACCTATCCTCATTCTCTTTGCCGCTATTCCCTTCTGTTATTGCGGGATGATTATAGGGCATTTGGTCATGGATAAACCTGTGTCGGTCTTATCGCTCTTGGGAATGTTTGCGGCTGCGGGCGTGGCGGTGAATGATAACCTTGTGCTGATTGATTATGTGCAAAGACTACGTGCCAAAGGCATGAGTGGGGCGGAAGCTTTGATTGAAGCAGGCACAAGACGTTTCCGTCCTATTTTATTAACCTCGCTCACGACATTTATTGGTTTGATGCCGCTCTTATTAGAGCGTTCGCTTCAAGCGCAGTGGTTGATTCCGATTGGGATTAGTTTGGCCTTTGGTGTGTTGTTTGCACTCTTCGTGACGCTTTTCTTTGTGCCGGCTTTATATGGAATTGGTGCCGATATTCGACGTTATTTCGTCTATCTGATTAATGGCAAACCGATTGAGCCCTTTACGCCCGATCAGCCTGCATCACCAATTTCTTATAATCCTTCAGGTCGCCATCATACCGCTTAGCGCGACCTTTATTCACCAGCCAGAGGCGATCTGCGGTCGCCTCTGCCAAGTAAACATCATGGGTAATTAAAAGGACTGCGCCCGGGAAATCATTAAGCGCGTAAATTAGAGCCTCCCGACTATCAATGTCCAAATGTGACGTTGGCTCATCCAATATCAAAACATGCGGTTTATCGATGGACATAAGTCCCAATAGAAGCCGCACTTTCTCACCACCTGAAAGTTTTTCAACATTCGTTTCAACTTTTTCATGAGAGAACCCGATCTGAGCCGCAGCGCCCCGCGCTTTGTGTTGTGGGGTTCCGGCCGGGAGTTTTTGAGTCACGTGATCTAAAACTGTTTCGCCCGCTGTCAGCTCATCGAGTTGGTCTTGCGAAAAATAACCGATGCGCAGTGAAGACGACGCTTTGCGTTTCCCTGTCATAAGTGGGAGGCGTTGGGCGATGGATTTAACCAAAGTTGTTTTGCCCTGACCATTTGCGCCCACAATAGCGATGCGGTCATCCGGGTCTAAACGTAGATTGACGTTGGACAATATTTTCGCGTCTTCGCCATAGCCCAGGTCAGCCTCTTCTAGCTCTAACATAGGCGGCGCGAGCTTACCTTTAGGTTCGGGGAATTTAAACGGTGTTGCGCGCTCCGTAATCGGGATAGCAATGTCCTGCATTTTCTCCAGCATTTTGACGCGTGATTGTGCTTGGCGGGCTTTTGAGGCTTTGGCTTTAAACCTGTCGACGAAAGCTTGAAGATGGGCGCGATCAGCTTCTTGTTTGGCTTTTTGAGCAACAAGTTGCGCTGTCTTTGCGGCTTGTAACGTCATCCAATCATCATAGCCGCCGGGTGTGACGGTGAGTTGCTGATGCTCCAAAGCTAGTGTGTGCGTTACAGACCGATTGAGCATTTCACGGTCATGGCTAACCATAATCACGGTATGCGGATATTTTCGGATATAGCTTTCGAGCCAAGCGGCGCCTTCAAGATCAAGATAGTTTGTCGGCTCATCCAATAAGAGGCAATCCGGTTCACTCACAAGCACACCGGCAATCGCGGCGCGCATCCGCCACCCGCCGGAGAATTCTTTTGTGGCGCGGTAAAAATCATCTTGTTGAAAGCCCAAACCCGCTAAGACTATCGCGGCGCGCGTATCGGCGTTCCACGCATCCATATCGGTCAGGCGTTCATATATTTCGCCTAATTTATCGGGGTCTGTTTCCGTTTCAGACGCTTTCATTAATTTATGACGCTCTTGATCGGCTGCGAGAACCACATCCATGATAGTGTCGTCTGTGGCTTCGACTTCTTGGGCGACCCACCCCAAACGTGCCCGTTTATTGAGGCGAATAGAGGCATCAGATGTCGGGTTTTCGACCTCCTCGCGTATTAATCGCAAGAGCGTAGATTTACCTGTTCCGTTACGTCCAATCAAACCGACTTTCCAACCCGCCGCAATCTGCGCCGAAGCTTTGCGGAAAAGCGGTCGGCCCTGAACGGCATAATCAAGGTCATTAATCGATAACATGCGCGCGCCTTAAGCAATGCAGAACAGAACGCAAGAAGAAAGCGCTGTCATATTCGCTGCGATACAGGACATTTGACATAGAAGATTGCCCGCTTACTACTTAGAGAAAAACGTTAAGGGAATATATTTTGACAACAAAATCTGAGACGTCCGACCCAAAAGGGTATTGGAAAGCCATGATCCGCCTAACCATTGGACTTCTTATTGTTTGGTTTTTAGCGTCCTTTGGGGCGGGCATATTATTTCGTGAAGCTTTGGATAATTTTAAAATCGGTGGAGCGCCGCTTGGTTTTTGGTTCGCGCAAAATGGGGCCATCTATATCTTTCTCATTTTGATTGTAATTTATTGTCGTCAAATGACAAAGCTCGAAAAGAAATTTGGAATTAAGGGTTAGGTCATGGATCAAACTCTTTGGACATACTTTTTCGTTATCCTGACTTTCGGTCTTTATATCGGTATCGCCTTTTGGGCGAAGGCCGGATCGACTGAGGATTTTTATGTTGCCGGACATGATATTCATCCTGCCCTGAATGGTATGGCAACGGGCGCGGACTGGATGAGTGCGGCGTCTTTCTTATCCATGGCCGGATTAATCGCCTTTTTAGGCTATGGCGGCTCTGTCTATCTTATGGGCTGGACCGGGGGTTATGTACTACTGGCATTACTCCTCGCGCCTTTCTTGCGGGAGTTCGGAAAGTTTACCGTGCCCGATTTTGTCGGTGACCGCTATTATTCAAAAGTCGCGCGGGTCATTGCCGTTATTTGTGCTTTGATGGTGTCTTTCACCTATATTGCCGGGCAAATGAAAGGCGTCGGTGTTGCGTTCTCTTCGTTCTTAGGCGTTGATTTTAATGTCGGAATTGTCATCGGGTCTGCCATCGTTTTCTTCTATGCGGTGCTCGGCGGGATGAAAGGCATTACCTATACGCAAGTCGCACAATATGTTGTGTTGATCTTTGCTTATACCGTCCCTGCGATCTTTATCTCACTCACCATTACAGGGAACCCGATCCCTCAATTGGGCTTTATCGGAAATGCGGCCGGTACGGATGTCAGCATGTTAGAAAAGCTGAACACAGTGGTGACTGATTTAGGCTTCACGGAATATACCTCGACAACCAAGTCAAAGATTGATGTGTTCTGCATTACGGCTGCGCTGATGTTTGGCACAGCGGGATTACCTCATGTGATTATTCGTTTCTTTACAGTGGGTTCGGCTCAGGCCGCTCGTAAGTCAGCGGGTTGGGCTCTCATGTTCATCGCTTGTCTTTATACAGTCGCACCTGCCGTTGGCGCTTTTGCCCGTATGAACTTCATAGATACAGTCAATGAAGCGACCTATATCGCGGATGGTGAAAACTATGATGAGCGCGCCGCGCAAATTATCGCGGATGGTGGCAAGCCTGTCCCTGTCTGGTATAAGACATGGGAAGAAACAGGCCTTCTGAAATATGATGATCTGAATGGTGATGGTGTGATGCAATATCGTGGGCCAAATGCACCTGATGGTGTGGCGAATGAGGTCGTGCCAAACCGTGACATCTTCGTGTTAGCTAATCCGCAAATTGCCAATTTGCCGGATTGGGTTGTTGGTTTGGTCGTAGCCGGTGGTCTGGCGGCGGCGCTGTCAACGGCAGCAGGGCTGCTCATGGTGATTTCCTCAGCGGTCAGTCATGACTTGTTAAAGCGAACTTTTACGCCGCAAATGACCGAGAAACAGGAAATGCTGGCGGCACGCCTTGCGGCGGCTGCGGCTGTTGTGTCTTCGGCCTTGTTAGGGGCTTTTGCTTCGTCACTTCCCTTTGTCGCACAGGTGGTTGCTTTTGCTTTCGGCATTGCGGCGGCCTCACTCTTCCCGATTATCTTCCTAGGTATTTTCTGGAAGCGTATGAATAAGGAAGGCGCGATTGCGTCCATGCTTGTCGGTTTGATTTCGACAGTGGGCTATATTTGCTACTTCAAATTCTTTGGTGGGACAGAAGAGGGCTGGTGGTTCAACTTCGGCGATGGTGGCGTGTCACCGGAAGGTATTGGATTTGTCGTCATGTGGTTCTCGGCGGCTTTGGGTATTGTGGTCTCATTGGTCACAGCCGCACCGCCGCAAGATATACAAGACCTTGTCGAAGATATCCGTATTCCCGGCACGCGTCAGCCACATGGTATTGCCGATTCAGATATGTTACCTTCTAAGTAAATCTAGGTCTTAGATATGAAGAGTTCACAATGAGCGACGATACAAAACTTTATCCGGTGCCGCACAAGTTTGCACAGCAAGCTAATCTTACTCCTGAGCGCTATAAAGAAATGTATGCGCAATCTATCAAAGACCCTGAAAGTTTTTGGGCAGAGCAGGGCAAACGCCTGAATTGGATGACGCCTTATAGCCGCGCGAAGAATGTCTCTTGGGAAGAGGGCGACTTCAATATTGAATGGTACACCGATGGTGTTTTGAATGTCACGGAAAACTGCCTTGATCGTCATCTTGAAACGAGAGGCGATAAGACCGCGATTATCTGGGAAGCCGATAGTCCCAGCGCGTCTAAAAAACTGACCTATCGTGAGCTGCATCGTGAAGTCTGTCGGTTTGCGAATGTCTTGAAGGCTAATGGTGTCAAGAAAGGCGATCGTGTCACGATTTATATGCCCATGATACTCGAGGCCAGTTATGCGATACTCGCCTGTGCCCGTATCGGAGCCATCCACAGTGTTGTCTTTGGCGGGTTCTCTCCGGATGCTCTGGCTGGGCGTATTACCGATTGTGACAGCACATTTGTCATCACAGCGGATGAAGGTCTGCGCGGTACAAAACGTGTCCCGCTAAAAGCCAATTGTAATGCGGCTTGTGACATTGCCGGTATTGTGAAAACGGTTCTCACTGTGCGGCATACGGGCGGTGACGTCGCTATGAAAGACGGTCGTGATGTTTGGTTGCATGAAGCCTTGGAGAGCGTTTCTGATGATTGTCCGCCTGAGCCCATGAAGGCCGAAGATCCACTTTTCATCCTTTATACAAGTGGGTCTACGGGCAAACCCAAAGGCGTGCTCCATACAACGGGCGGATATCTTGTTTGGGCCTCTATGACCCATGAATATGTTTTCGACCTCAAAGAAGACGATGTGTATTGGTGTTCCGCCGATGTGGGCTGGGTGACTGGTCATACCTATATCGTGTATGGGCCGCTCGCCAATGGGGCGACGACGGTCATGTTTGAAGGCGTCCCGACCTATCCGGATGCCTCACGGTTCTGGCAGGTGTGTGATGAGCACAAGGTTTCTATTTTTTACACCGCCCCGACGGCCATACGTGCGTTGATGCGAGAAGGTGAGGGCCCCGTTAAAGCGACATCGAGAAAGTCCCTGCGCTTATTGGGCACGGTTGGTGAACCCATTAATCCTGAGGCTTGGGAATGGTATTTCCATGTCGTCGGTGATGGTCGCTGCCCGATTGTTGATACATGGTGGCAGACAGAAACGGGCGGGGCGATGATTGTTCCGCTACCGGGGGGCAGTGATATGAAACCTGGGGCTGGGTCTCATCCTTTCTTTGGTATCAAGCCTGAACTGGTCGATGCAGACGGTAACACGCTAGACGGCGCAACTGAAGGGAATTTGATTATTACCGATAGTTGGCCGGGACAGATGCGAACTGTCTATGGCAATCACCAGCGTTTTAAAGAGACTTATTTCTCGGCCTATCCGGGCAATTATTTTACGGGCGATGGTTGTCGTCGTGACAAGGACGGGTTCTATTGGATTACGGGTCGCGTTGATGACGTGATTAATGTCTCCGGCCACCGTATGGGGACGGCCGAAGTCGAAAGCGCGCTTGTCGCGCATGACGCTATCGCGGAAGCGGCTGTTGTCGGCTATCCGCATGATATTAAAGGGCAGGGTATCTACGCCTACGTCACCGTAAGAGCGGGTGTTGAGGTGGATGAGGCGTTGCGCAAAAGTCTCGTTCAGCATGTTCGGGCAGATATTGGGCCGATTGCGACGCCTGATCTTATTCAATTTGCGCCGGGCCTTCCGAAAACACGGTCCGGAAAAATCATGCGGCGTATCTTGCGCAAAATAGCGGAAAATGAGTTTGGGAATCTTGGAGATACCTCAACGCTCGCCGATCCAAGCGTGGTTGATGATTTGATTGAGAATAGAATGAATCGTTAAATACAAAAGATAGGGTATCTATCGATTGAGCCACTCTCTTCTAAGGGTGGCTTTTTTATTTAATTTATAAGGCAAGTATAGATATGGCCCGAGCCATCAATTGAAACATCACCCACTTATATCGACGTGATGAATGAAAACTCGAGCAATTTATCTATATAGCTACGGGACTAACAACAATGAAATTGCCGGGATATATGTGACCAATAGCAAACAGATGATAAGCGCCAGATAAAACGGCCACATCGTTTTGATTGTATCCTCGACTTTGATTTTACCAACAGCGGCTCCGACAAAGAGCACTGTTCCCACGGGTGGTGTGATTGTGCCAATACCGAGGGCTAACATCATGATAATTCCAAAATGCACAGGATCAACACCAATGGTCTGAACAACCGGCAAAAAGATTGGTGTCACGATAATGATCAGCGGGGCCATATCCATAAAAGTACCTAGGACAAGCAAGCAGGCTAAGACCATCAAAAGAATGAGGACAGGATTACTCGTCGCGCCAAGAATTAGGTCTGACATCATCGTTGGAGCCTCAAGAAGGGCAAGGAGCCAACCAAATGCTGCGGCTGCACCAATAATCAGCATAATCATCGCTGTCGTTTTGGTGGAATTAATAACGGCAGCTTTGAACTCTTTGAGCCCCAAGGAACGGTAGACAAAAATACCAATAATCAGCGTATAGACAATGGCGACAGCTGAACTTTCGGTCGGCGTAAAGACGCCACCCAAAATACCCACGACGATGATGATGGCGGTCATCAGGCCGGGTATAGCGGCGAGGGCAGAATATAGAAGCGCGCGGAAGCCTGGGAAGACCCCTTTGGCATAACCCTTGCGCGCCGCAAGAATAGAAACAGTGACCATCAAAGCCAAACCACACAGTATGCCCGGTAAAATACCAGCCACAAAAAGGTCTCCGATTGAAATAGAGACGGCGGCAGCCGCTGAATAAATAATCATATTATGGCTAGGCGGAATAATCAGGCCCAACACAGCGGCTGAAGAGGTGACGTTAACGGCGAAATCTCTGTCATATCCCTTTTCTTCCATGATTGGGATCATCGTACTACCGATAGCGGACACACTGGCGATAGCGGAACCTGATACGGCACCGAACATCATCGATGCCCCAACATTAACATGGCCGAGGCCGCCGCGAACACGTCCGAAGAGACCTTCTGCGACCTTAATGAGGCGTGCGGCAATTCCGGTTTGAGTCATAAGGTCTCCGGCAAAGACAAAGAAAGGAATGGCCATAAGCGTGAAGACATCAATCCCGGCGGATAAACGCTGAACAGCGATAAGCGGGTTAAGTCCGATAAACGCAAAGACAATCATTGACGAAATAAGCAAGGCGAACGCGACGGGGACGCGAATGGCAAGCAGGCCTAGAAGGCTAAAGAGGAGAAGTAAAAGTTCCATTTTATTTCACCTTTTCAACGGTTGGTGCCGTAAATTCTTCGTGGAGTTGCGCCAGTGCGAAGAGAATAATAAGGGCGCCAGAGATAGGAATGGGTAAGAGAGCAAGACCGCGCGGAATTCCCAATGCGGGAATATCAAAAGCCCAAAGCGTTGTCGTTAATTGCCATCCGGCAATCACCATAACTAATCCCGCTATTGCAACGGATAAATTGGCAATAACGTCAAATGACTTGCCTATTTTCGCGGGAAATGCGTTCCGAATGGCGTCAATGCGAATATGGAATTTTTCATAAACGCCCGTCGCAGCACCAAAGAAGACAAGGTAGCCCAATAGCACAAGCGACAGTCTTTCGGACCAAGCTGGACTATTGTTAAAGAAATATCTGGCAATAACTTGATAGGAAATAATCGCTGTCATTGCGACAATACAAACCGAACTTATCAGTAAACAGGTGCGGCTTAGAAACGCTAAAAGGGTCTTCATGAGCCTGTCTCCGCTATGCGTTCAATTTTTTTGAGATAAGGTTCTAGTTGAGGAGTCACGAATTTCTCATAAACAGGGGCCATAAGATCCCTAAATGGAGCTGAGTCTATATCCGATAAAATCTCACCACCTCTATCCAATAGAGCTTTTTTCGATTTTTCAACTTCGGCATCCCAGAGATTGCGCATGACGCCCATAGAATGACGGGCGGCCTCTTTTATCAACGCCTGATCGTCCTCTGAGAAACTCTGCCACGCCCGTAAGCTCATAATCAACATATCAGGTGTTCTGAAGTGTCCTGTTTCAGACATATAACTCGCGACTTCATAATGGCGAGAGGCAATATAAGCCGGCCAATTGTTTTCGGCACCATCAATAACTTTTTGGACGAGGCCTTGATAAACTTCGCCGTAATTCATCGGCGTGGGATTAGCTCCCAAGGCACGCATTGTATCTAAAAATATATCAGAATTGGGCACGCGAATTTTCATCCCGTCGAGGTCTGATGGATGCGTAATAAGGCGGTCTGTTGTGTAAAAACTCCGACCGCCCGTGTCGTAGATTGCAATGCCACGCAGGTTATAATTTTCAAGGGATTCCATAATGTCTTCACCGATATCGCTATCGATGACGGCGCGTTGATGAGCGGTCGAGCGGAATAAGAAGGGTAAGCTAAAAAGCTTTGTAAGCGGCGCGATATTATTGAGTGCCGCGCTGAATGTTCGCGTCATATCCAAACCGCCAAACATGGCGATTTCTAATGTGCTGCCTTCGGATCCCAGTTGTCCGCCGGGATAAAACTTTACACCAAGGCGACCGTCTGTTTTTTCTTCGAGATATTCTCCCAAAGCCACAACAGCCGCGGTTGAGGGATAGCTTACGGGCTGAGAGTCTGCGGCATAAATTGAGCGTTTGGTATTGCTGGATGAATCTGCACAACCAGAAGAGAGCAAAGCTGCACTGCCTAATGCCAATACACCCCGTCTATTTGTTTTTAATGACCCAATTTGTCTCATGGTATTCGCGTGTTTCTTATTTTGCATAAAGTTTTACATAACAGGGTCTGCTTGCTTAGCAAGATTGAAGAGGCTTAATGTTCCCAACGTGTGGATAACAGTTTGTAATCAGAATCTTTTGCCCAAACTTCAAATCGCGGGTTTGAACTGTCTCCCTCAAGAAAGACTTCATATATAATAGCGCCGTCTGTTTGCTTACTCTCAATGACGCGTCCAACGCGGTCATTAGGGTTTTTCGCATTTTCTACGAGTTTGCGCGCTGGTTCAGGGACAGAGCTCCAATCCAGATCACGTTGGATTTCGACGATTTCCGGTCCCGTTGCCTGCATCAAAACATCGAATTCGAGTTCGCTCCCATCTGAGAGCTCACCCTCTACATCATAGTAAACACGTGAACCCCGCTCCTTTTTCAAAACCTCTGAAATTACGAAGTCAGGCTGCGCCTCTGTTACGAGTGTTTTTACGGAGGCGGGCAGATCTTGCAGAGAAATCTCTGTCGTGATTTCTTTTGCCTCATCGCTAGCAGATGTGCCGGAACACGCTGAAAAGGCCAAAGCCAGTGACATCAAAGAAAAGATACGTAGGCTCATCGCGATAGCCATCCACCGTCAACAGGCAGAGTAATGCCTTGGACATAGTCAGAGGCCGCAGAAGACAAGAACACGGCCGCGCCGCCGAGGTCAGACGGGTCACCCCATCGTCCGCTTGGAATCCGTCCCAGTATTTCTGAGTTACGTTTTTCATCAGCTTGCAAAGCCGCTGTATTATTGGTCGCGAAATAACCCGGAGCAATTGCATTCACATTGATGCCATGTTGCGCCCATTCATTGGCAAGGGCTTTGGTTAAACCACCCACCCCGCTTTTCGAGGCTGTATATGATGGCACGCGAATACCTCCTTGGAAGGTCAACATAGAGGCAATGTTGATAATTTTTCCGGGTTTATTCTCTGAGACCAGATGGCGCGCAAACGCTTGCGACAAAAAGAATAAGGTCCGTAAGTTGACATTCATCACAGAGTCCCACTCATCCGGCGTGAAGTCGATGGCCTCATTCCTCTTGATGATGCCAGCATTGTTCACGAGGATATCTGCACGACCTAAGGCTGATACGGCTTCTTGAACAATCGAAGCGACATTGTCAGATTTACCTAGGTCGGTAAGGATGGAGTGTGTTTTTACACCTAATCCGGAAATTATATCGAGCGTTTCCGTAGGTTCGGACCGTCCGACTAAAGCGATGTCTGCTCCTGCTTTCGCAAGTGCCACCGCCATGCCTTGACCGAGACCTGTATTAGCGCCTGTAACAAGCGCCGTTTTTCCGGTTAAATCAAAAGGGTTCTCAGACATAGACATTTCCTAAATCAGCAATCTTGAATGGTTATGTGTTCGCCAGAAAATGATTAGCCAGCGAGAACGTCTTTTACATAAGCTTTCAGAGCTTCATCTGTTGCATTCGCAAAGAACAGTTCTTCAAACTTTTCACCCGCTGTAGCGGCCTTGACTAAAGCAGGGTCAACAGATTTTAAGACTGTTAACATGTCCTGTGTTGCCGCTGATTTTACTTCGCTAAAGATGTTACGATTCTTTGCCATAATCTCTGCACGTTCTTTCGGATAGCCTACGCCGCGCTCGACTTCGAAAAGCTTGCGGTAGCAGTCTTGGAGGTTAAGTTCAGCCGCCCAGCCGAAACCTTTGGCATAAGGCATTGAAATGGCATTACCGTCATTAATTTGACCAAATAAGAAGGCATCCGTTGGATCGATAACAAGGCCGCATACAACATTTGGCATAGCATTCAGTGCCAACATAGCACCCATGCCTGTACCACAACCGGATACCACAAAATCGGCGGCGCCTGAATTAACTAAAAGACCCGCCAGCAATCCATTCATGACATATGTCAGTTGAGCGTCATCATCAGCCGCGTACATGCCGTAATGTGAAACTGTGTGACCCTGCGGCTCCGCAACGGATTTTAGGGCTTCATACACAACTGGACTTTTTGCCGCCTGGCTGTTTTCCATAATAAGGGCGATTTTCATTTCATGCTCCTGCATATTTATATCTGATTATAATGGGATTTCTCATGTATGGTAACCGGTGTCATTACCGGCGTCTAGGTTTATTACACAAATTTCCGGGACTAACTTGCGGGAGGCGTTGTAGATTCCCGAATGATGAGATCTAAATCAATCGTTTGAGGTTTTGAAGCTGTGTTCCCTTCATCTAATTTGTCTGAAGATAATAGTAATTTAGCGATATCACTTCCAACTTTCCGAATCGGAAAACGCACGGATGTCATAGGTGGCCAAAGACGAGACACAATTGGCGTATCGTCATATCCAACGACTGATAAGTCTTCCGGAATTCTGAGGTTGGCTTTTCGTGCAGCGGTGTAAATACCCACCGCCATTTCGTCATTACCTGCAAAAATGGCTGTGGGCCGGTCTTTCATTAAAAGGAGTTTGGTCGCGCATTTGACACCTGAATCATAGGTATAAGCCCCTTCCATTGTATATTTAGGCGCAAGTTTAAGGCCGAACTCCGCCAAACCATCGATGAATCCTGCGCGGCGTTGGCGCGCCGACATAAAAAGCTCAGGACCATGAATATGGGCAATTTTTGTGTGTCCTAATTGTGCTAGGTGTCTGGCTGCATATTTTGCCCCTTCGTAATCTGTCGTCATGAGTTGGTGGTCGGGATCTTCAAAGTCGACAGAAGCAATGCGTACAAAGTGACAATTCAGAGCTTTTAGCTTTTCGGACAGCTTGATGTCTTCGGATACAGAAGGAACAAAAATAAGTCCAAAGGGATTATGTTGTTTCACGAAAGACAATATTTTTTCGTGATAGTCAGGATCAGACCGATTACAGGGACGCAGAACCAGTTGGTATCGTGTCCCTTTTAAGGCTTGCAAAATACCGTGTTGCATATTGGCAATATATTGTGGGCTCGGATTGTCATAGACTAAGCCGATTAGAAAAGATCGTCGAAATGCGAGGGCTTGTGCTTGCGGGTTAGGGACAAAACCTGTCTCTTCAATAATTTTCTTTATCTGGGTGCGCGTATTCTCTCTGACTGAAGGGGCGTTATTAATGACTCGCGACACAGTTTTTTTAGACACGCCGGCCATACGGGCGATGTCGTTAATTGTGATTGTTTCTTTACTGCGCTGCGTCGTCATTGCTTAGAAGGTCGTATTATTCTTATACTTTATCGCAGTCTTATCCTGACTTCACAATGTCATATAAAAGAAAAAAGAGATTAAATTTATCTGTTGGATTGCTAAATGACACCGGTTACCTATAAAGGTTGTAAGACGACGACCTACATAAGTGGATGATATAGATATGACTCAGGGCTCTTCGGTATTACCGACAATCTCGCAGGTTTTTACAGACGCAAGACGAGACTCAGTAGGACTTCCTCAATACCCGGGGGATGTGCCGGCAAGTCTGGAGGAGGCTTACCGTATTCAAGATGAGGCTATTGATTTGTGGCCTCACAAGATTGCGGGTTGGAAAATAGGCGGCATTGGCCCGAGTTATCAGAGCGACCTGGGTGCGGCCAAACTTGCAGGCCCTGTCTTCGAAAATCAAATCTATCGTAGCGAAGCTGGCCAGGTGATTGAAATGCCCGTATTTGCAGAAGGTTTTGCGGCGATCGAGCCTGAAATTGTCTTCATTGTTGCTGAGGATGCGCCAGTTGACAAGACAGAGTGGACACAATCAGAGGCCGCTGAATATATTGGAAAAGTCTATATCGGTGTTGAAATCGCCAGCAGCCCTTTTCCGGCCATCAATGATATGGGGCCCTTGGTCACGATCTCCGATTTTGGCAATAATAACGGCCTCATCATTGGTGATGAGCTCTTAAATTGGAAAAACTCTGACCTGTCAGATTGGAGTGTGGAAACAATTATTGAGGGTGAGAGTGTCGGTGTGACTTCGCCTCCGGGGCCGTTAGAGTCTTTCCGGTTCGTTCTCGAAAATACGGCACAGCGAGGCCGGCCCCTGAAAAAAGGCATGGCCATCACAACCGGTGCGATAACCGGTGTGCATCAAGCCTTTGCTGGGCAATCCAGTACAATCCACTGTACTCATGCAAGCGACATATCTCTTAAGCTTGTGCCATCAAAATAAGACAGTGCTTTAAGGATAACCAATATAATAGGGAAAAAGATGAGCCGATTTACAACACGTTTTTGTTCAGCACTTTTAATGGCAGGCACTAGTTTGGGGATAGGTTTCTCCTCTCTGGCGACGGACAAGCCGGACATTAAAATTTTGTCGAACCAAGATGTGATGTCTGAGCACTATCTGCCGGATTATTCTTATGCGGGGTATAATAATGGCGTTGGCGAAATCCCTTTGCTTGAGGGACGTGTCATTGATGTTACAAAATATGGCGTTATCGCAGATGACGATATTGATGACTCAAAGGCATTGCAAAAAGCGCTTGAAGCCGCCCACAAAGCGCGCGGCCCTGTTATTGTTAAGTTCCCTCAAGGCAAGATCCTTATTTCTGAAATTCTTCGGATTAACCGGAGTAATATCGTTTTACGCGGAAGCGGGTCCGGCAAAAACGGCACAAACCTGCATTTCCCACGCCCTTTACAGATGGTGGATGATAAGGGCTATTTTGAAGAAATACGGGAGTATTTAGTCAAATATGACAAACGCCAGCGCGAGAAATCTAAAAATATAGACGTCTTATTTTCTGAATATTCATGGACAGGCGGATTTATCTGGATTCAGAAAGAGGAAACGCGCGCGGCCTCTTATCTGGAGGAATTGGATCCGCCGATTGATGTCTTGGCGGGCGCCGTGAAGGGTGAAATTGGAACGCAATTTGTGACCGTTGAGAATAGTCGTAATCTAAAAGCCGGGGATGTCGTTGAACTACAATGGTTGAATCGTAAAGGCGAAAACGGCCCGTTTTTAAAAGAGCTTTATGGCGACACCGAGCTTAAAATTGGCTCGCACCATTGGACATTTGAAGAGCGTCCTTTGGTGCGTCAGAAAACAAAAATCTTGGCCATAGATGGGACGAGCGTAAAAATTAGCGATCCTCTCTTGCACAATATTACGGATGATGTTCCGGCGCAATTTGCGACATGGGAGCATTTGGAAAATGTTGGGATTGAGGATTTAAGTCTTACTTTTCCAGACTCTCCGGCTTTCGGGCATCACATGGAGCGCGGCTATAATGGCATATATTTAACGAGCGTCTTTGATGGCTGGGTCAGGGATGTAAATTTTCACAATGCTGATGCGGGCATATTATCTTATAATAGCGCCAATGTAACGATGTCCGATATTGAAACGACAGGCAATCGACGGGCGCATTACAGTGTTCATCTGGGCAATGTTCATAATGTTTTGGTTGAAAGGGTTCGGGTCAATAATCCTTCTGTGCATTCATTGACGGTCAATACGCAGTCGACGAAATGTGTTTTTAAAGAAGCTGTTGTGACCGCTACCCCTGTCCTGGATCAACATGCGGGCGCGAATCATCAGAACCTATTTGATAATATTACGGTCTTTGTCGACGCCAAGCGTGATAAGAAAAAGCCATATTACCCGATTTGGAATGGAAGTGGAGCGGGATACTGGCAGCCCGGGCATGGGCGTTTCAACACAACGTGGAATCTGAAAGTGAATGTTCAGGGGGGTGCGGACCGCGATGAAGTTGTGACCTTGGAAGGTTTGGCAGAGGGACCTGCGGCCCGTATTGTGGGTGTATCCGGAAATCGAGAATTTGAAGTCGATTACTACCCATCGCCATACGCAGAGCGAATAAATGTCGAGATGAGCGATGTGCCATCTTTATATGATTATCAACTTCAAAAGCGTCTTTCGAGGTAAGTGAGGAGGTGTGGCGTAAAGGCAACATAATATTATAAATGTAAATTGGTCACACCAATATATACTAATTGGTGGCCTCAATCGGTTGACTTGTAACTGTTTTGTTCTACTGATTGATTAAGTTAACCTTAGAATCCCGACACCAAATGATCGGGAGCATCCATCCCAGGGGAGAAAAATGATGCAAAAAAAATCTATTTTCGCAGCGACACTGGCTTCGGCGTCAGTACTCGCAATCAGTTCGGTCGCCATTGCGCAAGACGCGGAACCGACCGATGAAGTTATCGCCGTCGGTATCCGGCAATCGCTAGAGAATGCTCTTGATGAAAAACGCGATGCCAACAGCCTTGTCGAAGTCATTTTAGCAGAAGATATTGGTAAGCTTCCTGACCAAAACCTTGCAGAAGTCCTCGAAAACGTAACAGGCATTCAGATCACGCGTACCGCCGGTGTGGGTACAGGTGTTCAAATTCGGGGTACGAATGACAACCGTGTAGAAATCAATGGTGTGTCAACTGTCGGATCTGGTTCCGGTCGTGTTGGTATTAGCTTTGAGGACGTAAACCCTGCAATCATCGCGGGTGTTGAAGTGATTAAAGCTCCGGAAGCGTCTACGATTGAAGGATCAGTCGGTGGTACGGTTAACCTTCGAACAATTCGCCCGCTTGATCTTAATGAAACATTGGCTTCAGTGCGTGTTCAGGGTGAATATAGTGAGTTGAGCACTGAGGGCATTAAGCCCCGCATTTCGGGTGCATTTGGTAAGGCATGGGCGAATAACTCTGGGCAAGAGATTGGCGTTGTTCTGAGCGGATCTTACACCGAGCAGGACGCTGTGTCATTCCGTCCTCGCTTAGATCTTGACCAGCTCAATGTTAGACCGGATGAGACGCCGAGCGAGTATCTTGGTCCACAATTCTTGCTGCAAGAGCAGGAAAATTTCGAATATGAAACGATTAACTTTGCGGGATCAATCGAAGCCAAACCGACTGATGGTGTGAAGCTTTACTTCGACGCTATCGTCAATGATCAGCAGCGTGCGCAAGATTCTTACCGTATACAGGCTTCGGGCGTAAGTTCGCTCCGTTCTGTTGCAGAGATTGATACGTTTGAAGAAGTTGATTTTGGATTCGCGAATACGCCGACAACAGTCGCTGTGTCTGGTCGAATTCCTGTGAATTTAGATGTTGATGATGATGATCCAAACTTACGGGCCTCTAGTGATACGGGCGCGCGTGTAACATTAAGTAACTTGTTTGTATTAGGTGGTGAATGGGATGTCACGGATCGCCTTTCCCTTCGTGCGGAGTGGGCTAAATCTACCGCTGAAACGGAAAATCCGAATCTCAGCACAACAGTTAATTTCATTAACCCAAACACACCGCTTGATGGTGGTGCGACAGGCGATCCTAGCACGAGTAATGATAACTCAATTCCCTTCGTGTTTGACCGATCGAATGAGTCGCTTTCATTCGGCATTGATTTTTCATCGCCCTTTGCGCCGACGGTTGCACAGCTTTTAGACCCTAATAACTATGTGTTGGACGATATTCAGTTGGGCGCAAATACTACGGATAATAGCGAAGAGGCCATCCGTTTTGATGTCTCTTATGATTTTGAAGATAGTGCGTTTGGAGAATTCCTAAGTTCCGTTGATGCGGGTTACAGACGGAATGAGACCACAAGCGAGTTTAGGCGTGTAAATGGTCGCATTGGGGGCTTTAGTCGCCTGGAAGACAGTCCGAATGGTAGCTTGTTTAGCGAACTTCTTGTTCCTGGACCTGACAACTTTGGTGATGCCGATGGACGTGAGCTTTTTGTTGCGAATTTCCTCTTAATTGATCCAGATCGCGCCTTTAGTGACCCGGATGGAACACTCGCTATTCTTGAAAATGCTTTGGCTCAGCAGCGTATTCTCGAGCCACAGGCCGACGGGGAAACAGTATCTGATTTGGCTTTAGACCAAGGCGCGTCTTACGCTGTTGAGGAAAAAACAGATGCCTTCTACGCGCAAGCCAATTTCGATTTTGGTATGGTTCGCGGCAATGTAGGTGCGAGATATATCGAAACTGATGTAGATTCGACTTCTTTTGTTCCTTCACCGACTGGCGGAGGGTCACTCGTCACAACGTCGGGCTCTTATGATTTCTTCTTACCGCGTGCCAACTTATTGGTTGAGGCAAGGGAAGATATCTTGCTCCGTGCGTCATATACTCAAGACGTACTTCGTCCAGGTTTCGGCAATATTAACACTGCTGCGACATTCACTCAGAATGAAAATACTCCAATTACAATCGGTAATCCGGGGCTTGAGCCTTCTGTAACAGACTCATTCGATGTTTCGGCGGAATGGTATTTTGCGCCTGCATCCCTGATAAGTATCGGCTATTTCAATAAAAAGCGTAATTCGACAATTAGTCAGATTACTGACGAGGCGGCGCTTAGCCCAGGTAACTCTGGGTCTGGATTGGTGCGCGAAACAGATCCGAATTGCCCTGGTGGTGGTATTTTTAACCCGGTTGCTTTTGCAAACCAGTTCCAAGTTGATGATACAACAGGCTTCTGCGTGGATTTGGTAACGGTTGTTAATGAGCCAGCGTCTCTTTCTCAAGAGGGTATTGAGGTGTCTTTCCAACACACACTTAATGACTATGAAGATAGTATGGGAAGCTTTGCTTGGGCGTCCGGTTTCGGTATCCTTGCGAACTACACTTATCAGAAATTTGGTGGTGGTTCTATTGTTGATGAAACTGGCGGTCGCGGTTTGGCCACTTTGGGAGCTCAATCCCTCCCGCGTGGACTATTAGATAACTCCGAAAATGCTTACAACTTGACAGCATTTTATGAAAAATATGGTTTGTCAGCGCGTGCGCGTTATACTTGGCGTGATCAATATCGCACATTAGACTTTGCTGGTGGTGCGAGTACAAACTCAACGTTCAGTTTCCCTGTTGTGAATGAGGCCCGTGGCCAGCTTAATGCGAGTGTGAACTATGACATTACAGATCAGTTCACGGTTGGTGTTGAAGGTGTGAATTTGACAAAGTCGAACGTAGTTCAGCGCTGTGTCGCGGATACAGGACCAATCTGCTTTGTGGGTTATCCAGACCGTCGTATTGTTTTCAGCGGCAGCTATACTTTCTAAACTCCGCTATAAGAAAAATTATAAACCGTCCCGATCTTGGGGCGGTTTTTTTATGTAATAAGAAAATGTGAATTAGAAATAGTTACATTTAAGCCACACTCTGGTATAAAATTGAATTGGTTATACCAATGATAAAATATTGGTTCGTAAATCGTCTTGACATAGTGTCGGTGTTTGGTTCACACGCAGGTAACAAAAAGTTTAATTTCAAAGGGGATCGGAAATATGCATCGTCATAGTTTTCATTTAAATCGTAAACGTACTATCAAAGGCTTCTTGCTTGGGGGCGTCTCTGTTTCAATGCTTGCATTGACGCAAACGGCTCTTGCTCAAGACGCTGATGTTGATGAAGTCGTGGCCACAGGCACGCGTCAAGTGATTCAAGACTCACTCGCGCTCAAGCGCAATAATGTCCAAATCGTTGATGGTCTGTCCGCTGATGAAATTGGCGACATTCCTGCACTTTCAATTGGTGAAGCTCTAGAAACTGTAACGGGTGTTGCATCCCATCGTGAAAACGGCGGTGCAACAGAAGTCTCTATTCGTGGTCTGGGGCCATATCTTTCTTCGACAACAATCAACGGGCGAATCGTTGGTAATGGCTCGGGTGACCGCTCGGTCAACTTCTCGCAGTTCCCATCTGAATTAATGAATAAGCTCGCCGTGTTTAAAACGCAGGACGCTAGTCAAATCGAAGGTGGTGTGGCTGGTCAAATCCAGATTGAAACGCTTAAGCCTCTTGAGTTTGGTAAGCGTCGTATTCAGTTTGATGTTAAAGGTAATATCAACCCTGATCAGCTCAACCAAGATGATACACAGGTTGGTGATATTGGGTATCGCGGAACAGTAAGTTATGTGGACCAATATGAAGTAAAAGGCTTAGGTGATATTGGTATCTCTGTGGGTGGCCAAATCAGTAAGATTTCCCAGCCTGAAGCAGAAATTCGTTCTACATCAAACTCAGGTTCCTCAAGTTTCGCCTGTATCGTAAATCGAACCAGTGTTGATCCTATTGGAATAGGTTTTTCAAATAATCCAATCGAGAATGACCGTGATTGTGAGGATTATCGTGCGCCAAGTAGCCTAGGTGGCGATGTTAACAATATCGGGCTTCCGACAAATATCGGAGAACTCCAAGACGGAGACTCGGTTGGTTATGGTACTATTGATAGCGATGATGCCGCGATATTGAATGGAATCAATTTTAATGCGCCTTTCGTCTTGGTGCCAAGTCAGCGTCATTTCCGTCAGAATGACACGGAAGACTCACGTGATTCCTTATTTGGTGCCGTGCAGTGGCAGCCAAATGACCGTCTTGATATCAATGTTGATGCTCAGTGGTCTGAACGTATACAGTCAGAGGAACGCAATGATTTAACATTCAATGGTTGGAAGAGAAATGAGCAGGGGTTGGGCGGACTGCCAAACTATGAAGGGGCGGGTCTTGATGATCCGGCATCAGTAGATTTGCTTCAGTTTACGCCTAGTGGTGCTATTACGCAAGCTTTCACCGATAATACAGTCGAGGTGCAAGGTGGTAATTGGCAACGTAAAGAGACCTTTATTGGTGGCGGTATCGGCGGTTCTTATGACGTAAGTGATAGGCTGACTTTGTCTGCTGATCTTTCATATTCTAAAGTTGAGAGAAACGAGCAAGCGATTGAATTCCGCATTCAGTCTGATGCGACGCCAACGATCGAGTTTAATACTTCAACCGGCATTCCGTTATATACGCTTTATGACGGCGAATTTGATGTAAATAATCATGACAATTTTGTTGATCGTCTTCGTGTTAGAATTGATAACGATCTAGAGCGTGAAAATTCATTTACGGCGGCTCGTTTTGATGTTGACTACGAATTAGGTGGAAACTTCTTTACGAGTGTTGAAGCGGGTATTCGTTTTGCACGCCAAGATTATCTTTCTACGCCAGGTGGATCAGATACATCAGATCCACTAAGTAGCGTGAATGGACGATTGTCGTTTGAAATCGAAAATGATGGTGAGTTGACTGTTAATAACCGGGAAATTCTTGACGACTCAAATGAAGGTAGTGATGAGCCGGCATTTGCAGAACAACTCGCACTTCAGAATGACCTTATTGCAATAATTGGCTCTACTAATCAGGCTTGTCGCGAGTCATTCCCTGAATCGGATTTTCTTTCAAACCTACGTGGCGACAATAATCTCGTAACAAATGTTGATGTGGACGGTAATGTAATTAGTGCCACAAACAGCTGGGGTGTGTTTAATGCTCAGTGTGTTGCAGAAACATCAGTGAATTCTCTGAATGCGATTCTTGATGCAATTAATGCGTATTCCACAAACCCTGACGCGACTGAAAATAGTTTTGGTGGAGTCTTAGGGGCGTTTTCAACGGGTATTCCTAGCCTTGATAGAGATAATTCAAGGACAATAAATGTTCAGGAAGATACTTTGGCATTATATGCAATGGCAAATTACGACACGACGTTTGATGGTCTGCCATTACGTGGTAATGTTGGCCTTCGTGTTGTAAATACTGAGGTCACGTCAAGTAGTTTCCGCCAGGGATATGAAATATCTGGAGATGCTAGCAGCGGCTTCACGATTGCTGAGGTGGGTGATCCCGTTCCTGTTAGTACAACATCAGATTATACAACCTTCTTGCCAAGTCTGACGGCAATTTTGGATGTTGCAGATGACAAACTGGTGCGTTTTGGCGCATTCCGTGCTATTTCACGAGCTGACCCGGATGATCTGGGCTTTAGTCGTAGTTTCGGTATTGTGGGTGCTGAAGAAGGAGAGGTTATAACCAATCCAAATGATCTTCTTGTTCTAAATAGTGCAGGCGGAACGCCAAATATTGGCCCTTTAACATCTTGGAATGTTGATCTCGGTTTTGAATGGTATCCGAATGAAGATTCTATCTTTGCTGTGAGTACTTACTACAAACAATTCCAAGGGGCTTTTGAGAACGTCATTCAGAATGAGACCTTTGAAATTGACGGTCAAGACATTACGCTTCCTGTGAGTGGTCTTCAAGAAGTCAGCCCTGAGGAGAGTGATTTATGGGGTGTGGAAATTACCGCGTCGCATAGATTTAGCTATCTTCCGGGGTATTTGAGTGGTCTTGGTGTAAAGGCGAGCTATAATCACGTAACATCTGATTTTGAATTCGAAGATAGTATCTACGGTGATCGTTTCACACGTCAGCTTGATGGAACACTTGTTCAAACTCATGAAGGGATTGTAGCACCAGGTAGTTTGCCTGGATTGTCCGAAAATGTCTTTAGTGGGACTGTCTATTATCAAATTGGTGATTTAGATCTGTCAGCTATCTACAAGTATCGTGATAATTATTTCCAACCGTTTACATCAGATGGAACGCGATTGCGTTATGTTGGTGACGTCGGTGTTTTGGAAGCTCGCGCTGCTTATAAGATTAATGATAATTTCCGCATCTCTGTGGAAGCTATTAATTTGCTGGACGCAGAAAAAGAGCAGTTCCAGTGGGTTCAGGATAATCAGTATGAAGTCAATTCATACGGTCCACGTATCTTCTTTGGTGTTCGTGGCCGCTTCTAAACTATAAAATTTCTGACTGATTGCCCAGCTTTCGAAAATTCGAAAGTTGGGCTTTTTTTTTGTTTTAAATTGGTCTAGGCAATAGTGGGGAACTAAAAAACATTGGTATAGATTATGGCTGAACAGCGTTTGTATCACACGGTATCGAATCAGATATTGGAATTAATTGACTCTGGCGTCTTTCCGCCGGGTAGTCGCTTGCCGGGGGAGCGTGATCTCGCAAAACAATTTGGCGTCAGTCGTGTGGCTGTGCGCGAAGCTGAAATTGCGCTTCAGGCGCAGGGGCGTCTTGAAATAAAAGTAGGGTCTGGGGCTTATGTCCTTGATGGCGGTGGTCAATTGGGGCGTGGTCAACCCCGCGTGGGGCCGTTTGAACTTACGGAAGCTCGTGCGTTATTTGAGGCTGAGGCTGCGGCTCTTGCGGCGCCCATCATTACTGATGAGGCTATAAACGAGTTAGAAGGATATATAAATGCTATGTTGGGTAAAGGGGCAATGGCCGCTGCTGACGTTGAGGAAGCGGACAGGTTGTTTCATCTAACAATTGCGAAAGCAACGAATAACCCTGCGATTATCTATACCATTGAAAACTTATGGAAAATGCGAGCAGAGGCTACAAAAGTTCAAACGGTCTATGGCTATGTTTGTCATAGTGATGATACGCTTTTAGAAGATGAACATAGGGCGATTTTAAACGCCCTAAAAGCGAGGGACTCGTCTATGGCCCGAAAAACCATGCGGGCCCATTTCACACGCATGATTGAAGCGCTTCTACAAGCGTCAGAGGAGGAGGCATACCGCGAGGTTAAGCGCAAAGCCTCTGAGAGCCGGTCTCGGTTCTTACTGACGAAGCAAATGACATAAAATATCTATACCAATGGTGTAAATTGGTTTGAAATATTGGTTGACACATAGGCCTTAATTTCGGATATTTTGGCTATCAAAAAAGCGCGAGATTGCTTGTTGTTACTCTTCTGAATTCAACATGCGGTGGGACGTCTTTTCTCAGGGGAACGGCATGAAAACTCGCAATCTGAAATCTGTAATGTGTTTAACCACTGCGGTTTTACTCTCCGCCTGTGGGAGCTCATCTAATGATGATGCGAGTATCATTCTGGTAAAAGATCAAGCGGCTTATAAAGACGCTGTGAAAAATGCCGAACCGGGTGATGTTATCAAATTAGCCAATGGCACATGGGAAGACTTTGAAATTCTTTTCATGGGTGAAGGGGAAGAGGGTAACCCCATTCGATTGACGGCTGAGACGAAAGGGGAAGTTATTCTTTCGGGTCAATCTAACCTGCGCCTTGCAGGAGAGTATCTCGAGGTCTCGGGGTTGGTTTTCAAAGATGGATATACTCCGACAAGTGAAGTTATCTCGTTCCGTCAGAATGCTAAAAATTTAGCAAATAACTCCCGTGTGACAGAGGTCGTAATCGACGATTTTAACAATCCAGAACGATTTGAAGTTGACTTCTGGGTTATGATGTACGGGCAAAATAATCAATTTGACAGCAACCATATTGTTGGGAAGCGTAATAAGGGCGTCACAATGGCGGTGCGTTTGAATACAGAAGCAAGCCAGAATAATAACCACATCATTGAAAATAATTATTTCGGGCCACGTCAAATCTTAGGGTCTAATGGCGGCGAGACCTTACGGGTTGGTACGAGCCATTATTCCCGCACCGACTCTTTCACCACTGTTCGGAATAATTATTTTGACCGTACTGATGGTGAATTGGAAGTTATCTCGAATAAATCCGGTCGTAATACATTTAAGAATAATACGTTTTATGAAGCCCGCGGAACGCTTACGATGCGTCACGGTAATAACAACCTTGTTGAGGATAATGTCTTTTTCGGTAATGGGGCCGACCATACGGGTGGGCTACGCGTCATCAATGCAGGTCAAACCATTCGGAATAACTATATTGAGGGTGTGACGGGTTCGCGTTTCGGTGGCGCTTTGGTTGTGATGAACGGCGTGCCGAACGGACCTATTAATCGCTATGACCCGGTTATTGATGCCGTTATCGAAAATAATACGCTTATTAATAGCGACAATGTCCAGCTTGGGGCGGGCAGCGACGAAGAACGCAGTGCTGTCCCTGAAAATAGCGTCTTTCAAAATAACCTTATTTACAGTGAAAAAGGCGTCGATGTTTTCACTGTCTATGATGATATGAGCGGCATAGACTTTAAAGAAAATATATTGGGGGAACAGCCTCTACCGACGTTTTCGGACGGGTTTGTATCCAAAGAGATAGCTTTGACGCGCGCAGGTAACGGCCTGCTCTATCCGCAATCCGACATTGCCGCAGGTGTCTCGCGCGACATATCGGTCACATCTAAGGATGAGACAGGGGTCACATGGTATCCCAAGGCTGAACCCAATGTGGCTTTCGGATCCGGTAAGACGATCAATGTTGAGCCGGAAGAGGGGGCTGTCTTTGATGCTGTTGAGGCTGCTGAGGCGGGTGATGTTATCTCTCTAGCGGCAGGTGATTATGTCGTGAGTAAATTTCTTCATCTGGATAAGCCTTTGACCTTCAAGGCCGATGGAGACGTTAATCTGACATTTGAACGATCGGCTTTATTTGAAATTCAAAATGGCGGGGGCTTGCAAATTGTCGGCTTGACAATTTCCGGTGCGGATGCACCGGATAATACCGGCAATGCCGTTATCCGAACATCGCCTTATTCCATGTTGAAAAACTACCGACTTGAGATAATCGATAGTGAATTTGTGGATATGGACGTCAACCGTTCTTTCAATATGGTGTCCGTTTCCAAGGGAACTTTTGCGGACGATATTTTGATTAAAAATTCGAGCTTTAGCGATGTGACTGGCGCCATTCTAAAGCTGGATAAAGAGATTGAAGATTATGGTATTTATAATGCTGAATATCTCACAATAGAAAACTCTCGCTTCGAAAATGTTCAAGGGGCCTTAGTTGATTATTATAGAGGCGGAACGGATGAAAGTACCTTTGGTCCTCACTTCAGTCTCAAAAACTCTTCTCTAAAAAATGTCGGTAATGGGAGCAGGAATAAATCTAAAGCCTCTATTCACTTGCACGGCGTGCAGGTCACAAACATTTCTGATAATGTCTTTGAGGATAGCCAGTCATTTTTGATTAATCATACAGTTGGTGAACCTAAAACGCGTATTTTTGACAATCAATTTATCAATACGGGGGCGCCAAAAGTCTTTGAACTCAATAGCGGGTTGGCGCCAACTGCAATCATTGAAAGCAATACGGGGTTAAATCAATAATGCGTCGCAGAGCTTATATCCTTCCAGCTTTACTTCTGGGGGCCGCAATTGTCGGCTGCAATAATGTTACGCCAGCAGATGTGACGCAAGAGGTGGTCACGCCTTCAGGGTTCGATATGACGTTGCAGTCAGCCAAAGCTAAAATAGAAGCGCAGATGCTGGATACGCCTGTCATCCCAATACCGAAAGATGCGGGTGGTGGGTATACCCATGAAAAACACAAAGATAATGCTAAATTGATCTATGATGCAGGCCAAATTTATAAGCTGACAGGTGAAAAAGCTTTTGCAGATTTTGCCGCAAAGCTAATGATAGGCTATGCAGATGTTTATCCGGATTGGGAATTGCATCCAGAGCAAAAAGAGCAATCACCGGGTCGGATGTTTTGGCAGAATTTGAATGAGAGCTGGTGGTTGGTTCACGTGTCTCAATCTTATGGTGCGATTAAAGACACATTGAGCGAAGACCAAAAAGCGCATATTGAAACAAATCTTTTGCGAAATATGGCGAATTTTCTTTCTGTCGAAGCGCCTGAAACTTTTGATAAAATTCATAACCACGGAACTTGGGCGACTGCGGCTGTTGGGCTGACGGGCTATGCCATAGGCGACCAAAATTATGTCGAGCAAGCCCTTTTAGGGCTGGATAAATCTGGCAAGGCTGGGTTCTTGAAGCAAATGGACGTCCTGTTTTCACCAGACGGTTATTACAATGAGGGGCCTTATTATCAGCGCTACGCTTTGATGCCTTTTGTCGTTTTTGCTCATGCTGTGAATAAGAATAACCCCGAAAAGAAAATTTTTGAAAAACGGGATGGTATTTTAAAGAAAGCGATTTTCACCACTATTCAGCAAAGCTATGGCGGATTATTTTTTCCAATCAACGATGCGATAAAAGATAAAGATATTGCAACAACAGAACTCCTTCATGGTGTTGCAATAGCCTATGACTTAACAGGTGATGAGGGTCTGTTGTCCATTGCTGAAGCACAAGGAAAATTTGTGCTGACACCTGAAAGTCAAAAAGTCTCTCGCGACCTAGCTGCCGGTAAAGCTAAGCCTTTTGACTTTAAATCCATGCGGCTCTCTGATGGAGCGGACGGAACGCAAGGGGCTTTGGATATATTACGGGCATCCTCTGATCCGAATGACTTAACAGTTGTTGCGAAAAACACCTCACAAGGTTTGGGGCATGGTCATTTCGATAAAATGGGTCTTCTGATTTATGATCAAGGTCATGAGATTATCAGAGATTATGGTGCCGCACGCTTCCTCAACGTAGAGGCCAAATATGGCGGACACTACCTCCCGGAAAATAATGCTTATGCGAAGCAAACGATTGCGCATAATGCCTTAGTTGTTGACGAAGAAAGTCACTTTAAGGGCGTGACGGCGACAGGGAATGAATTCGCCCCAACGCTCGGCACCTTTACGGGTGAGGGGGATTTAAAAATCACCTCTGCAGAAATTGATACTGCATATGACGGTGTTTTATTGCGTCGGACAGTGGCCCTTATCAATGATAAGATATTTCCTATCCCTGTCGTCGTTGACGTGATGCAAGCGCAATCTGATGAAGCGCATCAATATGATTTACCCTTCCATTATAACGGGCAAGTGACGGATACGAATTTTGTTTTAGAAGCTGATCCTGTTTCTCGTTCGCCTTTGGGCACAAAAAATGGCTATCAATATTTATGGAAAGTTGCAGAAAGTCGCGCGGTTGACGGTTTGTCACAATTCACATTCCTAAAAGATAGACGGTTTTATACGGTGACCTCAGCCGTTGCTGACAACACAGATGTTATCATTGCTGAGACAGGTGCCAATGACCCTAATATAAATCTACGCCGTGAGCCCGCCTTTATTCTGCGAAGCTGGGTTGATGGGGATGTGACATTTGCGTCAGTTATTGAGCCTCATGGCGAATATAATCCAACGGTGGAGTACACACTCAATAGCCATAGCCACATTAAAACAGTGTCTCACTTTGCGGGCGAAGGCTCTGATTATGTGGAGATAGAAACTAAAAATGGAGACCGTGTCGGACTTGCTCTCGCGCAACAAGCAGATACCGATAGGGAACACACAATTGAGGCGAACGGAAAGACTGTGTCTTGGACCGGGCCGCATAAACTTTTCACATCTGATATGCTGTCTGAATGAGCATAGTGGATAATCAAAAATCAAATTGCGTTACGAGGGCTTAGAGAACCCAAACATCAAAAGACGCATAACCTACAGGAGTACATCTATGTCTAAACCAGTTATTGGCTTTATCGGCCTCGGCCTTATGGGCGGCAATATGGTCGAAAACCTTCAAAAAAGAGGGTATGAAGTCGTCGTTATGGACCTTAACAAGGACGCTGTTGCCAGAGTCTTAGAGCGTGGCAATGCAACAGAAGCCAGTTCGCCAAAAGAACTCGCAGAGAAAAGTGATATTGTAGAATTCTGCCTGACAACATCCGCTGTTGTTGAAAAGATTGTTTATGGTGAAAATGGTATCTTAGAAGGTATCAAAGAAGGGTCCGTCCTGATTGACTTCGGCACGTCTATCCCCGCTTCAACAAAGAAGATCGGTGCTGATTTGGCTAAAAAAGGCGTTGGCATGATTGATGCGCCATTAGGGCGTACACCCGCACATGCAAAAGATGGCTTACTAAATATTATGGCGGCCGGTGACAAAGAGACATTCGAAAAATATCTTCCAATCCTAAAAGAGCAGGGCGAAAATGTTTTCTATCTCGGTGGACTGGGTTCAGGACACGTTACAAAGCTCATCAATAACTTCATGGGTATGACAACGGTAACGGCTATGTCTCAGGCGTTTGCTGCCGCTGAATTGGCCGGTGTGGACCGTCAGCAGCTTTATGATATTATGTCAGCAGGTCCGTCAAATTCACCCTTTATGAAGTTCTGTAAAAACTATGCCGTTGATGGCGTTAGTGATTTGGGCTTCTCAATTAATAACGCCAATAAAGATTTGGGATATTTCGTGCAAATGATGTCTGATCTAGGGTCACGCTCTTTGGTCGCTGAAGGAACATCAACGTCTCTACAAGCCGCCGTTGATGCGGGTATGGGGAACGGAAATGTGCCAGAGATTTTTGATTATTTTGTGAAGCTTAAAAAGTAAGCAAAAATAAAATTTCGAATTAAATAAATTGATTGAGATGCAGTGGGTTTACCTTGCATCTCATAAATTGGCCTCTATTACCGGCGCGGCGATTCAAAGTAGCGACGGTATATTCTTTTCAAAAGGCTTTTAAAATGAGTGAAAAATTAATCTCTTCATTGCGTGCAAAACGCGTTGTCCCTCTTGTCCAATCCGATGATCCTAAGACGGCTTTAAAAATATCAGAAGCCTTAATGGAAGGTGGATTAGACGTGCTTGAGGTCGTTTTGCGCACCGATGAAGCTTTGGACTGCCTCGAAGCGATTGTTAAAGAATTTCCACACGCTCATGTCGGCGCAGGGACTGTTCTGAGCGCGGGTCAATCCAAAGAAGTGATACGCCGAGGCGCGACCTTTATTGTATCACCCGGACTTGATCCTGCCTCTGTTGATGTGGCGAAAGCGGCGGATATTCCAATTTTACCCGGTATTTCAACGGCTACAGAATTACAAAGCGCGTGGAATATGGGGCTTCGGACGGTGAAGCTGTTCCCAGCCTCAGTCGTTGGTGGGCCTAAAATGCTTAAAGCGCTCTCCTCTGTATTCAGAGACGTTGAATTTATGCCGACAGGCGGTGTTAGCCCGGCAAACCTCAAAGAGCATCTGGATATTCCGGCCGTATTAGCCTGCGGTGGTTCCTGGCTCACACCAAAAGATGCAATTGCTGCCGGCGATTTCGGCGCAATCACTCAATTAGCAAAAGACGCGATCGCCATCGCGCAATCATAATGGATTTTTAAAATGTCTAAGTTTCTTAGTTTCGGCGAAATCATGCTGCGTCTTCGGACGCCGGGATATGAGCGGTTTTTCCAGAGCCCTCAGTTTGAAGCCACTTTTGGCGGTGGTGAAGCCAATGTCGCAGTGTCACTCTCAAATTACGGTTTTGATGCCGCCTTTATTTCGGCATTACCGGATAATGATATTGGCCAAAGTGCCGTAAACTCTTTGCGCGGATTGGGTGTTGATACGTCTTATATCCAACGCCAAGGTGAACGCGTTGGTATTTATTTCCTTGAAACAGGCGCGAACCAGCGTCCGTCCAAAGTGATTTATGATCGTGCCAATTCATCCATTAGCCAATGTAAGCCGGGAGATTTCGACTGGCCAACAATTTTCAAAGGCGCAAAATGGCTCCACATCACGGGTATTACGCCGGCTCTGTCACAAGATTGCGCGGATCTGTCTTTGGAGTGTGTAAAAGAGGCGCAAAAAGCGGGTGTCACAACGTCTTGTGATTTTAACTTCCGTGGGAAGCTTTGGAAATATGGAAAGACCGCACCGGAAGTTATGTGTGACCTCGTCAAACATATCGATGTCGGTATTGCCAATGAAGAAGACTGTCAGAAGTCATTGGGTATTTCTGTCGATGTGGATGTTGAAAGTGGCTCAGGCCATCTCGACTTGAGCAAGTATGAAGAGCTGTCTCAGAAAGTTCTCGATATTTATCCAGGCATGTCAACAATCGCGATTACACTACGTGCGGCTGTAAACGCGAATATCAACGGATGGTCCGCTTGTATGCGCGATCGTAAGAATGGCTTCTTATCTTCCAAGAAGTATGAGCTGACCGATATTGTTGACCGCGTAGGTGGGGGCGATAGCTTTGCCTCTGCTTTCATCGCAGGTCTAAATCTCTATGAGGACCGTCAACAGAGCCTCGAATTTGCTGTGGCAGGTTCTGCGCTGAAACATTCAATCCTCGGTGACTATAACCGCGTCACACGGGCCGAAGTCGAAAACCTCATGGGTGGCGACGGATCAGGTCGCGTACAGAGATAACTCGCATTTTATGCGCCCGGAGCATTCTATGCTCTGGGCATAAACTCTGTATTGATAATAGGTCTGAGACATAATTTCCGAACATGTCAGACGGTAGATCTAAAATAATTTTATAATCAAATTTTTAGCAAGCTCTATTACTTAGTGCTCATTGGATACACTAAAGTGATAACTTATTTGATATCTTAAAGAAAGAATGGCTCCGCAAGCAGGAGCCGTTTTGTATTAAATTATACAATAAAAACA
>CAYTAJ010000003.1:0-61768 GCA_964435725.1 uncultured Algimonas sp.
TAATGTCAATATAATGATTAAAATGATATCGATGAAAATAAAATATAATCAAATCTAATGTCCGCAATGCCCCCAGAGGCGACCTCAAATGTTAGAAGATTGTCCATCACAATATTGCTCCCAAGCGGTCATTACCTCTCGACGCTTATCAAGCATCTTGTTTCCTCTAATGTAGGCTCTTTCAACAGTGTTCTTGGTCTCATGAGCCAAAGCAAACTCTATAGCTTGTGTTGGAAAATTTGTTGCTTCAAGCGCCCAGGTTTTAAAAGATGCCCTAAACCCATGCGTTGTAATATCACTATAGCCAAGCTTTTTGAGTGATGTCATTGGTGCATTATAGCTATACTGTTTTCCTGTACGTAAATTTGGAAATACCAATTCATTGCACCTAAACATCGCTTGGGCCGTGATTATTGCTTGCAAGCGATTGCTTACCGGAACGATATGAGGTCGTCTCATTTTCATTCGTTCAGCTGATATAGACCAAGTACTCGCCTCAAGGTCCACTTCATCCCATAAAGCCCCCCTAGCCTCACCTGAGCGGCTAGCAGTCAGAATAATAAACTCAAGAAGCGCCGCGGAAGGCCACTCCAGAGCGCGTAACTTCTTCATAAACTCAGGTATCTCTTGCCATGGCAGTGCTGGATGGCTCACAGAAGGGCTAACACGCTCCTTAGGGGTTAAGAGCTGATCCAAATTTCCGCGCCATACGGCAGGATTAGGATCTGACCTTAAACCCATTGTTTTTGCCCAAGCGAGAACGGCTTCAATATATAAACGTGTTCTACTCGCTGTTTCCGTCTTAGTGAGCCACATTGGTTCTAAAATGGAATAAACGTCACGAGTTTCAATTTGCCCAATCGGAAATTTATGTAGTTTTTTGGCGTGAGTGTAGAGGTTATAGTGCCACCTTGAACGTGTCCGTTTAGTTTGAAAGTAACCAGTTTTGTCTTTTGACACGAAGAAGTCTTCAAGGACATCTCCAAAACTTTTCAACGTTTCACGCTGAACCTTTGTCTTTATTTTGGCTACAGCTCTCGATTGAAGAGGGTCATGGCCATCTTGCACCTGTTTTCGGGCAGCATCAGCAGCATTACGTGCGACAGATATATCATTAAGAGGTGATAATGTTCCAAGGCCCATATCTCTCCTTCGGCCATCAATCGTATATCTGAACATCCAAGTTTTCAGGCCAGACTTTCGGACCATCAAATACAAACCGCCGCCATCATTATACCTGCCCGGTTCGTTAACACCTTTCACCAGAGATCTGTTTAGTTTATATCTCGCACCTGTCATGAAGCTTTTTCCAGTTCAATCTTAGGCCATTTTAGCAAAAATCCGTCCCTCAATCGGTCCCTCATTTGAATGCAACGAACTAGAACCAAAATAAACAGAATGCATCAATAACACCATTTAAGTTACTGAACTATAACACTAATTTGAATTATTTGAAACCAAGAAAAACCTCGACTTTAGTTCAGGTTCGGGCACCATTTCTTATTCAAAAATTAGTATTGTCTCGCCACTTACGAGAGATATCGTTCCCGTGTCGTAATTTGATATTAGCGTATAGTCTCCAAACTCTCTCCGACGCTCCCCTCCAATCATTTTGTGAGTGTCTAAACTCGTCGCTTTGGCTAAAATTTGCAGAATATTGTCCATAGCGGCATCATCGGGCCATCCTGCGAGATAAAAGACATTGCTTTGCTGAAGCAATGCTGGCTCACCACCTCGAGTGATTTGAACAACAGTCACATCCGTCGTTACGTTTTCTTTCCAAATTTGGAAGTTTCCATTTTCTTTCAAAGGAACAGGTGCTGATGGACGAAGTGTCTCCACGGATGTCACTTCTACATCTAACCCTCGTAAGTCTGGGGGTAGGTTCATCGGAATTTTGAAATTTTCAGTTTTAGATCCTGTCCGCGGTCCGACTAATACTCTTCCTTCAAATCTGGCAATAGCCTTCTTTAGGTTATCTGACCAAGCAAATAAGCCAGGGATACAGATGAGCTTTCTATCCCCAAAATCATCTGTGTTGGGAGGTATTATATCTATGGATAGCCCCAATCGCCGTAAGCCACGATAAGTATCATAAACTAATCTGAAATAGTCAAAATCCTTGCCTTGTGGTTGTATTTCCCACGCCCAAGCGGACTCGTAATCAAAGACGATGGCGACATCCGCAGGAGTCTGTCTTATATCATCTAAGGACAATAGCTCTTTTGAGACTTGTTTCGCTTCTTCAGCGCCCTCTGCCCAATCTCCATTGGGGCGCTGCAAACCGGCATGCATTTGCTCTTGGCCAAAAGGCGCTTGTCGCCATCGAAAATAGCTTACAACGTCTGCCCCATGCGCAATTGCTTCCCAACTCCAGAGCCGCACCATTCCCGGCAATGGCACGGGGTTATAGGGCGCCCAATTCACAGGTCCTGGTTGTTGTTCCATGACCCACCAGCCTTTTTTACCAACAGCGCGGTAAAGATCATGATGAAAGGCTTGGAAGTCGGGATCACCCTGTCGTCTATAATTATGCTTAAAATCGTCACCTTGGTCAGACCTGTCTTCAAGAAACCCCAAAGGATAGCTGTCCCAACTTGCGATATCTAAGTCTTCCCCGACTTTGAAGTGGTCAAAATCAGTGATGCGGCCCATATAATTATGGATGAGAGGTTTATCTGAATACTCTCGCAGCACATCAGCTTGGGCTTTATTGAAACGTACAACTTGATCCGAGCTAAACCGCCTAAAATCCATGACATGCGCCGGATTGGGTTCCGTCACAGTTTGATTAGGTAGCTCAATCTGTTCAAATCTATCATAGCTCATGGACCAAAAAAGATTACCCCACGCGTCATTAAGGGTATCAATAGTTTTGTATTTTGCTTCCAACCAATTACGAAAACCGTGTGCGGCCGCGTCGCTGTAAGACACTATCGTATCATGGCATCCATATTCATTATCAATTTGCCATGCTTGGATGTAAGGATGGTTCCCATATCGTTCCGCCATATCCTTGGCTATTTTAACGGCAGCCTCACGATAGCCGTCATGTGAAAAGCAATAATGACGACGCGATCCAAATTTCCGTTTCTGACCATTTGTATCAACTGCCAAGCAGTCAGGCATTTGGTCAATAAGCCAACGCGGCGGCGTTGCACTGGGCGTACCTAAAACAATTTTCAGGCCTGCCTGCTCTAATGTCTCAATGGCTCTATCGAGCCAACCCCAATCATATTGCCCAGGCTTTGGTTCAATTTGTTTCCATGCAAATTCACCAATACGAACCCAAGACAGGCCCATCGCCTTCATATCATTGGCATCTGTCGCCCATTGCTCTTCTGGCCAATGCTCTGGGTAATAACAAACACCTAGTTCAGGTCGCATTTAGGCCTCTGCAGCGCTGTCCATTGTTTCAAACCAAGCCTTTAACCGCTCTCTCTCTGACTCGGTCATATGCAGGCCTGATTTCGTTCGACGCCACATCACATCTTCGGCAGAAACCGCAAGCTCGTGATCAATCAAATAATGCGCTTCAGCTTCTGACATAAAGGGCCCAAACATCTCACCAACATCCTGACCATTTGCTAAAATTTTAGGAACATTTGTGCCATATGCCCGAGTCATATGTTTCAGATAAGTTGCCTCAACGTCAGGGAACTGTTGTTTTAAAGTTTCAAAGAAACCATTGAAATCGATGTTAGGAATATTACCACCTGGCAGTGGCGCTTCACGTGTCCAAGAAGGTTTCATATGAGAGAAATAGGGCTCGAGTTTTTCCATAGCATGATCTGCTAATTTCCGAGATGTAGTTATCTTACCGCCGTAAACAGAAAGCAAGGGGGCCCCTTTCTCAACTTCGGTCAAATTTAAAACATAGTCGCGGGTAATCGCAGACGCATTTTCGCTTTTGTCATCAAATAACGGACGGATACCTGAATATGACCAGACGACGTCATCTTTGCTTATGTCATGCTCAAAATACTCGCTTGCGCACTCACAAAGGTAATCGACCTCTTCCGATGAGATTTTAACAGGTTCGGGTCCAGTTTTGTGCGGTACATCTGTTGTTCCTATGAGTGTGAAATTTTTCTCATAGGGAATAGCAAAGATGATGCGGTCATCCGCATTTTGGAAAATATAAGCGTGATCGCCCTCATAAAGCTTTTTCGTGACAATATGGCTGCCCTTTACAAGACGGATGTTATTGTCATTTTTACCACTCTCAATTTTGCCCAGAATTTCTTCAACCCATGGGCCTGCTGCATTGACGACGCCTTTTGCTCGGATGGTTTCTGTTTTACCAACTCTTTGAATATCGGCATGATAAAGCCCGTCTTTCATTGAAAGGGTCTTCACCTCAGTTCGCGTGTAAACATCAGCACCTTTCGCCTTAGCATCAACAGCATTCAACACAACCAGACGCGCATCCTCCACCCAACAATCAGAATATTCAAAACCTTTGGTCAGACGTTTTTCTAAAACTCCTGTGTGTGCCCCAGTTTGAAGATTGACAGTTTTCGTTGGGGGCAGAATTTTTCGTCCGCCCATATAATCATAGAGAAAAAGGCCGAGACGAAGAAGCCATGAGGGGCGCATTCCCTGATCAATGGGTAGAACAAACCGAAGTGGCCAAATAATATGAGGGGCCGACTTCAGAAGAACCTCGCGTTCTATAAGAGACTCTCGCACCAAACGAAACTCATAATATTCCAGATACCGCAGCCCACCGTGAATGAGCTTTGTACTAGCTGAAGACGTATGACTTGCAAGATCGTCCTTTTCACAAATAACAACAGACAGCCCCCGCCCCGCGGCATCGCGGGCTATGGCTGCCCCGTTTATCCCGCCGCCAATCACAAGCAGATCATAAGTTTTAGACATCAAACATGCCTTTCTAAAACAAGGTTCTAGGCTTCAGCCTTACCAAATACATTGTGGGCGTCCCATATCGCTTTTTGACCAAAGATAAAACGATTGACAAATAGTGCAATTATAACACTCGATATCAATGTCACAGCCATCATGTGAATATAACCGCCGCCAGGTAAAACAGGCCATATATAAATAAACATACCATATAACATGACGCCAAAAATAACGGCTATAATCATCGCTTCTGCTCTAACATTTTTAAACAATAAGCCGACAATAAAGGCAGACAAAATTGGCATTGATAGAAGCCCATATAGTTTTTGCACCGTATTAATGAGGCTTTCTTGAGTGGCAAAGAACGGCACCATCAAAAGTCCCAAAACGACCATTACAATCGACACCCACAATGAGAGCTTTTTGACCACAGGACTTTTATTTACATATGTTTCATGAATATCACACACCCAAAGCGCAGCGGAGGCGTTCAATATAGAATTGAAGGTTGTCAAAATGGCGGCCGCTATTGCAGCCGCAAATGCACCTGATAAAAATGCAGGCAATACATCAGCCACGATTTGCCCATAAGCTAAATCATTTTCCACCCGGCCATAGAGCTTGTAAGCCACTATGCCTGGCAATACGATGATAGGTGGTATAATTAAAAGACGAATGACTGCCGCCGCAAAGATACCCTTTTGAGCCTCTTTAACGCTTGGAGACGCCATAGCCCTTTGTGTAATCGTTTGATTGGTAGACCAATAGAACATTTGTATAAAAAGCATCCCTGTAAACAAAGTTGCGAAGGGGATATCTGAATCTGGAGCCCCAATTAGCGTCAACCGTTCTGCTGGGATACCTGAAAAATCAAAATTAATCGCTTTCAACGCTAAGAATGTCACAAGTCCAGCGAGCCCAAGGATTAAAAATCCTGAAAATGTATCGGAAACTGCAACAGCGCGTAATCCGCCAAATACCGCATAGGCCGCACCAACGACAGCAAACACAATGGAGATATATAAGATGTAAGGATTAATGTCTCCAATAAGAGGGATAGCCGCTTTCGCATTGGGTAATCCCACCATAGAAATCATGAATTGAGAGCCACCATATAAAATTGCAGGTAAGAATATGAAGATGTTCCCCAAGAGAAACAGGATTGAGATTAAAGCGCGTATGTGCGGATTATTATAACGACGCTCTAACAGTTCAGTCGTCGTCGTGCATTTATATTTATAATAGACTGGAATGAAAATGAAGCAGAGCATCATTAACCCGACTACTGCTGCGAGTTCCCACCACGCTAAGAGCGCCATTTGATTTCCATTCATACCAACAAGTTGGTCAGTAGATAGGTTAGTGAGGGTAATTGAGCCCGCTACGAAATACCATTTAAGAGACCCTCCAGCCAAAAAATACTCTTGTTCTCCATCTTCACTATGCCTTGCGCCTCGGCAATACCAATAGGTCACGCCCGCTATAAGCGCCGTAAGGGCTAGAAAGACAATTATCTGAATTGGTTGTGAGTTCATTTTGTTCCCCAAAATTATTTTTATTATTAATCAGCTTTTTTAAAGACAAAGAGGTATGAGCTGAAATCCCCCTTCTTCATATAACGGACTTTATCATTCACTTGGCCAGTCGCAACATAAGGCAAAAGCATACCATTTTGCATTAAAGCATCCCCAGCATAACGCGTTCCATCTTCAACCAAGAGGTAATCACTATTTGAGTCAAGACCGACTAAGCGAGCGCGTCTGAATGGTAAGTTTGGAGCAGCCAAGATATGGAAATATGCCAAGTAAACTGTGTACTCATCACGACTTGTGTATTGCCAACAAACCTCATTTTCAGTTTTCACAAGTCTATCAAAACGTCCTCCTACCATGTCAGGTGCTGTTTTTTGAGCGAAGGCCATAAGTGACTGAAGTTCTTCTTTATGCGTCTCTATATCATCTTCATTTAGAGAAATGCCTCTTGCCGCACAAAATGCGCCTGCATTAAAACGAGTCTCGATAGAGCTGATGCGACCATTCTGATGATTAGGAGAAGGCCCAATATAAGCTGCCGTAACGTCCAATGGGAATAAATAAGAGCATCCATTGATAATATCCAAACGCCCTATTGGATCGCACATATCGCTCGTCCAATTTTGGGCCATGAAGTTCAACATGCCCAGATCAAAACGATTGCCGCCGCTCGCGCAATTTTCAAACAACACATTGGGATATTTCTTCACCAGTCTTTGAAGGAGATTATACAGCCCCAACATATATCTATGAGGCACTTCTCGCTGGCGGTTATTTGATTGTCCGGTTGATCCGACCTCCGTCATATTACGGTTCATATCCCATTTCACATAGTCAATATCGCCGCATGATAAGACGTCATCAATTTGTCCGAAAAGATAGTCTATGACTTCCGGACGTGACAGATCCAAGGTCAATTGATTTCGCCCAAGTGATGGCTTTCTGCCCGGAACATGCAATATCCAGTCTGGATGGTTTTCAAATAGCTGGCTTTTAGGATTCATCATTTCTGGTTCAAACCAAATCCCAAATTTCAATCCTTTGTCTTTGACCTTTTTCGCCAGATACGGAATGCCATTTGGAAAACGTTCTTTATCAGCAATCCAATCGCCAAGTGAGGACGTGTCATCACGCCGTCCCTCGAACCATCCATCATCAAGAACAAGCATATCAACCCCGATTTCGACAGCTTTATGTGCTAGCTTGAGAACTTTATCCTCATCGACATCAAAATATGCGGCCTCCCAAGTATTAAGATATGTTGGGCGTGGTTGATGCCTGAACTGAGGCGGTGAGATTTTGTCTCTTACGAACTCGTGCCAAATATGGCTCATACTCCGTAGCCCGTTATCAGCATAAACATGGAGCGCTTCAGGCGTACAGAATTTCTTGCCCGGTTTTAATCGCCAATGAAAATTAAATGGATTAATACCCACTAACAATCGAACATCTTCAAACTCACCTTTCTCAACGGATAAGGCGAAGTTTCCGCTATACATAAGTGTCGTTGCATTAACGCGCCCAAACTCTTCTGTTGTACCTTTCTGCACGATTGCAATAAATGGATTATGAGCCGCACTCGAAGTCCCACGTGCTGAATCGACGACGAAACGACCTGTGGGAACAGCTATGCGCTCTTCGTTAAATTCTCGCGACCATGTTCCGTGCAAATGCAGAATTTCATAATCATCGGGCGGCAGATCCAAAGCCGAACTAAAAGCATGCTGAAGCTGTATCTCTTTTTTGCCCTTATTCTTGAATTTAGCTGAACGCACTAGCACACCGTAATCTTCATAAATCGTGTAAAAGAGCTCAACCTCCAGCTTATGCAGCGGATCTACGAGCGTCACGATAAGCGTTTCACTCTGCCCCCCACGCGCCGACGGCAATTTCTTTAGGATCGGTTTCTCTTTGACAATGCGGTATTTTTTATAATGTAATGAAAATACAGTATTACCGTCTGAGTTTCGACCATGCAGAGCCGGGAACCGATAATCGGATGTTCCAAAACTTGGATATTCTTGAGGCAGGTCGGATAAGTTTAAATAAGGAAAGCCTTCATAGTTTACTGTCGCTTCTCTTTGGGTTCGGAGGTGATGAGATTTCAGTTCAGTCGCTTTCTTTATCGGTGCACCATAGTAGATATGCTCTAAAAGCCCCTCTTCTGTCACACGAAACACATAGGAAAAATATGAATTGGTGAGAGAAAAGCTCTTATCATCACTAACGAGAATCATACTTGTTTAGCCATAAAGTAATTTCGGCGATAAAAAAGGAGATGTGGGTAATTTAGAAACCTACTGGATAAATTCTTAGCCTACATTAGAAGGCAAATATGATCGATAATCTCGACAAAATTGATACAATAAGTGACCGTGATGTCTTTCGCAGACAGTTCACTAAGCGTGATGGTCGAGAATTATTTTTATACGGCTATAACGCACATTCTCTCCCCCCCTTACCGGAAGATGACTTTGACGTTGCCAAAGGCGGCGAATTAAGATGGCATCCATTGCGCAATGAGTGGAATGTTTACGCAGCGCATAGACAGAACAGGACTTTCAAACCCTCAGCGGCGGAAGATCCGCTGGCGCCTTCCACACCGGGGGGCCCAAAAACAGAGATACCTTTTACAGATTTTGAACTCGCTATTTTTGAAAATAAGTTCACCAGCCTTCATCCAGAAGCCCCTCTTCCGACCGCGCCCAATGGGGTAGAAGCGGAACGTGCTCAAGGCAGATGTGATGTCGTTGTTTATACGCCCGAACAAACAGGTAGCCTCCATACAATCGGACAAGACAAACGCCGTCTTTTGATTACCGCTTGGATAGACCGATACAAAGCGCTCTTTAATGACGGGCATAAATTTGTCCTACCATTCGAGAGCCGTGGCGATGAAGTGGGGGTCACGCTTCATCATCCGCATGGGCAGATATATGCCTTTCCTTTTATACCGCGGGTTCAGCAAGACGCCGTGACATCATTTAATAATGGCTATGACCTTTCAGCGGCTATAAAGAATTATAAAACAGATTATGGGGTAGCGTCCGCAGGCGATATGGAGGCCTTCTGCCCTCCCTTTGCTCGTTTCCCATTTGAAGTATGGATTGCCCCTCAGTCTCGAAAACCAGGCCCATGGGCTTTTTCTGAAACCGAAATTGACGGCTTTGCGACGCTTTTAGGTGACATTACGCGTCGTTATGATGAATATTTTCAGCGCCCAACGGCCTATATGTTATCACTACATGCTGCCCCGCTTGGCGCAGAAGACAGTTTTCATTTCACAGCTCAATTTTATCCCATCCTCAGAGCTCCGGGGCGTGTGAAATTTTTAGCATCTGTTGAACAATCCACGGGCACTTTCACGGTTGATGTTATGCCTGAAATGGCCGCCCAAACACTCAGAGTTCTTTAGTGCAAATCGAAACACAATTTGAAAAGGCTTTTGGATACGCGCCGGAGCTATCCCGATTTACCCCAGGGCGCGTAAACCTTATTGGTGAGCATATCGATTATAATGGAGGTATGGTTCTACCTACCGCTTTGGAGCTCGGTATTGCTTCCGCTATCAAACCGCGAAATGATAAAAAGATCCGTATAATCTCGGACAAATTTGACACCATTGCAGAACGCACCCTTGAAGAGTCAAAAAACGGGGATTGGTCTGACTACGCTCTGGGTGCGGTAATCTATGCAAATAAAGTCGGTTTTCTTACTGGTGGGGCGGATATAGCTATCTCCGCTAACTTACCATTCGGCGCTGGTTTATCCTCTTCTTCGGCGCTTACCGTCGGGCTTCTCAAACTCGCACGTGATTGCGGTAAAAAGGCTTTCGACAATGAAGAAATTTCAAAACTTGCTCGGTGCATTGAAAATGAGTTCATCGGGATGCCTTGCGGTATCATGGATCAAATGGCTGTTGCCATTGCGAAGCCCGGTGAAGCTCTGGCTTTAAACACTAAATCTCTCAATTATGAAGTTGTTGGTCTTCCTGAAGCCTACCAAATGGCCGTTATTCATTCAGGTCAATATCGTTTAAATTCAGACGGTCATTACAAGGCTCGAAAAGAAGAATGCGATGCCATCAAAGCCGCGATTGGCCATAATGACATATGCCTTATGACTCAGTCTGAGCGCGATAAAGTCAATGCACTAGACGCAAACCTGATAAAACGTGCGCGGCATTGCGTTACTGAGCATCAACGTACATTAGCCGCCGTAGAAGCTCTCAAGAATAGAAATATGGAAACGCTAGGTCAGTTAATGTATGAGAGCCACATATCTATGCGTGATGACTTTGAAATGAGCTTGCCGCCGATTGATTCATTGGTGTCTGATGCCGTTAAACTGGGGGCTCTTGGCGCGCGATTAACCGGCGGTGGCTTTGGCGGTTGCATCGTTGCCTGTGTCAAAGCAACGGACAGAAAAGAATGGCAGGCAGACTTACTAAAACGCCACCCGCAAGCTTTTAGTGTAGCTTAGAGACATAAATGACGGATTTAAAAGGCAAAAAATTTATTGTTGCAGGCGGCGCAGGCTATATCGGAAGCCATGTCTGCAAAATGATTGCTGAGAGCGGTGGCACCCCTATAACATTCGACAATCTTTCTGCGGGGCACAAGCATGCTGTCCAATGGGGACCGTTAGTTGAAGTTGACTTGAGAGATCGTCATGCCACAGAGCGAGCTTTCGCTTCTCACTCAGATTGTCAAACGGTTATCCATCTCGCAAGCTCAATTGAAGTTGGATTGGGCGAAAAAAACCCAGCAGAATTTTATGACAATAATGTTTCGGCTGCCTTGAACCTCTTAATGGCAATGAAAAAAACAAAGGCTGATCGCCTTATTTTTTCTTCTACATGTGCAACCTATGGCGAAACCCAAAATATGCCTTTGGTCGAGAGTGAACCTCAAAATCCAGTAAGTGTTTATGGCAAAACGAAGTTAGCAATAGAACATATGATTCAAAGCTTCCACAAAGCCTATAATCTAAATTACGTCACTCTTCGCTATTTCAACGCATCAGGTGCGGATGAAAGCGGCCTGATTGGCGAAGAGCATGAACCGGAAACACACCTTATTCCGATAGCTTTAGAATCTGCTGCTGGCTTAAGGAATAAAATGAAGATTTTTGGGTCGGATTACGATACGCCTGATGGGACTTGCTTACGCGATTACATACATGTCAATGACATCGCCCTCGCCCATCTGAAAGCAGAAGAAGCGTTTGATAATGGACTTACACATGCCGAAATAAATATAGGAACCGGTCAACCCATCAGTAATCTTGAGATTCTAAAAACCATAGAAAAAGTGACAGGACTGGCTTGCCCATATGACGTCGTCGCACGTCGACCTGGCGATGTTTCAAAACTATATGCGGACAATCGGAATGCTGAGTGTATACTTAAATTTACTCCGCAAAGCTCAAATATCGAGACGATTATCCAAACTGCTTGGAATTTCCACTCACGAAAATGGGGTCTTAATTCGAAAGGCTAATGGATCAGCCTATTGCCAGCCTACAGCGTCAAACACGTCAATGGCGCGCGCTTGATTTTCACCAAGCTCCCCAACGTTCAACTTGTCTTCGTCAAATGTGCCCAAAGACTGAACGGCTGACACGTTATCAATCAAATCAATAACGGGATACTCATTATTTCCATCTGCAAAGTAACGCTGCGCAGGCTCGGAAGTGAGATACTCCATAAAACGGATTGCATTCTCTTTATTTGGAGCATTAGCCGTCACAGCTGCGCCACTTATATTAACGTGCGTTCCTCTATCTTCTTGGTTAGGGAAGATGATACCGAGTGAATTAAATACATCCTGTTTTTGTGGGTCATCCGACCTGGCAAACCTCGCCAGATAATATGTATTTACGACCGAAATATCACAAATACCAGCAGCTACAGCCTCAATTTGTCCAGTATCATTGCTTTGTGGCTTCCGGGCAAAATTACTAACGACACCTTCAGCCCACTCCTGAGCCTGTTTATCTCCCGAGTGTGCTATCAAAGACGATAATAATGAGATATTATAGATATTGCCGGAAGAACGCATACAGATTGCACCCTTATGTGTTGACTTGGCTAAGTCATCATAAGTCTCAAGCTTATCCGGTCGGCCCTTATTTTTGTTGTAAATAATCACACGCGCACGCTTTGATAAACCATACCAAAGCCCATCCGGGTGACGTAAATGAGAGGGTATGCGCGCTTCTAATATGTCCGAAGAAATGGGTTGGATGATGCCTTCATTTTCAGCACGCCAAAAGACGCCCGCATCTACTGTAATCAAAAGGTCAGCTGGGCTAAACTCTCCCTCAGTTTTAATGCGTTCAATAAGGGCATTTGATTTTGCTTCAATACGATTAACTTTTATACCCGTCTGTTCCGTAAAATCAGAATAGAGCCGCAAATCCGTGTCATAATGACGTGAAGAGTAAATGTTCACAACCCCAGATGTATCATTTGTGGTGTCGTTAGACCCCTCGTTTGATGTAGTAGACGAGTTACATGCAGCTAACCCAAAGACCGATAAGCTTAGTAGGATGGACCGGAACATTATCTTATAAACCCTTATTGCGAATAATTCTTAATTGCTTATCAGCCATTCATATCAAGCTCAATAGAATTAATCGGGAAATGCCAATAATGAGGCTTTTTTGGGATGAAGACTGACCTCCTGTCCGACTTTAAAATCTGACTCTGCCGCAACTTGAAGACTCAAAAAAGATCCGGAAGAGCTTGATACGGTAATAATTTGTGCGGGCCCTATATGGCGTATCTCTTTCACCTGCAAAGAAGAGCCTTCAGCAGAATCAGTTTTCATATCCACTGTAAAAGGACGAATGAATAAATTCAGTTTTTCATTCTCTGTAATTATCGATCTATTGCTGATGGAGTCTGTAGGCCAATCTCCAAATTCTGTTTTAAGAGCCGCACCATTCAGAATTGCGGGAATAATTACACCTTCACTTGTGAGCTTTGCGACCTCCGGAGATATTGGGTTTTGATAAATTTCTTTTGGTCGCCCAATTTGAGCAATCCTACCGCCCAACATTACTGCTACTTTGTCACTGATTTCCATAGCCTCTTCGGGGTCATGCGTGACCATAATCGTGATACAATTTTGAGACTTTAAAACTTGCCGGATTTCTTCTCGCAAACGACGGCGTAGAACAATATCTATATTTGCAAAAGGCTCATCCATTAAAATAACACGTGGTTCCGGCGCCAAAGATCGAGCCACGGCAACACGTTGCTGTTGACCACCCGAGAGTGAATGTGGAAACCGTTTTTTTAAGCCAGACAAACCGACTTGTTCTAATAGTTTTGAAGATATATCGCGCCGGTCTGACCGTTTGAGAATACCAAACTCAATATTATCTTCCACAGTCATATGTGGGAATAAAGCTCCATCCTGTAAAACCAAACCAACAGCGCGTTTTTCGGGTGGAGGGCAATTTTGAGGCGAGGCTAATTCGTTCTCATCAAGTGTTATAGTACCACTCTGAAGCTCTAATATTCCCGCTGCTATATTCAACAATGTGGTTTTTCCACAGCCCGAAGGTCCCAATAGACATAATATTTCACCAGACTGAGCGGCTAAAGAGACATCTTTTAAGATGGCTGTGTCCCCATAATCATGGCAAATATTTTCGAAAACAAGGTTCATAAATGGGTAAGAATCTCTGACTAGTGTTTATAAATTGTCTCGCCTATAAGCCATCTTCCCGACAAGAGCCATATAAAGGTAAGGCGAATAAATTCCTTAAGCAACATACCAAAAAAACCTATCCCCTCCATGCTTGGTATAGGGATACTTGCGTTTGTTTTTTGCCTCCCCATTTTAAGTGTTGGTATAGCGTTTTTCACCGGTGGAGCATGGCCACAAACCCTCAATGAATATATCAGCAACACTGTTATCTTGATGTTATCAGTAGCCATTCTAACCACGTTTATTGGCGTAAGTTGTGCGTGGCTTGTAAGTGCTTATGATTTTCCTGCGCGCAATATACTATCTTGGATGTTGGTTTTACCAATAGCGGCGCCCGCGTATATCATCGCGTATGTTTACGCCGATATTTTAGAGTATTACGGACCATTTCAATCGGCGCTTCGCCAAATATTTGGTTGGGAACAAGGACAGAATAGCTTCCCCCCTATTCGAAATTTACCGGGCGCCAGCCTGATGTTGAGTTTTGTTCTTTATCCCTATGTCTATTTACTCGCGCGCGCCTCGTTTCTTCAACAAAGTCAATCGCAGTGGTGGGCGGCAAGAAACCTTGGAATGAGCCCAAGGCAAGCCTTTTACAAAGTTGTCCTGCCTGCGGCACGCCCGGCTATTGCAGGCGGTTTAGCCCTCGTTTTAATGGAGACGCTTGCCGATTTTGGTGTCGCGGACTTTTTTGCCGTTCCGACCTTCAGCGTCGGTATTTTTCGTCACTGGCTAATTATTGGCGATAAGCCGGCCGCGATGAAACTTGCAAGCGTCATGCTGTTGGCGGTGATACTCCTTATCATCCTGGAAAGTTCGACGCGTAAGGGCTCTGTTGCAAGCAACAGCAAGACACTCTCGCAAGCTGAACCTAAGAAATTACAAGGGGCCCGCGGCTGGACCCTCACTTTCTTATGCGCATTACCCGTAATATTAGGCCTGATTATTCCACTCTTACGCCTTATTTACCTCGCCTTTTTGGGCGGAGACTCCATAGGCCTAGATCGTTTATTTATTTACGCCAAAAACAGCTTAATGCTCGCCTTAATCGTGGGTGTAATCGTTCTTATGTTTTCTCTTATCCTTGCTTATTCAAAGCATTCTAGATCCAACACTCTCAGTAAGTCATTCATACGGCTGTCAACATTAGGCTATGCTTTACCGGGCGCACTATTGGCCGTAGGTTTACTCACCCCACTTTCATGGCTTGATCAAAATATAGCGAAATCACTGAATATTACTCTGGGCTGGAATACTGGATTGATATTAACCGGAACCTTAGTCGCCCTCGTTTATGCTCTTTCCGTACGGTTTTTAACAGTGTCATTTAATACGCTTGAAGCTGGATTTTCTAAAATCCCAGAATCAATGGAACATGCCTCGCGTTCATTGGGAGCCACTTGGCTGAGACGCATCCAGCATATTTTCGTGCCCTTATTACGGCCAAGTATTGTCGTCGCCTTTATATTAGTCTTCATAGACGTTATTCGAGAGTTACCGGCAACTCTAATCATGAGACCATTTAATTTTGATACACTGGCCACACGTGTTTACTGGCTCGCAAGCGATGAACGCTTACCAGAGGCGTCGACAGCAGCGCTTATCATCATCATAGCGGGTTTCGTCCCGACACTTTATCTAAACGGTCTAATCAATCGAAAAAATTGACTTTTAGCTGCCTAACGGCCGTTAAACCTATTTCAGAGTCGATGCTAGAACCTTGGCTGCTAGACCTCTATTTCAGCTCCAATAACAACATTTGGAGGCTTTGATGTTGCCTTGTTTTTCAATTCGTGTATTTGGGCTTCAACTTATGAAATCATAAGCAATCACACGCTTTTGATGACATATTTTTAGTTTTAAAAAGCTAAGTTATTGAAAAGCCGCGGTAGCTCAGTGGTAGAGCGCATCATTGGTAATGATGAGGTCGGGAGTTCAATTCTCCCTCGCGGCACCAGTTTCTACTATATATTCTCTGAAAAAACCGCTCATTTCTCGCTGTTATTAACTTCATTTTCTTTTTTTCCTGTTCTTTTAGTCATACTGACTGAGGGGAACTTCAATGATACGCATTCGAATGGGTCATAATACCGAAGGTTTCGCGCCAGATGATGCACAAACTCAACCGACTAAAGACCGCCGTGATGTCACGCGGCGAGCGGAAGACTACTTTTGGCTGGAACGCCTCGGTGAAATGTCCGATCAGTCACTTATTGTCTTTGACAAAGATCTAAATCTTGAGTTCGCGAATAAGCTTACACTTTCATTGTTTGGCTTTACAGAAAATGAATTTCAACAGATTAACTGTTATGACGACCTTATTGAATATTGCGTGGGACGTGGCGATTTTGGACAGGGTGCGGCAACAACCCTTAAAGCTCTTTCTGAGGATCTAAAAACCAACGCTCGTCTACGGTCACGCGAAAAATCATCAGGCCTATTTCTCACAACGCCGTCAGGCAAACACCTCCGCCTTCGCCAAAGTTATGGCCGTGACGGCCGTATGTTACTTGCCATGAGTGACGTCACAGAAAGTTATGAGTCGAAGGAAGCTCTCGAATTGGCTCTTAAAATCGGTTCAGCCGGTTATTGGTCTTGCAACTTTGAAACCAATGAGTGGAGGCTCTCCTCACCCGCTTTAGCGGATTACTTTGGCGAAGCCCGTGTTGCAGAGGCCGAGAAAAATGGACTTGTACACCTTATTCATAAAGATGATCGCGCCAGATGTAAGGCACTATGGGACAAAAGTCTAAAAACAGGTGAGAATTGGGATATTCGCACACGACTAATCGGAAAAAATGGTGAGTCTATCTGGTTTAGAGGATATGGAGTGCCACGTTTCGCAGACAATGGCCGACCTGTTGGAATGTTCTGTTACTATGTAAACATATCCGAAGAAATGCGTTTACAAAACGAACAACGCAAAGCCGTAGAAAGGGCTCAATCGGCCTTAAAAGCTAAGAATAGTTTCTTAGCGCGGCTAAGCCATGAAGTCCGTACACCCATGAATGCTGTCATCGGTATCTCAGATGCCCTTATTCACCATCATCCCGATCCAGAGATTAATCCTAAGTTAGAACTTATACAAAACTCGGCAGATAAAATTCTGAGAATTGTCGATGAGACGCTTGATCATAGTAAGATGGAAGAAAACAAAGTCTCTCTGGACCCCTCTCCCACAAGCCCAAAAAAATGCGTCGAAACAGTATGTCGTCTTTGGGAAGAGCAAGCGGCAAAAAATAATGTCAAATTGAGTTATAGTTTTGACAATAACCTGCCGCTCGAAATCAATATGGATGGCTATCGATACGAACAATGTGTCAATAACCTTATTTCGAATGCGGTAAAGTTTTCACCCGGCGGTAAAGTTCACGTTATTCTTACGAAGGTTGTGCAGAAAAATGGAACAGAACAGCTTGTTCTAGCTGTGAAAGATACGGGTATTGGCATGACGCCAATTCAACAATCTCAAATTTTTGAAGCTTATACTCAAGCGGATAAATCCATTTCCAGTCGTTTCGGAGGAACCGGATTGGGCATGACCATTACCAAGCAAATTATAGAACTAATGGGCGGCACAATTAAGGTGAAATCTACCGAGGGCGAAGGCACTGTCTTCGTCGTCGCAACGCCTTGCGGTACAGCTAAGAAATCAACGCTTGACGTTTCGACAAAGTCCCTCGTTTCAACGATGATTACAGAGGCACAACCTAAAAAGTCATCTTTCTCTGACCTTCGCGTGCTAGTCGTTGATGATAACGCAACAAATCATATGGTTGTTGCTTCACTTTTAGAGTCTATAGTTGGCGAGATTGTCACAGCAAATGATGGAAAAGAAGCGATAGCTTGTCTTGAAACCCAGTCTTTTGATGTTATCTTGATGGATATTCATATGCCGGTCATGGACGGAATTGAAGCGACACTCTCTATACGGGGTTCTGAAACCACCTACGCAAATATACCTATTATTGCTCTTACGGCAGACCCTCAATATCAACAAAAACGCCTCTGTATGAATATTGGGATGGATGAAGCCTTGGCTAAGCCAGTTAAATTAAGTGAAATACTGAAAGCTTTTGAAGCCATTGCGCCGAAGATTGACTCTTTTGCTAATCAACAAACAGTTATTCGCAAAGCGAGCTAGAATTTTGCATTAAATTCAGTATTCTGTGCGACCAGAAGCAGGAGCTGGAAATGAAGTCACCTTATAGCATCACAGCAAGTCTACTTGCACTCGCGATTGCCGCCTGTTCAGATAGCCCTACAGTCACAGCTGAAACGTCGGAGAATAATTGGTGCATTTCAGGTGGTTCTATCTACACAGCTCTGGACCGACAACCAATGGCTCAGGCCGTGGCTGTAGAAAATGGTGAGATCACCTATGTTGGCGCAGATGAGGGTGATTGGTGTCCCTCTCAAATCTCCCAACACATAGACCTTGCGGGCGGCGCTATGTACCCTGGCCTTACAGACGGACATGCTCATCTCATTGGTATTGGTTTGCGTGAGATGACGTTGAACCTTGAAAGCACAAAATCAGTGGCCGACCTGCAAGAAAAGCTAAAATCTTATATTAATGCAAGCGAGACCACAGGCACAATTTACGGGCGAGGATGGATAGAAACCCATTGGCCGGAAGACCGTTTCCCAACGCGCTTTGATCTTGATGCCGTGGAACCGAAACGTCCTGTTATTTTAGAGAGATCAGATGGACATTCAATTGTGGTCAATTCGGCAGCGCTTGAAATTGCAGGCATAACCGCGGCGACCGAAGCGCCTTTTGGCGGCGCCATAAACAAAGATGAAAACGGTCAACTCACAGGTATGCTGATCGATAACGCCGCAAAGCTCGTCGATGAGTTAATGCCTACGCTTACTTATGACAGAAAACGCGACGCCTATATCAAGGGCGCAGCACTTTACGCCTCTCGCGGATGGACGAATATTCACTCTATGTCAGTCGACCCTAATGATATTGGATTGTTAAATGAATTGGCGGCTTCGGGTGATATAAAAATACGCGTCTATAACTCTCTGGATGTTCAAACTGATAGAGCCATGCAAACCATGGAGTTTGAGAATAACTCAAATCTCATTACAACGCGCGCGATAAAGCTCTATGCCGATGGAGCTCTTGGCTCCCGTGGTGCCGCCCTCCTCGCGCCTTATTCTGACGACCCAGACAATGAAGGCTTGATGACGCTGAAAGAGGTGCAAGTTGAAGCTTTCTTGGAAACAGCGCTAAGAAACGGTATCCAAGTCAACACCCATGCCATTGGTGATAAGGCCAATAGGCTTGTGCTGCAGTGGTATAAAAATGCCTTCGAAACGGTTCCAAAAACAGCGTGGAAGGTCGAGACACCACGTTGGCGCATTGAACACGCTCAAATTATTAATGTGAACGATATTCCTCTCTTCTCAGAGTATAATATCATTCCCTCAATGCAGCCAAGCCATGCCATTGGTGATTTGCATTTTGCCCCTGATCGACTGGGTAAGATAAGGCTTAAAGGGGGTTACGCTTGGCGAAGTCTTATAGATACAGGGGCTCGCATTGTGGCAGGCTCAGATGCGCCCGTTGAAGTTGGTGATCCCCGCATTGAATTTTACGCCGCAACACAGCGTAAAGACCTATCGGGTTACAGCAATGAAAATTGGTATCCTGAGGAGAAGGTAACGCCCCAAGAAGCTATAAAAATGATGACAGTATGGCCAGCTTTCGCAGCCTTTGAGGATCATAAAATTGGAACGATCGAAGTTGGAAAACGCGCAGATTTCAGTGCTTTCACGTCCGATATGATGACCACAGAGGCTCAAGATATAGTGACGAGTGAACCACTATTTACAATGGTTGATGGCGTTATGGCTTATCGAGCAGAATAAGTGTTATTCAACTGCACCAAGACGTGAGTAGAGGCTCCTTCTGAATTATCTGGCTTGCTGTATATATAAGGTCAGTTTTTCACCAGATGAAAAGTCACGACTTTAAGCTTTGATTGCAGTCTAATCTCGAAAGTTCTTGAACTGTAAAGGTTGCTCCAACCCCATGTCTTTTACGAATTGGATAGTCTGTTGCAAATCATCCCGTTTCTTGCCTGACACCCGTAAGGTATCGCCCTGAATTGACACTTGAACTTTAATCTTTGAGCCTTTGATTTCTTTGACGATTTTCTTAGCCATCTCTTTATCAATGCCTTCTTTGACCAAGATGTTTTGACGAACAGATTGTCCGGCAGCTGGTTCTATTTTTTGATAATCAAGTTGACCCGGCTCAATACCGCGCTTGTGCAAATTCCCACGGAGAATTTCGTGCATTTGTTTAAGCTTAAGATCGTCATCAGCGAAAACCTTGATAGCCCCATCCGAACTCTCGACGGCTGATTTAGAGCCTTTGAAATCATATCTGACGGAAATCTCGCGCATCACATTTTGGATGGCATTATCGACTTCCGCCATATCAGCTTCTGATACAATATCGAAACTTGGCATGATTAGACTTTCGTATTGGTGTAAGGCTTTAACTCTTTGCGCGCGACCTGCATACGGTGCACAGCATCTGGACCATCGGCAAAACGCAATGTCCTCATTTGGGCATACATGTGTGCCAATGGCGTATCTTGAGAGACACCCGTTCCGCCGTGCATTTGCATCGCCTCATCAATAACCTTGAGGGCCATATTCGGGGCAGCTACCTTGATTTTTGAAATCCAAGGGGCGGCGGCGCGGGCATCGCCCTGATCCATCATCCAAGCCGCTTTTAGGCAAAGTAAACGGGCTTGTTCAATTTCAATACGACACTCAGCAATAATATCATAATTCTGACCGAGCTTAGCCAGAGGACGACCGAAGGCGGTACGGTTCAGTGAGCGTTCGCACATCAATTTCAAAGCCCGTTCTGCTTGACCCACGGCGCGCATACAGTGGTGGATACGACCTGGCCCTAGACGCCCTTGAGAGACTTCAAATCCGCGTCCCTCACCAATTAATAAAGCATCAGCAGGCACACGGACATTTTCGAACCGCATATGAAGGTGACCATGCGGCGCATCATCATTGCCGAACACTTCCATAGCCCGAACTTTTGTAATTCCCGGTAGGTCCGCGGGCACAACAAACATAGAATGTTGGGAGTGACGTGGCACATCACCATCACGCGGCGCTGTGCGTGCCATAAGGATATAAACAGCACAGCGAGGATCGCCCGCACCGGATGACCAATATTTCTCGCCGTTAAAGACCCACTCATCACCGTCTTTCACCGCACTAAATTCAAGATTCGTCGCATCAGATGAAGCGACATCAGGCTCGGTCATTAAAAAGGCAGAACGAATTTCGCCCTCTAAAAGAGGCTTCAGCCACTTTTCCTTATGCTCTTCAGTACCGTAACGCTCCAAGACCTCCATATTGCCTGTGTCGGGCGCGGAACAATTAAAAATTTCCGGCCCTAATGTACAATAGCCCATTTCTTCGGCCAAGTAGGCATATTCAACGGTTGTCAGACCATAGCCGCGCTCTGAATCTGTCAGCCAAAAATTCCACAACCCCTGCTCTTTGGCTTTCTTCTTAAGGCCTTCGCGGATTTCATTTTGGCGATCCGTAAATTTGAAACGATCGCCCGCTTTGCCTACTTCATGATGATATTCTATATCCGCAGGCATGATTTCTTCTTGCACCATGCGGCGTACTTTTTCGACGAGCGGCTTAACCCGCTCACTCATTCCAAGGTCCATAGCTGACATAATTTTTCTCTCTTATAACTCGCCGGTTTTAATCTTTAGTCGCGCCAACTGGCCAAGTGCCGTTGTCATTTGCCCATAATCTTTAAAGCGCGGATTATCATTTTGACCGCGATAAAAACGCGCATAGATTTGTTGGATAATCACAGCCAAACGCCAAATTCCATAAACATAATAGAACTGAAAGCCTGAAACGTCTGCTCCGGTTTTCTCAGCATAAAAGTCCAAGATTTCCTGACGCGTCATCATTCCGGGGGCAGCAGACGGTTGGCGGATCATCAAATGCATAAATGCCGGATCATCGGCCTGTATCCAATAGGCCAAGGTGTTGCCTAGGTCCATCATCGGATCACCCAAGGCTGAAATCTCCCAGTCTAAAATTGCTTCGATCTGCTTAGGGTCTTCCTCATTCAGAATACAATTATCAATACGATAGTCGCCATGAATAATAGCCGCGCCGCGTTCTTTGGCCGGCATATTATCGACAAGCCATTGTTGAACATCTTCAAACTTTTCGATGTCGTCCGTCCACGCCGCGCCAAAGCGCTTATTCCACCCCAAGATTTGGCGTGTGACATAACCTTCGGGCTTGCCAAAATCACCAAGGCCGACGGCTTCATAATCAACATTGTGCATATCGACCAAAGTTTGGAAAAAATTCTCACAAAGCGCACGATTGTCTTTTTCATCCCATCCCCATTCTTTTGGGATGGTATTGTGGATGAGTGGGCCTTCTGAACGGTCCATCACATAAAATTCCGCACCGATTATAGAGGCATCATCGGTGTAGTAGACAGTATTAGGGACCGGTACATGCCCCTTAAGAGCCGTCATAACGCGATATTCGCGGTGCATATCGTGACCGGATTTAGGCTTATCGCCAAAAGGCGGACGACGCAGCACAAGACGGCGTTCAGGATAATCAATCGCATAGGTAAGATTCGAGGCTCCGGACGGATATTGCGTGACGCTGGCCTCTCCGTTGAGGCCCGACAATGCCTTTTTCAACACCACGTCCACCGCCGCCATGTCTAGCTCTTCACCTTTGCGAACCTCGACTGTGTGGTTTTCACCTATGTTTTGGCTTGGCATTAAATTGTGGCTCCGCCGTCAACAACCATACTCTGCCCCGTAAAATAGCTAGCCTCCTCGGATGCCATATAAAGGACGGCACCAACCATCTCTTCAGGTTGCGCCATACGCTTTATAGCTAAGTTCATTTTTACATATAAATCCATAGCTGGGTTATCTTTGAGTGCACTTGCTAATTTTGTATCCGTAAAGCCAGGAAGGAGCGCATTCACGCGGACACCATATTGCGAATACTCTTTAGCCAGTCCTTTGGTCATAGCAATAAGTGCCGCTTTACTCATGCCATAAGCTACACGAAACTCTGCCGGCTGTAATCCGTCAATCGAGGCGACGTTCACAACCGAGCCCCCGCCATCTGCTTTCAGCATCGGATAAGCTTTAGTCGTCAAGAAATAAGGACCTCGCATATTGACTTCAAATGTCTTATCGAACGCGCCTTCAGTCGCTTCATGCGCAGGTCCAAAGTGCGGGCTTGTCGCGCCATTATTGACAAGAATATCCAAACGACCAAATTCTTTATTAATCATCTCTAACACGGCATCATGGTGCGATAATTCGCCAAGATGTAATTCAGCAGACACCGCTTTACCGCCCTTCTCGCGTATCGCCTCGGCAACTTTTTCGCAATCGCCCTGCTTACGGCTTGAACAGATAACAGTAGCACCATGTTCAGCAAAGGCATGTGCTACAGCTTCACCAATTCCGCGGCTGGCCCCCGCAATCAGTGCCACTTTTCCGGTAAAATCAAATCTCTTTGTCATTCTTCTTTCCCGCTACTTTTCTTTTTTGGCCGCTTTAAAAGCCTCGCCCACTTTTTGTTTTAGCTTTTGCATTCCTTGTAAATAGGCATCAGGATGTGCGGCGCGATTCATGAAATAATCTTTTACAATCGGATGAGAGAAAACATAAAATTCGTCATTTTCAATGGCCGCTTTCAACGCATTCGCAACATCCTTTGGCTCTAATAATCCATCAGGACTATTTTGCGCCATTGGCATACCATCCGTCATGGCAGAACGGACATATTGCGGGCAAATGCAATTTGCTTTGATACCATCAGCGCCATGTTCAATCGCGATTGATTCCGCAAATGAAACGGCGGCGTGTTTTGTGCAAGAATAAGACGCGCTACCGATTTGATTTAGAAGACCGGCGGCAGACGCGGTAATGACAAAACGTCCGGAACCCCGCTCGACCCATTTCGGCATTAGGTCACGCGCCGCATAAACCGATCCCATGACGTTAATTTGCCAGGATTTTTCCCAGCCTTGATTACTACCGCCGCCCACGAAGCGACCATTCCCTTCGCCTATTCCAGCATTAGAGATATAAATATCAATGGAACCTAATTCCGCTTCGACATCGGAAATAAAAGACTTCACAGATGTCTCATTACTAACGTCGCAAACAAAAGCTGACGCTCCAACATCTTTCGCTGTTTGATCACATGGTTTGTAATCGCTAATCGCCACTTTGGCGCCATTCGCAATAAACATCTCAGCAATACCACGGCCAATTCCGCCTGTCGCACCTGTGATTGCTACAACCTGATTATCGAACATATTTGCACCTTAGAGCCGCCATAATACCAAACAAGTCTTTTACGCGGTGACATTCAAAGAACTTGTGTTTACTACTATACGCAACGGTTTGAAAAAGGGGATGAAAACTGTGAATAGCAGCTCATCAGAATCGATAGAGGTAGAGGCACTTTTGGCCACAAGTGTGCTGGACGCTGATAACATTCCCAATAAAAACCAAAGCGAAACATGTTTCTCATGTGGCTCCAAGATGGTTGGGCTATACTGCAAGGATTGCGGTCAAAAGAATGATGACTTCAGACGGTCGATTTTTTCACTCATTATAGAAGCCTTCACATCGTTTTTCTCTCTTGAATCGCGTATGTGGCGAACATGGCTTTACCTCATCATCAAACCCGGTCGACCGGCGAGAGAATTTGCAGATGGAAAGCGTACGATCTGGACGTCACCCGTTCGAATTTATCTGGCTATGTCAATTATTCTGTTTGGTTATATGAGCCTTACAGATACGCGCCTCATAAGCGTGAGAAGCGATGTCTCACCACGTGACGGTATAATCGGTGATGTTGGAGAGTTAGCAGACACGCAAGTCAAGCTCTCACCACAACTCCTCTTTTTTGCGCGACAGAAAACCCTTGATGAACTGAATGAGGATGTCGACTTTGATCAGGTGGAAAGACTTATCAGCGGTGTTCCGCGTGCACGCTTTTATTTGGATGAAGAAGACACTCCAGACACAGGAGAAGCCGCACTTCCTACCACGGAAAACGACGCCGAGACTTTTGCCTCCGAATTGATTGACGACATCATGAAAAGTGAGGCTGCCGAAGAGCTTATTGAAGTTTTAGAAGAAAACTCAGTTGTAAGAGGTGAAAATGGAGAACCAATAACGGACCCTGAAGCACGACGAGAAGCACTTGAACGCGCGCTTGGTCAAAGTGAAAGCTATATCGGGCGACTCAATCAAATCCTCTCATATTATATTGACCCACAATCTGTGGCGCAGAAACTCCATGAAGGCGAGATACCGCTAACAGCACATTCTCTTATCGAGAGTTTACCCGATAATCTAACAGAAGAAAAAAGAGATGAGCTGGTAACGCAGGCTGAACAAGTTATTCAAGACCTTACCTCAATCGGTATAACAAGCGAAAATATCTCTCAGCTTGAACTCAGGCTTTCTGAACGCGGCGCCCTTCTGTTTGGCAATATGAACCTTAATGGCCGAAAGATTAGCTCGGACGATACGAAACGCGGCGCAATGCGAATTTTAAAACAACCCGAAATCTTGAATGAAGCTTTCGCGATCTATCTCCCGCGTATCATGTTTTTCATGATGCCCTTTGCCATGTTTTTGGGAATACTCTTCGTCAGAGGACGGAAGAATGCCCTCATGTATGATCATCTTGTTCACGCCGCTTACATACACGCTTTTACCTATATGTATCTTCTATTCCTAATTGTCTTAAGCCAGTGGACAAATGTGTCGGGCCTTTGGTCAGCCTTCCTTTGGGGGATGGTCATATACTTACCCATCAGCGCCAGAAACATGTTCAAGCGCGGATGGATTAAAACGATTTGGATGACGTTCAATATCGCCTTTGCTTACAGCATCACGATATTCATAATTATGACCTACTTGCTCGCGTCTCAACTCGATAAAGCCGTCTCCGCTATTTAAGCCGTGCCGGCTTGGGTGCTCGGTCTCCAAACCACCAAAGTGTTGCAGCGGTTGCGGCAAACACGGTCGCCTCAATAATCGCTGCATCTTTGGTTATTACGAAAATCATACCTGTAATCATCCAGAGAATGAGCGTAAGGCTGGGCCTAACCAGGCGTAGCAAGTTGATAACCCACCGACTGGCTTTACCCAGAGCCGCCTCTGCTTTGATAGACGTTTCTAAGCCCTTCCAAGAGCCTTGTTGCGCCGTCAAAGCAAGTTCCAATTCTGTTTCTTGATGGCGCGCTTTCATATTTAACTCATGCAAGCGATATTCGTGCCCCCACCTCGCCTGCTCTTGCAAGAAAGCTTGCTTACTCTCAAAGTAATTCGCGATACGGCCTAAGGCCGTACCAAATATTCCGAACAACCCGCCCGCTGCGGCATCCAATCCCAATGTTAGTGCTGTTGCCATAATTCCCTCGCTTTTGGGCCGCCATACCAGTGACGTGAACGCCCCATATCTAAGTGTAAAAATGTGACGTAGTAGCCTAAACCAGTAAAGCCGACATCTCTGGCTGCCTCTGACAGACGAAATCTATTATGGCCGCGCAAGTTAATGTCGACAGCCATCTTCAAATGCTGAGACAAGGGAGCCCCACCTATCCGCGAATTGTGAAGCGCACATCTATGGGCGGATAAAATGTGAAGCGGTTTACCAAGATTATCTCTTAGACGCTGTAAACAATCAAAAAATTTTGGCCAAATATAGATGTCGCCACAATGACGGCAGGCAAGCTCAGCCCGACTAAAATTCGGCCAACGCTCATAATCCCAATTTGTGGTATCAAGTCCATCATTCAACATGACGCTATTATAGGCGCGTCAAAGACAGCGTGGACGCAATAAAAAAGCCCGCTATAAAAGCGGGCTTTTCTACGATTCTAAGTGCGGATTAAACCTAGTTAAATAGGCTCATCTTGCGCGCTTTCTTCGCTGCGAGGTAATAGAAAGTCACGCGAGATTTAAAACGCTCCCCTTTCATTTCCTGACACACGTCTTTAACAAGTTCCATTTGGCCGGATGTCTTACCAAGCTTCTTTGTCACAAAGCCATTAGCAACAGTCTTCAACTCTGTCTCATCCGAACAAGCCACTAAAGAGCTATCGCGGGAGCGTAACGACACGCCACAATATTTCACAATATTCTCAACAACTTTCTTCTTCGCTTTTGGATCAAACTTTTTGACATTTGCGTAGTACTTTTCGAGCGCCGCTTCAGCATCACTCATTTTTGGCTTCGCTGTCTTGCGCGTTGAGCCTGGCTTAGGTCCAGGCTTTTTACGCGGAGCACCAGATGCCGTAAGAGCGCCACGCTTCGTTCCGGGCTTAGGTCCCGGCTTACGTTTTGTCTTTGGCGCAGCTGCGGCTTTCGCTGTCGCTTTTTTAGCAGCTGGCTTTTTCGCCGTGGTTTTCTTTGCCGCCGGCTTTTTAGCGGCAGCTGTTTTCGTTTTAGTTGTCGTCGCTTTCTTCGCCGTTGCACGCTTCTTAGGTGCTGCTTTCGTTTTCGCAGCAGGCGCGTCAGCAACGCGACCTTCCAAATACTTTACACGTGCGGCAAGATAACGGTTACGCCATTCAAGAGCATATGTATCATCGTCGCTAGTTGTAGCTGAAGCTTCACCACCAGAAGCGGAGAGTTGAGATTTCATATCAGCCAGAGTTGTTTCGCTCGTTGAAATACGACCTTTCAGCTCTTGGTTCTCAGCACGCAATTTATCAGCTTCAGCTTTTAACGCACCTTCACCTTCAATGCTCAAATCGCCGTCTTGCTTTTTACCGCGGAAGAAAATCCAGCCCAGTATGAGACCAACAATAAGACCTATTACTAGACCCATAATAAGTTCAGAGTTCATTTTAAAATATCTCCCAATAAAACCCCGCTTACAAACCGTACTAACGTTTCTCGGTTAGGAAAAGAAGTAAGCTATTCAGTTAAACCTTCTGATTGAAATTAAACACAATCATTTGCCACGCTCGAACCACCTAACGTGAATTAGACTACAGCTACACCCGAACGCTATACAATTGCAAGACAAGTGTTGGCAAAATCGGCATTTATCTTAATTAAATATGAGACCACAAAAAAGGCCGCGTTGAAAGCGGCCTTCGAACACGAAGAGATTATCTAATTAATCCCAAAGTCTTGCTTTGGCTTCTTGATATTCTTTTGTCATTTCATCGACAATTTCAGAAACAGCCGGTGCAGAATCAACACTGCCTACGCCTTGTCCGGCGCCCCAAATATCTTTCCAAGCCTTTGCATCGGTATTTCCGCCGGACCCGAAGTTCATGGCGCTCTTATCCGCTTCCGGAAGGTTGTTTGGATCAAGCCCTGCCTTTTCAATTGAACCCTTTAGATAATTTCCGTGAACTCCGGTAAAGAGTGAGGAGTAAACAATATCTTCACCCGCAGATTCAATGATTTCTTGCTTATAGGCCTGTTCAGCATTGGCTTCTTCCGAAGCAATGAAGCGTGTTCCAATATAGGCTAGATCAGCACCTACTGCTTGAGCCGCCGCAACAGCGCCTCCTGTTGCGATAGAACCAGAGAGCAGTAATGGACCGTCATGGAATTTTCTAATCTCAGGTATAAGTGCAAACGGTGATAATCGCCCGGCATGTCCACCTGCCCCTGAGCAAACTGCTATCAACCCATCTGCTCCCATAGACAGCGCCTTCTTTGCATGGCGGATGTTAATAACGTCATGAAGAATTATACCGCCATAACTATGCGTCGCATCATAAACCATCTTAGACGCTTGCAGGCTTGTGATGATAATAGGAACCTCATGCTTGCGGCATATTTCCATGTCATGCTCAAGACGATTATTAGACCCATGACAAATTTGGTTCACGGCAAAAGGCGCGACCTTCTTATCCGGGTTTTCGGCTTGGTATTGTTCTAACTCCAATTTGATTTGAACAATCCATTTTTCCAATAGTTCCGGTGGACGGGCATTCAGGGCCGGAAAGGATCCCACTATACCTGCTTTGCATTGGGCGATAACAAGTTCAGGCCCGCTGACAATAAACATCGGCGCCGCAACAACGGGAAGTTCCAGTCTTTCAAGAATGGGGGGTAATGCCATTTAAATCTCCAAGGGATAAATCGTTTAGTTCTTATTATTTTTCATCAGCGCGGAAGTTTGTGTCAGCTTCCGAAGCCATCCAAGCCATAGTTACGAATGCCGCAACGTTTTGGGCCATCTCTTCCGGCACAATTTTATCAAACGTGTCATCAGGGGTGTGATGATAGTCAAAATAATCAGTGCCATCTTGCTGCATGCGCATAGCCGGAACGCCTGCATTAAAGAGTGGGATAATGTCCGGCCCGCCAGTTGTTGGTAGGTCGCTCATAGGAAGCCCCATAGCGTCTGCCATAGCTTGCAGAACATCTTCACCGGCCTTTACACCTGATCGCACTTCATAAACCGGACCTGCGCCAAAATCTGATTCTGTTGCCAAAATATGATTATCTAAATCATCCTTGTGTTGCTTTGCGTAGGCGAAAGCACCAACGAGTCCAACCTCTTCTGCGCCATAAGCGACAACACGAATAGTCCGTTTAGGTTTCAATCCTGATTCCAGGATAACTTGTGCAGCCCCTGCTGAAATACCAATACCGGCCCCGTCATCCAGAGCCCCAGTCCCAAGGTCCCAACTATCCAAATGCCCACTAATAAGAATAATTTCTTCGGGATGCTCAGTCCCGACTATTTCTCCGATTACATTCCCGGACGGTAGATCTCCTACGCCTTTGGGTGTCAAAGTGAGATGAACTGTAACCGTCTCTTCCATTTCAAAAATACGTTCCAACTGATCCGCGTCAGGCGAAGATAATGCACCAATTGGGATGGGTTCGACCCCTTCTGCATAACGCATCTGCCCTGTATGCGGAAAGCGATGGCTATCCGTTCCGACAGAACGAATAATAACAGCTGTGGCGCCTCGCTTACCCGCCTCCGTAGCACCGCGCTGGCGTTTTCTATTCGCCGGGCCATAGCCTGCCCCATCCGGCGCTTTTTCCATTAATCCGGAAATAAAGACAATTTTACCATCTAAACCGCCCTCAGGCGCATTTTCTAAATCATCAAATGTTGGGAAATAAACAACTTCCGCCGTAATTCCTTCTTCAGGCGTTGCAACAGAACCGCCCAGTGATGTGATATATAAATCTTGAGGAAATGGCGACACGATTTTGGCCGTTTCAACACCGCGTACCCAACCCTTTACAGGAAAAGGTTCAATACGCACATTCTCAAGTCCAATCTCTTTGAATTTTGCGACTGTCCAGTCTCTAGCGCGGGCTTCTTCTTCGGTTCCCGCTAATCGCGCTCCAATTTCGGTCGTTAATTCCCGGGTGATATCATAGGCATGTGAGCTCTCAAGCGCCTGTTCGATTAATAGCTTTACATCATCCGGCGCTTTACTTGTATCAACCGAGAGACGGGAGGTCTTATTTGTCAAAGGAGCCTCTATCGACGAAGCAGACGGCTGACTACACGCTGTAAGTCCGATAAGCGCAATCGATAAAATAGTAGTGAACGCTGTGTTTTTAAAACTCATTGTAATCCTCAGATTTTTAAAAAAGGGCAAAATTATCAGCTTTCAAACCGCCCTAGAATGTGGTTGAACACTTACATTGATTTTTCAAGCGGCTGAACCCCTATAATAATGAACAGCGCCGCGACAGGAGTGTTGAATGTCATCTTTAAAGCTATTAGCCACTGCAAGCCTTTGCGCAATCTTTTTTACAGCCTGCACAACTGAAACGCCAACGGAGCCTGCGGGTGATACGTCCATTTCCGCTGCTGACCTCGGCCTTCGTATCGAAACTCTCGCCTCTGATAAGCTCGAAGGCCGGGCACCGGGCACGCCTGGCGGCATCATGGCGTCTCAATACTTAGCTGATGAAATGCAAAAAGCAGGACTAAAGCCCGCAGGAGATGATGGGACATATTTCCAAAATGTAGAACTCACCGCATCGTCACTCAATGCAAATCAGTCGAGCATGATGATTTCTACGGATGACGCTACGATTGTATCCGCTGACTTAAATTCAAATGCCGTTTATTGGACGAAACGCCTAGATAATACGGTCACAGTAGAAGATTCTGAGCTAGTCTTTGTTGGATATGGTGTTACGGCTCCTGAATATGGCTGGGATGACTATGCCGGACTGGATGTAACAGGAAAAACAGTCGTTATTCTTGTGAACGATCCTGGCTTTGCCACGAAAGATGAAAACCTCTTCAAGGGCAATGCCATGACATATTATGGCCGCTGGACCTATAAATATGAAGAAGCGGCACGCCAAGGTGCCGCTGCCGCCCTCATCGTCCATGAAACCGCGCCCGCGAGTTATGGATGGGATGTTGTTTCCGGCTCATGGACAGGGGCTCAATATGACTTAGTCAGACCGGATCGCGGGGCATCACGGGCCGCGCTCGAAGGTTGGTTACATTATGATACGGCCAAATCCGTCTTTGCCAGTGCGGGAGTGGATTATGAAAGCTTAAAAACACAAGCATCCGTGAAAGGCTTTAAACCCGTGCCGCTGGATGGATTAAAACTGAATGCAACAATAAATCAGTCGGTTAACACAACAACTTCACGTAATGTTGCCGGTAAAATTGAAGGGACTGTGACGCCTGACGAACATGTTCTTTACATGGCCCATTGGGATCATCTTGGTAGAAATCCCGAACTTGAAGATGATCAAATCTATAATGGTGCAGTAGACAACGCGACGGGCACTGCTGCTATAATTGAAATTGGTGAAGCAATGGCCCAGGGCCCGGCCCCGGATCGTTCCGTCATTTTTGTGGCTGTCACAGCGGAAGAATCAGGTTTGCTTGGCTCAGCTTATTATAGTGAGGCGCCGCTCGTGCCGCTTGAGAAAACAGTCGCCGGCATCAATATTGATGCAATGCTCCCTCTCGGTCGAACAAACGACATGAAAGTGATTGGATTTGGGGCTTCAGAACTCGAAGACCGCCTCAAATACGTTCTGGACAAGCGTGATATGTATATTGTTCCGGACGATAAGCCCGAGGCCGGGTATTATTACAGATCAGATCATATCAGCCTGGCGAAGAAAGGCGTGCCGATGCTTTATGCTGACCCCGGAAATGATCACGTCACCAATGGCCTTACCTATGGTGAGAACTTTGCGAATGAATATACACGAGAACGTTATCACAAGCCTGCGGATGAATATGATAATAGCTGGGACTTGAGTGGCATTCAGCAATCCACTGAAATTCTATATGAATTAGGATTAAATCTCGCAAATTCTGAAGATTGGCCAAATTGGTATGAAGGTACAGAGTTCCGTGCCCTTAGAGATGATATGATGAAATAGCGCATTATCATGACGATTTTCGTCAAACTGCTCGCGAAAACGGCAGCAGGCCAAGACCCAAGACTTTGGACGTCTTTGTTTCCCAAACATCCCTCAGGGGAATTAAAGTGGAACAATTGTGTCTTCACCGTGAATATGGATGCGCGAAATTATGACTGGCTTGTCGTTTATGAAGGCCTGCCCAAATTACCGGGCGAAAGCAAAACTAACCGCATAGAAGAACTGGCGTGTCCTCGCGAGAACACGCTTTTCATAACAACAGAACCATCATCTGTGCGTGTCGAAGGCCCGCATTTCTTACGTCAATTCGGACACATTTTAAGCGCAAAACCTAAAGCGGTGATGCGTCATCCTAATCAAATTCACCAGACGCCCCCTTTACGATGGTATTATGGGCGCCCTCTTGGCGATACAACTGGAGAGTATTTGGATTATGATACGCTGATGGCGCGAGACCCTCTGCCAAAAACGAAAGAATTTGCGACGGTGTGCAGTAATAAGCAAATGTCTCATACGGTTCACGCACAACGTTATAAATGTGTGATGGCATTGAGAGAACGCATGTCCCCAGACTTTCACGTCTTTGGGCGCGGTATTGATCCGATTGACCGCAAAGATAGCGCGATGGATGGCTACCGCTACCACTTGGCGATAGAAAATCATCAGTCACCCGGTCACTGGACAGAGAAACTTTCAGATGCTTGGCTGGCCGACTGTCTCCCATTTTATTATGGCGATCCGGACTATGCAAAGATTTTCCCCGAAGAAGCCGCTATACCGATAGATATTTTTGACATTGATGCAACTGAGCGGATCATTCGCCACGCTATCGCCAATAAAGAATATGAAAAACGCCTTCCTGCTATCAGGAAAGCCCGGCAACGCCTCTTGAAAAAACATAATCTTATTGAGGCTATCACAGAGATTGTTGAAAGCCGTAACAGCTCAACCGCTGAAATTAAAAACAATCAGCACATTTACGGCCGTCATATCTTCCGAAAAAAATATCCCTTAAAAGCCATATCTGACGCGCTTTTCCGGGCTTACATGTCAAAAACAAAGCACACGATTGCGCGTTTCGACATCTAGGATTTAGTCGCAGTGAAGAATTCCCTATTTACGCGAATTTACTAGGTTCAGCACACAGACTCACCTACAGCAAATATAAATATAAAACCGGACACACATCATGACGAAATTTAGAAGCCCTTTGCGCTTTGGTATTTTAACCGTAGGAGCCGCTCTTGGTGTTCTCGTAATTGGCACGGAAGCCTTTGCCGATGGGCCAGCACATAGCCCAACAGACCAAGTTTCAAAGTTTCGTCAGCTAGGCACAGAATTACCAACGCCTAATGTTTACCGTGCCGCCTCCGGCGCGCCTGGCCCTGCCTATTGGCAACAACAAGCCAATGTGAAAATTGATGCTACATTGGACGAAGAAAACCGTCGTATTATTGCTGAATCGACATTTGATTATATCAATAACTCGCCTGATCCACTGAACTATATTTGGGTCGCACTCGACCAAAACCGGTTCAAAGATGGAAGCCTTGCCCGTGAAAGCGCAACGGCAGCAGCGGCAGGGTCTCGTAGAGGCGATGGTTCAGGCACAACGGACCGCGTGAACTTCTCAAGTTTACGTTACAGCCAAGCCAATGAAGACCGCGAATATGGTTTTGAGTTTAAGGCTGTCACAGATAAAAATGGCGACGATCTGGATTATTTCATCAATGACTCCATGATGCGTATTGATTTGGAGGAACCGCTCGAACCGGGTGAGCGCGTCACTTTCAATCTCGATTGGGACCATAATATCATCGACGAGGTCGCTGTCGGCGGACGTGGCGGTTATGAGTATTTCGAAGACGAAGATAATTACATCTTTGGCCTAGCGCAGTGGTTCCCTCGCCTGGCTGCCTATACGGATTACACGGGTTGGCAAAATAAGCAGTTTTTGGGTCGCGGAGAATTCACGCTCGAATTCGGCGATTATGAAGTGAACCTGACGGTTCCTGCCGACCATATCGTTTCAGCAACAGGCGTTCTCCAAAACCCTCGTGAAGTTCTGACTGCCAAACAACGTGAACGTCTCGCCAATCTTTCAACTGAGGAAGTCCGTTATATTGTGACGCCAGAAGAGGCCGAAGAAAATGAAAAGTCCAAAGCTAAAGGTACAAAGACTTGGAAGTTTAAGGCTGACAATGTGCGTGATTTCGCCTGGTCAAGCTCTCGTAAATATATCTGGGACGCTATGTTGTTTGAACAAGACGATGACATTAATCCCGTTGTCACGGCGATGAGCTTTTTCCCGAAAGAGGCGGATCCCATCTGGTCCATGTATTCAACGCAATCCGTTGTTCACACCATGGATGTCTATAACAAATTTGCGTTTAACTACCCCTATCCGGTCGCACAATCTGTGAATTCTTGGGAACGAGGCGGCATGGAATATCCGATGATTACCTTTAATGGGTATCGCCCATCCGAAGATGAAAAGTCCGGTGAAGTCACCTATTCACGCCGTATCAAATATGGTCTCATAGGCGTCATTATCCATGAAATTGGTCACATCTATTTCCCAATGGTCGTCAACTCAGACGAGCGTCGTTGGACTTGGATGGATGAAGGCATTAATACTTTCCTTGAATACCAAGCCGAGTATGAATGGGAAGAAAACTTTCCGATTAGCCGTTGGGGCTCCAACAACCCGATGGATGACATCTCGCGTTATATGACGAGCTCTAACCAAGTCCCAATCATGACCCAGTCGGACTCTGTGCTGCAGTTCGGCCCCAATGCTTATTCAAAGCCAGCAGCGGCGCTGATGGTTTTACGCGAAACGGTGATGGGTCGTGAAGCCTTTGACTTTGCTTTCCGTGAATATGCAACACGGTGGCGCTTTAAACGCCCGACCCCTGCTGACTTCTTCCGCACGATGGAAGACGCCTCAGCCGTTGACCTCGATTGGTTCTGGCGTGGATGGTTCTTTGACACGGATCATGTCGACATGGCCATCACGGACGTCAGACAGTATAAAATTTCGTCACAGGATCCTGAAGTAGAGAAAGATAAGGATCGTGACGAATATAATGCCCGGACACCAGAGACGATTACACAAATTCGCAATCGCGAAGAAGGTCTAGTGACGCGCCTGGAACGCTTCCCGGAACTCAATGACTTCTATAATGAAAACGATCGTTTCACTGTCACAAATAAAGACCGAAATACGTTCCAATCGTTCCTCAAAGGCCTCAAGCCTTGGGAAAAGGAAGTTTATGAACGTGCACTAGAAGATGATGATTTCTACTATTTCGTTGATTTTAAAAATATTGGCGGTCTGATTTCTCCGCTTCCTCTCACGCTTCACTATGCAGACGGAGAGACAGAAGATTATATGATACCAGCTGAAATTTGGCGTCGTAACAGCGAAAACGTCACAAAGCTAATTGTCCGCGACAAAGAGATTAAATCTATTACGCTTGATGCAAAGCATCAAACTGCAGATGCAGATCATGACAATAATACGTTCCCGCCTCAAATCTCGAAAAGCCGCATTGAGATGTATAAGTCTAATTACAGAGCCTCTTCTATGATGGCAGATATGCTTGTGGAATTAAAAGGTAATCCGGATGAGAAAAAATCTGATAGCTCTAAAAAATCAGTCCCTTTAAAGTCGCAAGATATGAAGTCTTCGGACAAGAAATCAAAGGGCTCGGGCACGGATTACAAAGCAGATAAGAAAGACGAAAAAAAGAAATCCTCACTGCGTAAGACACTCGAAAAAATGATGAGCAATAAGTAGGCTCATATCATGAGCTTAGACTTCAATAGAAGGCACGCGCTATTTGGTGCAACAAGCCTCGCTTTCTTAAGCGGGGCTACGCCTGTTTGGGGGCATCGCCTTACGACCACCGAGACGCGCGTTGATATAAACAGTCAGACAGGTCGTGTAGAAGTGGCTCACACCTTCCACGTTCACGACACGGAAGAAACTTTGGCAAAAGCGGGAATTATCGAGAAAGCGGATCTCGCCTCTCTAAGACAGCGCGCTAAATTAGCGCTGTATGTCGAGGAGAACTTTAAAATTAATCAAAATGGTACTCCCGTAGCTTTAAACATTGTAGGGGCTGAATTAGACAAACGAAACGTACTGACTTTCCAAGAAGGTGAGTTGTCATTGCCTATAGGAGAGCTTTCTGTCCGTGCCTCAATGATGAGAGAGCTTGTTCACAACCAAATCAATAATGTCGACGTTTACATCGATAAGGCAGTAACATCTCTTCAATTTCGCGGGACAGATGGTTCAAAAAAGATACTTGCCTAATAGCCTGTGATGCGCCCATACAAGGCGCATGATTACCGTACACCATCTCAATAACTCCCGTTCACAACGCATTCTTTGGATGCTCGAAGAATTAGGGGTAGACTACAACATCAAGCATTATCAACGCGACCCAGACACAAATCGGGCTCCTGCTGAACTAAAAGCTATTCATCCGCTCGGGAAAAGCCCCGTGATTGAAGACGATGACCTTATCGTTGCAGAGACCGGGGCCATTATTGTTTATCTGTTGGATAAATACGGCGAAGGCCGGTTTCGCCCTGAAAAAGGGACGCAAGACTATGTAGATTACGTTCATTTCCTTCATTTTGCTGAAGGCTCCGCTATGTTGCCGCTCTTATTGGCACTCTACACAGGCTATCTCGGTGATGCAGCGGCCCCTATTCAGCCCATGATTATGGCTGAGATTAAAGGCATTTTGGATTATTGCGAATACTCTCTAACGCGAAGCGAATATTTTGCAGGCGATGAGCTGACCGGTGCTGATTTCCAGATGATTTTTCCACTCGAAGCGGCCAAAGCACGCGGTCGTCTAAATGGCTATGAAGCGTGCAATGACTATGTCGAAAAGATTCACAAGCGTCCGGCTTATCTAGCTGCTTTAAAGAAAGGCGGAGACTACGCCTACGGCCCGAAATAAGGCATGAAAACAAGCATTTTCCACCTCGCCTATCCGGTTAAAGATAAAGAAGAAACGCGGCGGTTCTATCGTGATGTTTTAAAATGTGAACAAGGTCGTGAAGCCAAAAGCTGGATCGACTTTGATTTTTTTGGCCACCAAGTGTCTTTCCATGTTCGACCCGAAGCCTTTTCTGGCTCTGATCCAACAAACCAAGTCGATGGGAAAGATGTCCCAGTCAGGCATTTTGGGGCTGTTCTGGACTGGGATGATTGGCATGACTTGAAAGACAGCTTAATTGCCGCTCGTACCGATTTTGTGATTGAACCCTATATAAGGTTCGAAGGTGAAATCGGTGAACAAGCGACATTGTTCTTCTTGGACCCCAGCGGCAATGCGCTGGAGTTCAAAAGTTTCAGAGACCCCACACAAGTCTTCGCGAAGTAGGTTTTAATCGCTCTTATTGGGAAGCATAAGATATTTTTCGCCCGTTTTTTTGGCATTGTAAGCTTTGGCAATATCAGCCTCTAAAGCCTCTGTCATAGAAATTTCATGGCTGTAATGGCTGGCGAAAGTTGTAGTGAGTTCATCCGCCACGCGTTTTCGAAGACGCATCGCTACGTCCATACCGGCCTTGGCTAGGAAATTAGGTAAGAGCCATCCCCCAACACCCCATGCCATGCCATAGCCGCGCGTCAGCATTGTTGGGTTCATGTCGAGGCTACCATACAGATAGACCTGCTTGTGGTGGACTGAGCCATAAATACTGTAGGCCCCCGGCGTCCGTGCCGCTGCGGCTTCCATAGCCGTCAAAATGTCAGAGGCAAGTTTACCCCCACCTGTTGCATCAAAAGCAAGGGTAGCACCCGTTTCATGCACAGCCTCAATAAGGTCCGTCATGAAGCTCTCATCGCTACTATTTACAACGTATTTAGCGCCCATACCTTCCAAAAGCTCCGCTTGCTCTTTTTTGCGAACAATATTGACGAGCTTCACATCATCCGCCTGACAAATTCGGTTCAGCATCTGTCCGAGGTTTGACGCCGCTGCTGTATGGACCAAAGCCGTATGACCTTCAGATTTCATCGTTTCGACCATACACAGCGCTGTGAGCGGATTGACGAAACTGGAGGCTCCCTCTTTCGCCGTATTGCCTTCGTGTAGAGGCAGAGCCATCATCGCTTTGACACAGCGATATTCGGCGTACATTCCACCGCCCATAACAGCCACAGTTTTTCCCAAAAGTGATTGAGCATATGCATCATCACCTGCGGCAATCACCTCACCTGCGCCTTCATTTCCAATTGGCAAAGCTTGATCAAGACGACCCTTCATGCGCCCCATAAATTGTGGTGCGATAGGCGCAACGAGCTTCCCGTCTTCATTTACCGAAGCATTCACATCCGCCATGCCGAACATAACACCGTGATCAGATGGATTTATGGGTGTCGCCTTTACGCGGACGAGAATTTCATCTGATTTGGGTGTTGGCATCTCCCGCTCGACCATTTCCATGGTCAATTTGCCGTCTTCGGTTACCGTTGAAACGAGTTGCTTATATGTGGCCATCTCTCTGACTTTCTTTGTTTTTTAGACTATCATTTCGTATACGGAATGAATTCTTCCTCATCGCCCGGCACTTTATCAAAACGACCCTGTCTCCAATCTTCTACGGCTTGTTCTATGCGTTCAGGACGGGAAGAGACAAAATTCCATTCCATAAAACGCTTGCCTAGCGGTGAACCCCCAATAATCGCAAGGCGCGTCTCTGACTTGGCCCTAATCATTTTTGCATCGGACGATAATATGCTCATGGAAAAGAGCGGGTTGACCTCGCCATCAATCTCAGCCTCGCCTTTGACAACATAGACACCTCGCTCTTCGGCCTCAGGCAAAGCAATCTCGCTTCCGGCGGGCATATCAATTTCGACATATAAAATCGGTGAAAAGGTTTTGACGGGCGATGTCAGGCCATAAGCCGTCCCCATCATGACACGATATGTAATGCCGTCAGCCTCACCCTGCGGAATATCAGCGGCGGGTGTGTGGTAAAAGGCCGGGTCAATTTCTTCTACATCCTCCGGCAAAGCATGCCATAATTGTAGGCCGTGAAGTTTATAGCCTGTTTCCTTTAACTCATCCCTTGTCCTTTCCGAATGCACAATGCCCTTTCCCGCCACCATGAGATTAATGGCCCCCGGATGAATCGGAAGCGCGTTACCCAGACTATCCCGATGGAAGATCTCGCCTTCGAAAAGATAGGACACTGTGGCCAAATTTATATGCGGATGCGGCCTCACATTAATGCCTTCGCCCGGGCCAAAATCAGCCGGACCAAAATGGTCAAAAAACACCCAAGGGCCTACAGACTTTTGCCCAACTTGTGGGATGGCCCGTCTAACTGTGAATTCCCCCAAGTCTTTTTCTTTGGGTTGAATTGATTTGAGAATAGACCGACCTGCTGTCATAGTTACTCCAAAGTTCGAACACTTATAAAGGATATACGCAATGCTCACTCTCTATGATTGCTCCACGGCTCCAAGTCCACGCCGTGCCAGAATATTTCTCGCCGAAAAAGGCCTCGAATATGATTGCAAACAAATTGATCTGGCCAAAGGCGAGCAGATGAGTGAGGATTTTATTGCCATCAATCCGCGTCGTGCTGTACCAGCCTTGGTCACGGAGGATGGTCAAGTTATCAGCGAAAACGTCGCCATTGCGACCTATCTGGAGGAGCAATATCCGGAGCCTCCACTCATGGGAACAGATGCTTATTCAAAAGCGATGGTATCAGAGTGGAATTGGCGATGTGAATTTGACGGCCTTTACGCGATTGCAGAAATTTTGAGAAACTCATCCCCGCATATGAAAGGGCGCGCCATGACAGGACGGAAAAATATCGAACAGATACCGGCCCTTGCCGAACGCGGTCGCCTTCGTATTGAGACATTTTGGGAAGATTTAGACACGCAACTCCAAAATAATGCCTTTGTTGCGGGTGACGTTTTTTCTCTTGCCGATATTACCGCCATGGTCACAGTGGATTTTTCCCGTTGGGTTAAAAGTTCACCAAGTGAAGAATTCAAAGCCCTTCATGCGTGGCACGCCAAGGTGGCTGCAAGACCCTCCTCTAAAGCATAGCATGAATGCCATTCGGAGATATGACCCCCTCATCAATTGACAATTTTATCAGCACGGGCGACATAGCTTTATGAGTGCCAATGCGAAATTGCTGCCAACTGAAATGGTCAAAACGCTTGCGACACGCTCAGACCTTTGGGGCGCTTGGCTCATATTTCATGTCTGGGCGGTGATTATCGCATCGGGCTCACTGTTCATCCTGTTTCCTAATATTCTGACTTTTGTCTTTGCATTCCTTATGATCGGTTCGCGACAACACGGCATGGCGATACTGATGCATGAAGCAGCGCATGGTCTATTATTTAACAATCGAAAGCTAAACGATTTTGTGGGTCAGTACATTCTCGCCGCGCCCTATGGCGGTGATATGCAGGCTTATCGCCATTACCATTTAAAGCATCACCTTCATACGCAAACCGAAAATGACCCGGACCTTCCGCTTTCAGCAAAATTCCCGATTACGAAAACGAGTCTCGCGCGCAAGTTCCTACGCGATATCACAGGCCTGACCTTTATCCGTCTACGGCTTGCCACTTTAAAAGGAAAAGGTTTTGACGGGAGTGAAGCTTTCCAAAAATCAGGACGAAACATGGTCTTACCGATCAACGTTGCAATGTTCGTTGCGTTAGCTTTACTTGGCTATTGGTGGGTATATTTTGCGCTCTGGCTCGCCCCGCTTATGACATGGTTCATGCTTGTTCTTCGTATTCGTAATATTTCCGAACATGCCATGACAGAAGAGACAACGAATTCGCTTCGCCATGCCCGCACAACAAAGGCCAATTGGCTCGCGCGTGTTTTTCTCGCCCAATATTGGGTGAATTATCATATCGAACATCACGCCTATATGTATGTGCCGTGTTATCGCCTTCCGGCTCTTCACAAAGCCTTGAGGCAGGCTGGACATGGCCCGGAAATGGTGTTTGAACAATCTTACGCTAATGTTCTTTGGTCTGTTTCGACAGCTTAAACCACATCCATCAGGATAGATTATGAATGTTTTGAAGTCGCTTGTCTCTACAACCGCCCTGCTCTCACTTGGGCTCACAGTGTCATCCTGTAATGCCGATGCACAAAATTCAGATTACGGTCCACCTTCAGAAGTTCAGAAAATTTATGATATAGCCGTTGCACCTTCACCTGAGCGTATTCGAAACGACATTCAAATCCTTGTTGACTTCGGAACACGGCACACACTCTCAGAAACGCAATCAGAAACCCGTGGTATCGGGGCTGCGCGGCGTTGGATATTTCAAGAGTTTGAAAAGATTTCCGCCGAATGTGGCGGCTGTCTGGAAGTGATTTATATATCTGATACGATTGAGGGTGAACGCCGCATACCTGAACCCACAGATGTGGTGAGTGTTCTCGCCATTCAACGCGGGACATTGGATCCTAATCGTTATGTGATGATGAGCGGTGATATCGACAGCCGTGTCACAGACCCCCTCAATGGTACAGATGACAGCCCCGGCGCGAATGACAATGCCTCAGGCATGGCCGGAACCATCGAAGCGGCGCGAATTCTCTCGAAATATGAGTTCCCCGGCTCTATCGTTTACGCTGGCCTCTCCGGCGAAGAACAAGGCCTTTTTGGCGGGCAGATCGTGGCGCAACACGCGCTTGATGAAGGATGGGAGATTAAAGGCGTCCTCAACAACGATATGATTTCAAATATCGCCGGGATAGACGGGGTGATCAATAACACGACTGTCCGAGTCTTTAGTGAAGGTACACGCGCCAATGAAACACCAGAAGAAGCTCGCCTGCGTCGCTTCACAGGCGGCGAAGTCGACAGTCCCTCTCGAAATCTCGCGCGTTATATTAAAGCGCAAGCCGATCAATATCTGACCAATCTCGAAGTCATGATGGTCTACAGGCTCGATCGCTATCGGCGCGGTGGCCACCACCGCCCTTTCAACGATGTTGGTATCCCCGGCATCCGCATCATGGAAACCCATGAGCACTATGATCGTCAGCATCAGGATTTACGAGTTGAAAATGGCATTGAGTATGGAGACACCATGGAAGGTGTGGATGCGGATTATGCGGCTAAGCTTACGGGTTTAAATGTCATCACGCTTGCAGGTATGGCCGGTGCGCCGCCCTTCCCGGCCAATGTTGAAGCAACTGGGGCGGTTCAGCCTTCTGCCAAACTCACATGGGAAACACCGCCAAATTCTGATAATTTAGCAGGATATCGCGTGCATTGGCGCCTCACTACAGCCCCTGTATGGACTCATTCGCGTTTCATTGGAAAGGTGAATGAGTGGGAGTTCAAGAACCTCGTCATCGACAATTATTTCTTTGGCGTCAGCGCCGTGGCCAAAGACGGCAGCGAAACCCCCGTCGTCTTCCCCGGTGCAGCGGGACGGTTTTAAAACGGCGTTTAGGGGCAAGAGTTTATTCACCCTACACACGAAAAGGCATGATTTTGCGGCCCAATTAGCGTTACTTGCCTTCAAGATTCACAGAAGGCGTTCCTATGTCACTTAAATCATTGCTTTTGGCCTCTATAGCGGCTGTCTCACTCTCTTCTTTTGCATATGCCGAAAGTGAAAAAGAAGACGAAAAATGGGACGTAATGAACCCGCCCGGGGAAAAGACCGAAATTGACATTAATGTTACCGAAGGCACTTGGATGAGCCTTGATGTCTCACCAGATGGCAAGACAATCGCGTTTGATTTGCTCGGCGATATTTACACCATGCCTATTACAGGCGGTAAAGCGACGAACATCGCCAGTGGGTTAGCTTGGGAAATACAGCCTCGTTTCTCTCCCGATGGCACGCAAATCGCCTTTACCTCTGACCGTGCAGGTGGCGACAATATCTGGGTTATGGATGTAGATGGTGAGAACAAAAAACAGGTCACAAAAGAAAGCTTCCGTCTCTTAAACAACCCGACATGGTCGCCGGATGGAAAGTTCATTGCCGCGCGGAAACATTTCACAACTTCCCGATCACTAGGTGTCGGTGAGATTTGGCTCTATCACACCAGTGGCGGCTCCGGCGTTCAACTCGTCAAACGCCCTTCTGAGTCGCATCAAAAAGAATTGGGCGAGCCTATGTTCTCCAATGACGGGCGTTATATTTATTACAGCCAGAATGTTACCCCCGGTCCCATCTTCGAATATGCGCAGGATTCCAACACACAGCTCTTCCAGATCAAACGCTATGATATGGAAACAGGCGATATTGATGTTGCCGCCGGCGGCGCGGGTGGTGCCGTGCGCCCGGCTCTCTCACCCGATGGTAAATATTTAGCCTTCGTCAAACGCGTACGTGCAAAGTCGCATCTTTTCGTCAAAGACCTAGAGTCCGGTGAAGAGCGCATGATATTTGATCACCTTGATCAGGACATGCAAGAGACATGGGGTGTGCAAGGCATGTACCCCAATATGGATTGGAGCCCGGATAGTTCCACAATCTATTTTTGGGCCAACGGACAAATTCATTCTGTTCGGTTAAAAGACGGTGCGATTGAGCACATCGATTTTAAAGTCGAAGATACGCGCACCGTAATGACGCCGCCGCGTCCACAGGTAGACGTCTCCCCCGACGAATTTAATGTTAAAATGCCACGCTTCGTGCAGGTTTCACCCGATGGCAAAAAAGTTGTCTTTGAAAGTTTAGGTAAGCTCTATATCCAGAATTTAAAGTCCGGTCGTGCGACACCCATGACAAAACTTCCTGAGAATATGCGAGAGCTTTATCCAAGCTGGTCTCGAGACTCCAAAAAAATAATCTTTGTGACGTGGAATGATGCAGACCTCGGCGCTATTCATTCTATGGATTTAGCGACAAAGAAAATCACTACTCACACGAAAAACCCGGGTCACTATAAACGCCCTGCCTTTTCCCCAAGTGGTGATTTCATCACTTATGAAAAAGGCTCAGGTGGTTTCCTCACGGCACCCGAATGGTCAAACGCGCAGGGTATTTATGTTCAAGACATTGATGGTGGTGAGCCCGTTCACATTAGCAAGACCGGAAATGACCCACATTTCGGAAGCGATGAATTACGCATCTTCTTCACACGTTCCCTCGATGGAAAAAGCACGCTCGTCTCAACCAATCTTCTTGGCCATGACAAACGCAAACATGCTTCCTCTATCATGGCGCAGAGTTTCCACGTCTCTCCTGACGCCGGTATGATTGCCTTTAGAGAGAACTATAATCTACACATCGTGCCGACTCTTAAAGGCCCACAAAACTTTGCTGCTAACAGAAACTCAAAAGATCTCCCCGTCGTAAAAGTCAGCCATGGCGGTGCAACATATCCGAGTTGGACAAATGATAATCAAATCAACTGGACGCTTGGGCCGACACTTTTCTCTGTGGATGCCTCAGACGCCATGGATGAAGATTTTGAAGCACCGAGAGACGGCGTAAACCTGTCTTATAAAGTCCGTACAGATAAGCCCAAAGGCCAAGTGGCACTTACAAATGCCCGTCTGATTACGATGGCGGATGAAGATGGCGGTGTTATTGAAAACGGAACAATCCTAATTGACGGTGATCGTATCAAAGCCATTGGTGAAAATGTCCGTATTCCGAGAGGTGTCGAAACCGTTGACCTAGAGGGCAAAACGATTGTCCCGGGCTTTATCGAAGCGCATTACCATGGGCCACAAGGCACGGATGAACTCGTACCAGAACAAAACTGGAAAGCGACAGCCACACTGGCGCTTGGCGTAACCACGGTATTTGACCCCTCAAACCGTGCGAGTGAAATTTTCGCGGCAGCAGAAATGCAACGCGCAGGGAAACTCCTCGCCCCGCGGATCTATTCAACCGGTGAAGTGATTTACGGTGCTAAAGCGCCCGGCTTCTTTGCCGACATTCAAAAAGAAGAAGACGCGCAAGAACATGTGGCACGCCTTGCCAATCAAGGGGCCCATGCCGTCAAAAATTATAATCAACCTCGACGCGATCAAAGACAACAAGTCGTAAAAGCCGCTTGGGATAACAATGTTCTCGTCGCGGCGGAAGGTGGCTCACTTTATCATATGGATATGAGCTTGGTCGCGGACGGCAATTCTTCTCTGGAACATAATTTGCCCGTTTTGGCGATTTATGATGACGTCATCCAAATGTTTGGCCAAACAAATGTGGCTTACACGCCAACATTATCCGTGACATATGGCGGCATTAGGGGCGAAAATTATTATTACCAAGAGGCAGATGTTTGGAAGCACCCAATCCTTTCTAAGCATGTTCCTCCGCAAGTGTTGCAAGCTCGCGCCGTAAGGCGCCAAATGGCCCCTGAAGAAGATTATGCGGATGCCGATGCCGGTTATGGCGCGAAGCTGTTAATGGAAGCCGGCGTGTTGGTCTCAATCGGTGGACATGGACAGCGTGAAGGCCTCGCCTCTCATTGGGAAATGTGGAGTTTCGCCCGCGGTGGCATGAGTCCGCTTCAAGCCCTTTCAACGGCGACTGTCCTACCCGCTCAACACCTTGGCTTTTTTGACGACATCGGGTCGTTGGAAAAAGGGAAATTAGCTGATTTGGTTATTCTGGATAATAATCCTCTCGAGAACATTCGTAATACTGACGGTGTCGATCATGTCATGCTGGGTGGTCGTCTTTATAAGGCAGACACAATGAATGAAGTTGTGACAGGCGATAAAGAACGTCTGCCCTATTGGTGGGAAGACTGACCCACTAAAAACCCTCGAATTAAATAGTCCCTACGCGCGCGATCATTGATTGCGCGTGTTTCAATTGGACACTAGGTTCAGCCAAATTTTTATAACAATAATATGGGATGCATCGTGCTCAATATTTCTAAAACGCTCCTTACCACGACGGCACTTGTCATGCTGACAGCTTGCTCAGCTTCAATTGATGTTGAGCTTGGCGATGAAACGCAAGCTGCTCAGTCGGGTGAATACATTCTCAATCCCGACGCTAATCTGATTAAAAACCACATGGCCTATCTCGCCAGTGATGAGCTTCTGGGTCGCGAAACAGGAACAGAAGGCTATGACATGGCCGCACAATATGTAGCGGATCAGTTCAAAGCCTTGGGACTTGAGCCCGCGGGTGATAATGGCACTTATTTTCAAAACATAACGTTCAAACGGGCCTACCGTATTGCAGAAGCCGGAATTGTGGAGGCCGAAACCGCTAATGGCACACCCATTCCCTACATTGCGAATAAAGACTTTGCCATAGGCCCTTCAACCAGCCTTACAGAAAGTTCTGTCACAGCCACTGTCGTCTTTGCCGGGTTCGGCATCGTCGCCCCTAAAGAAGGTCGCGATGACTATGAAGGGCTCGATGTCGAAGGGAAAATCGTGGCCACGCTGGCCCGCACACCGAGTGGCATTCAAACAGAAGAGCGGGCCTATTACGGTAACCTCAAAGGCAAAGAGGCGTCTGATCGCGGCGCCATTGGCACAATCTCAATTCCGACACCCACAAGCGAAAAGGTTTATTCATTCCGACGTCTTGTAACAGAAGGACGCCTCGCGAGCCCGCGTATGAGTTGGCTATCCCCTGATGGTGAAACATTTAGCCGTGCACCCAGTATTCGCGCCGGTGCAACAATCTCCCCTGAAGGCGCAGAAAAGCTCTTCGCTGACGCCCCTGTATCTCTTGATGACATACTCGAAGCGGCAGAAGCCTTAGGCGGTAAAACCCCGACATTCGACCTCCCTATCACGATGACAATCTCTCAAAAGTCAGAGATTGATGAAGTTACTTCGGCCAATGTGGCCGGTATTATTGAAGGCAGCGACCCTGCTCTAAAAGATGAAGTGATTGTTCTCACGGCACATTTGGATCATATCGGTGTCTCTCGCACGGTTGAGGACGACAAAATCAATAATGGCGCCATTGATAATGCGGCGGGTGTTGCCACACTCATCGAAGCCGCCAGAATGATACAGAATAATGAGTCACTTCGTCGCTCTGTTATGTTCTTGGCCGTAACAGCCGAAGAAAAAGGTCTTTTAGGATCGCAATATTTTGCCAAAAACCCTACGGTTCCAAAAGTGAATATTGTCGGCAATGTGAATCTCGACATGCCTGTTTTGACTTATGACTTCCAAGATTTGATCGTCTTTGGCGGAACACGTTCTACCTTCAATGCAGCCATCTCTCAGGCAGCCGAAGAAATGGGGCTTGTTGTCAATCCTGACCCCATGCCGGAACAAGGCATATTCACGCGTTCAGACCATTTCCGTTTTGTCGAAGAAGGTATTCCTTCTGTCATGCTTTCAACCGGTTTCGCAAATGGCGGCGATAAAGGCTGGGCCACCCACTTCGCCAAGCACTATCACAGACCTTCAGATGACATGCAAAATGACATTAATTTTGAGGCTGCGGCCAAGTTTGCGGAACTTAAAACGCGTATCACTTTTACTTTGGCCAATGCGGACCAACGCCCGCTTTGGAATAAAGATGATTTCTTTGCCGTTCAATTTAACGGACCAATGTTAGAAGAGTAACCCAAATTATAAACTCAAAATGAACGGACATCTCATTGTCCGTTCAAACCCACTCAGATATGCCTAAGTTAAATCAGAAGTGAATATCTGGAGGGCAGAATGAAACATATAATTTTAGCAGCGACATTATTGATAGGCGCAACATCTCTCGCCTCTTGCGCGACCATTTCAGAAGATGAATGTCTGGCCGGTGGTTGGGAAGAAATCGGCTTTCGCGACGGCGAACGCGGTAAATCACGCAGCAAACTCGCCGACTACGCCAAGACTTGTATCAAGTATAATATTTCCCCTGACCGACAGTCTTACTTTAAGGGTTTTGAACAAGGCCTTTTGCGTTATTGCACCTATGACAAAGGCTTCAGTAATGGACAATTTGGGAATGAGCCGAATGCGGAATGTCAATCTGTTCCCGACAATGGTTATTACGCGGCGTATGATGAAGGCCGTATCATCTGGTCTATCAATCAGGAGTACCAAGATCTCATTAATCGTTACGAAAATACGATTGACGCCTTAGTGGAAGTCAACCGTAAGCTGGCGGAGGATGAGTTATCCGCCGATCAACGGAAACGCTTAAGGAAGAAACGCTTGCGTTTAGAAGACCGCCGAGAAGATGATCGTATAGAAATTCGGGCATTTGAACGTATTCACGGATTATCTAAATACGACTTTTAACCGACCTAGCTAATGGCAGCCTCGCATTGCGGGGCTTCGCCTTCAATTACAGAGCGGGCTGTCCAATAATCTTGATCTAGCTCGCCCTCTACCTCTCGAATTTGATTGCTGTAATAATAGAAACAATTTTCAACTTTGTAGACGCGAAAACACCCGCCATTCATCGCTTCATCGGGGTAGACAAAGCAAAGATTGTCTTGATTAATAAACCAACGGCCATCCGCTTCAAAATCACCTTCTTTGTAAATCACGCGCCCATCCGGGAAATGGGTTTCGACATAGGTATTTTGAGCAATGCCCTGAAAGGTAAAGTTATAAGCCCCACTATGAGTCACGCCTTCAAACTCTGCGCGGATTTCTTCGCCTAAAACCCGTTGCGCCTGCGGGCGAATATCCGTCTGCTGATTTTGCGCCTGCGCCGAAACACTTAGACAGGTCAAAACGGTAAAAAGGGATAATGGTTTAAGCCATGGGTGGTTCACAACTGGGCGTCTCCCCTTTTAAAACACTGACAGCGGTAAAACGTGGTGCCACTTGCCCTTCCACTGTCTCTTGATGATGGTAAATACAATTTCCACGTTGATAAAAGGTGAAACACGCGCCAAGCAAATCTGTTGCTTCATAATCAAAACAAATCTGATTGTCCGTTTGTTCCCATGTTCCTTTATCAATGCGATTACCCATTTTGTGAAGTACTGTTCCATCCGCTGAGGTTATCTCTTCGAAGTGATACCCTGCAAAATTCTGCATTGAAAAATTATAAGACCCCCGATGTATTTGTCCTGTAAACAGACTTGTCACATCTTGGGCATTAATCGGGCTTTCAATACTCTTATCCGGTAAAAACTCATCTTGCCCCACCGCACTGACAGGCAAATAACCCAAAAATAAAATCAAAAGTGACAAAATGCGCATATTTGAGGCTTACCATAGGATTCTTAGATTTCCATGTTAAGCTACAGTCATGTCAAATGAGCCACAGGATAATCAACCGCGTATGCGACGTGCGACGCGTTATACAAAAGCGCAAGAACGACGCTTGGCACAATCCCGCGCAGATCAGAAGTTTTACGCTCAGATGTTCACAGTCTGTGGTGTCCTTGCCTTATTTGTTATCGGACTTGGTTTAGTGGCTATGAACGGCGTTTCAACTAGCGAAGGCAATGAAACATTGGCTGATATGAGTGTTGCCTGGCTTGGGCCTTTTTCAAAACTTGAGTTATTCGGACTAGCCCTCGTCGTCATTATCGCGATTTTGATGTATTTGAGGATGCGTAAGCGCGGTTAACGCTTGCTCCTCATCACGACTTACCCTAAACGCCCTATCGCTCGAATTGAGCTATAGTTACGGAGAAATATCATGGGTTATCGTATCGCAGTCGTCGGCGCCACAGGCAATGTCGGGACGGAGATGCTCACGATTCTGGCCGAGAGCGATCTCGATGTTGAAAAAGTCTATGCTGTTGCCTCTCGCCGTTCTGTTGGTCGTGAAGTCAGCTATGGCGACACAGAGATTAAGTGCCAAGACTTAGAGACCTTTGATTTCACACAGGTTGATCTGGCCCTTATGAGCGCTGGCGGGTCTGTATCAAAAGAATGGTCGCCAAAAATCGCCGCTGCCGGCTGCGTCGTAATCGATAATTCCAGCACTTGGCGTATGGACCCGGATGTTCCTTTGGTCGTACCCGAAGTCAATGCGGATGCTGTTGAGGGCTATACAAAGAAAAACATCATCGCCAACCCGAATTGCTCAACAATTCAAATGGTTGTCGCTCTCAAGCCTTTACATGACCGCGCCAAGATTAAACGCGTTGTGGTTTCAACCTATCAGTCAGTTTCTGGTGGCGGGAAGAAGAATATGGATGAGCTTTGGCTGCAAACCAAAGGCATCTACTCTAACGATCACTTCCAAGCTGTTAATTTCACAAAGCAAATTGCCTTTAACGTCATTCCACACATTGATGTCTTTATGGACGGTGGCGATACAAAAGAAGAATGGAAAATGAAGGCCGAGACGATGAAAATCCTCGACACAAAAGTTAAAGTCACGGCAACTTGTGTGCGTGTACCCACATTTGTTGGCCATGCTGAATCCCTCAATATTGAATTTGAAGAAGAATTGACGGCTGACGAAGCCCGCGAATTACTCAGAGTATCTCCCGGATTAATGGTTGTAGATAAGCGTGAAGATGGTGGCTATGTCACACCTGTCGAATGTGTGGGTGAGTATGCGACATTCGTCTCCCGTATTCGGGAAGACAGCACACAGGATAATACGCTTAATCTTTGGTGTGTCTCAGACAATCTACGTAAAGGTGCGGCGCTTAATACCGTTCAAATCGCTGAATTGCTGGCTAATCGGAATATGCCACGTAACGAAAAATCGAAAGCGGCTTAGGTTAGCTTATATCGGCAGTTAAACAGCTGCCGGTAACATAAATCATCCACGGCGCCATAATACGGCATATTTGAGATCACTAGGCTGCTCGCCTCTGCTAAATTCAGTGACGTTGTAAAAACCATTGCTTGGCGCTTGTATTCTTAGTTTCCCACGCATTGTATCGCTTTGGACATACTCTATCGTTTCTAGCGGTTTACAGGAGAATATCTCGATAATTGGTCTGCTGGCACAACGTGTTACCGAGATAACAAAGTCATTTTCTTTTGAAAGAACGTATTCTGCCTCAATAATCTGTCCGGCCTTAAAGTATCCACGCTTTACACGCAGTAGATCGAGATAAGGCGTAAACCACCCTGCTTTTATGGGCTCGCCACTCAAGCTTGGTTCTAAATCTTTGTGGGACGAGGCCTGAAAGACCCGATTATCTTCAAAATAGGCCGGAAGATAAAACAAAGAGCAATAACAGAGTGCTAAACCCAAAAATAGCGAAATGGCCGTCGTTAATAAACGTCGTGGAGACATTGAAAACTTTTCTACCTCCGGCTCATATTCTCCGGACACCTCCCAATCATGTTGGGCGAATTTCATAACGCGGCGATTAGCTAATCCCATGACAACGCTCATTCTTCAAACGGGGGTATTTGAACAATTGAGAGAAATACACTATTTTGGTGTTTATTTAATTAATATCGATTAAACGAAATTTTAAGATGCCAATAAAAAAGCCGCTCGAATTGAGCGGCTATAGAAATTTTCATAGAAAAGAAGTGATTATCGACGTGACTTCTTCTTCATTGGGATAAGGCCTTCAATTTGAGCGCGCTTACGAGCCAGTTTACGCGCACGGCGAACGGCTTCAGCTTGTTCACGAACTCGCTTTTCGGATGGCTTTTCGTAGTGCTTACGCGCTTTCATCTCACGAAGTATACCTTCGTTTTGTAATTTCTTCTTCAATGCGCGGAGGGCTTGGTCCACATTGTTTTGACGGACGTAGATTTCAACCATATCAGGTTCAACTCATTTCTAGTTTAAATGTTAAAAGCCCCGCTAACAGGCGAGGCTCGCTTAATCTTGCGCGGTTACTAACGCCCAAACCCAGAAACTTCAAGGGAAATTGACACTTATTTTTAGATGATACCCCTTAAAAACGCGTGTTATTTTCACGAATTTACGCCAAAAGAGTGCTTATGATGTTCACAGCTCCTCATTTTATCAAGTCAGATGGGTTTCAACTTGCGACCTATCAAGCCGGGAATCCTAGCGCCGAAACCGTGATTCTTATCCATGGCTGGCCTGAAATCGCCTATAGTTGGAAACTGACAGTCCCTGCTTTGGTAGAAGCCGGTTACAACGTAATCGCTTATGATTTGCGGGGTTTTGGATTTTCCGATGCTCCAAGAGGGATACATCATTATCAAATCGAGCAAATGGTTGCTGATTTAGAAATCGTCATTGAAAGTTCGGCTCAAGAAAAAGTAACTCTTATAGGGCATGATTGGGGCGGTATTATAATGTGGCACGCCGCCCGCATGTTATCAGACCGTATCGACAGACTCGTCTCCATATGCACGCCACACGTCAAACATGCCCCTGTCGACCCCCTGAAAATATTTAGGAAACGGTTTGGCGACGATCATTATTTTTTAGAGTTCTGCAATCGACCTGATGAAATTGAAGCGCTTTTTGCCTCTGACCCAGATGCATTCTTTAAACTCATGTTTAGAACAACGCCGCCTGGTAAATCGATGGATAAGAAATTCACCTATATCCCGAAGAGTTTTGAACGCTATATCGCGGAGGGCGCCCCTGACCTGCCAGGTGCGGTGATGGGTGATGAAGACCGCCTTATTTACACTGAAGCTTATAAAAGAAATGGATTTCATGGTGGAATGTCGCTCTACCGGAACACGACCCATAATTGGCAACTGGCCCAAGGACTGTCAGAACGCGTAATGCAACCAAGTCTGATGTTGAGCCCTGCTGATGACTTGCTCCTGCCCCCGAGCAGTACAGACCACATGCCGTCCATAATGCCTAACCTCAAACGTCAAATCATACCGAATTGCGGGCATTGGGCGATGTGGGATAACCCAGAGGCTATCAATAAAGCTATAGTCGGCTGGCTAGGAACACGTTAGAGCTTTTATATGCGACTTGATACGTCAAACATTGGTGAAGGGAAACGCCCGCCACTTGGCTTGGCCTTAGGTGGCGGTGTCGCGCGGGGATGGGCGCATATAGGCGCCATTCGCGCGCTTATCGAAGCTGGCATAAAACCTGATATCATTGCCGGTACGTCAATTGGTGCTGTTGTCGGTGCAGCTTATCTCGCTGGAAAGCTCGACATATTAGAAGATTGGGCGCGTTCGCTTAATCGCCGCAAAATGATGGGCTATATGGATGTCCGTTGGGGTGGTTCAGGTCTTATGCGCGGTGAACGCCTCGCCCGTGTCCTGCGATATTATTTTGCTGATATGAAAATCGAAGATCTGGACCGAAAATTTGCAACGGTCGCCTGTGACCTACGCACGGGATATGAGGTTTGGTTACAAAAAGGCTCCATCATCCCGGCAATCCGGGCCTCTTATGCCCTGCCCGGTGCTTTTGAGCCTATAGAAGTCGATGGACGATTTATGATTGATGGAGCTCTTGTGAATCCTGTCCCAGTTTCGACCTGTCGTGCTCTTGGCGCTCATATGGTTATCGCTGTCAGCTTGAACGGAGATGCCTTTGGACCTATCGGAACAAGCCACGAGATTCATTTCAATGACGAAACTGATGACACTATCGACCCCTTAGAACTCGCGTCTCAGTCTTTGAACAAACTTCGTCCGGACCGGCTCCTACTCAAATCCATGATGGGTGATGTGAAACCAGGGAAAAGCCCGAAAATGGGATCAGTCATGATGGGAACACTTAACATTGTGATGGATAGGCTATCACGGTCACGTTTGGCAGGTGATCCGCCGGATGTGTTTGTCGCACCGCGTATTGGACATATCGGTATGATGGAGTTCACCCGTGCCGAGGAGCTTATTGAGCGGGGTTATCGCGCCATGCAGCATGAAATACCCTTAATTAGCTCCGTCATGGATGTATTGGGGCAAATGCCGTCTGCTACAGCCTCAGATAGCTAAACGGGGCAAATTTACTGCACTTGGCGCGTAACAATGAACAAACTCTCCCTCATAAGGCGAGGTTAGATGACATTTTGGTCATGAGATTTATGTCATTATTATGACGTTTAAAAAACGAATCTCTGCCGTAAATGACAACAAACCTGTTGCAAAAGAGAGTTTGCGCGAGAGCTATATCCGCCCCTATCGTCAAGAGAGACATGTTTTAAAGGCCGCAGGCAATCGCCGAAACGCAAAACTTCAACCCGGTCATATGCTTTGGCAACCCGTCTCCAACGTCGCATCGAGTGCTGAGACAACTTCAAAGCCTGACAATAAAAGTTTAGAGACCCGCCAACAAAAAGGGTTTCTTAGAATGCTCTGCTTGGCTCTATTCTTCGCCAGCTTATTTGGCTTATTCGGCGCTTTATTAGCCGAAGCGTCCAATCTTTCAATTTCAGCTATAGCCGCATTTGGGAGCCTTTGCGCCGCAGCAAGCCTCACCCTGAAGCAACTCAATTGGCGTTTACGGGAGTTTCTATCCGTTTCCCTACTCTCATTCTTAAGCATGTCAGCGGTGATGTTATCAGGTCTCGATTTACCGAGCCTCACAATACCTTTTGCTCTTTTAGCGTTGGCAGTCTCCTTCCTCACGCGTACGCGATTACCGGCTGTCATTGGCCTATTCGGTTTAATAGCGCTCGCCTATTTGGCTTCGCCAATGGAAATAGCGCCTCTTAGGTTTAATGAACTACAAGGCTCTGTCCTTACGGCGACACTTCTGTTCTTTATCGGCTTGAGCCATAGATTGCAGTCTCGAAGTGTGATGTTTTTATCTATGATGAGTGCTTATGTTTGGGCTGCGATTTGGTTGTTCAATTCAGGCATCAACTATACGGGCATTGCGGGCTTCGCTTTCATCGCTATGGCCGCTCAATATAAACTGGGTAAGGCCGGATTAGACGATGATGCCTTCGGTTCTAAAGCGCTTATTCTTTCGGGTTGGCTCATAGCTTTTGCGGCATTTCTAGTTTTACAATGGGGATTTTTGTCAGGCGAGAACAACACGGTGTTATCGGTTGGTAAGCGTCCGCAGACTTCGATGCCATGGATTATAGGCTCTGCCTGTGCTGTCGCCTGTATCTTGGTCGCTGGCATGACACGACACGCCAAAAAAATGCAATCTTGGGCTTCCATCACAATTTCGACCGTCGCTTTAGCGTTTGTACCCTTTAGCGTCTTTCGACCTGACCTTTCAGCGTCTTGGCTATCAACCATACCAAACTTTGATTACATTCCGGGCTTAGGTTTAATCTTCGCTGCCTGTGGTCTGACCGCCGCCATCATTATGATTATCAATGGTCTAAGGTTAAACAGACAGACATATATCTCTATGGGTCTGATTGGTCTCGGTGCTCAAATCGTACTTCTACTACAACCTGACTTGCTTAACTTTGAAAATATCATCGTTTTCTCAAGCGCTTTAACGGTCGTTTTTATAGCCTCATTTTTCACCCTGCCCTCAAAGGCTAAATGACGTACTATTTGCCTTAATCATGAGCGGCGCCAACAGCATGCCTCCGATATAACCGCCAAGATGCGCGGCCCAAGCGACATTCAAACCAATGAAGGGGCCCACAACGACAATAATGGCATTAATAAGCGCCCACCCAAACGCGAATTGAACCATTTTGTAACGCCCGCCCATAGCCCAACCGCCTGCTGCTAAAAGCGCTGAGGCCCCACCTGACGCTCCCAGCGCACCAGGGGCATTTACACCCAAAGGCGCATTTATAACGAACCACCAAAGCCATTGGGCCAATCCGCCCGCAAATATTCCGAATAAGAAAATAGTAAAAAACACCAAACTCGGATTGCGTCGACGCCCTTGGGAAACAGATTTCAACCTTGCGCCTTTAACTGTCGCAACACCGAGGACGGCAATCATACCCGAGTTCATCAAGAGGTGGCCCCATCCTCCGTGCATTGCTCCGTGACCTATCAAGCTGAATAGTTGTTCTGCCAGACTCGCGCCCTGAAATCCCAATGGTCGTATGAGGATAAGATTACCTACAAGTCTATAAACACCCGGCACATAGGCAAATAAAATAAACAAAGCAATCAAGGCCCCTGCCACATAAGCCGGCATAGGTTCCGTAAAATTGAAAAAAGGTTCTTTTTGTCGATAATCATTCATGACCACAGCTTTTATAGCCAAGCCCGCATAAGGGAAGACAGAAAGTGATTGAGAGAAGAACAGAATCGTCTTCATAAAAAAACGTGACTTATCCGCCAAACATCGTGAATTCAGCGTCCGACCTCATGAATAATGAGAGTACGAATGATGATTACTTTGTATCAGTCGATGAGACGGTTTATGGGCCATACCCCGAAGCCCTTATGAAGCAATATATCGCGGAATGCCGTGTTGTGCCGCAATCACTTGTTTCCAATCAACAACATATTGGCTTCCAACGCGCTCATATGCACCCTCGTCTCGCCGAATTATTCTCTCAAAAAACGGCGACTGCGCCTCAGCAAAAACCAGTCTTACCCAGTGTGTTCATGGTCATCGCCGATATCAATTCGGGGCAGCACCTCAACTTTTTAAAGTCGCTTCAAACATTGGGAAAAGCCTCAAGGTTGACGGATACTGTTTGGATAGTCGCGGCACAGATAGACTTAAATGAAATGCGCGATATTTTAAGCCGATCTCTCACTTCCGAGGACAGGCTACTTATCCATGATACATTTTCCAACCGCGCAGGTTGGTTCAATATCGGCGAATTAGCGGATCAAGAGCTTAGGCAGTTATGGACAGACATTGCGGCGCAACGCAAAGCCATAAAAGGCGCTTAAACAGGCTTTAATCCGTTTTTGAAACGCTGTGCATTTTTGACGTAATAATCGGCACTCGCCTTTAACATCGCCTCTTGGACTTCCGGCACTTGTTTTATGACACGTCCGGGTGCACCCATGACGACAGAATTATCCGGAATAACTTTGTTTTCTGTAATGAGAGCATGCGCCCCAATAAGGCAGTTCTTCCCAATAACCGTACCGTTTAAAATCGTCGCTCCGATACCCACCAGAGTATTATCACCGATTGTACAACCGTGAAGCATAGCTTGATGCCCAATCGTCACACCCTCACCGATTGTCAGCGGAGAACCGGGGTCTGAATGCAAAACCGCATTATCTTGAATATTACTGCGAGCGCCAATTTGGATGGTTTCATTGTCCCCGCGAATAACGGTGCCGAACCATGCGGAACTGCCGGGTTCCATAACAACATTCCCAACAACTGATGCGCTTTCGGCCACCCATACATCCTGCGCGAGTTGAGGTGTTGAGTCATCGAGCGCGTAAACGGTCATTTAAGCGTCGAGGTCCTGCTGTAAGATGGAGATATTTAAATCATAAGACACATCATTCGGATCTTCGTCATCCACGTAAAGCAGGCCCAAGATTTCATCATTAAGGTAAACTTCTACACTATCAGCGACCTTACGTGGCTTGATAGTGATGGCTTCCGTACCAAGACGTTTGCAAAGATAGTTTCTGACGGTTGTTATTTGTTCGGGGCTCATAGCGCCTCTCCTAATGTTTGATCCATAGAGTCGGCGGGATTACCACAGCAAGGCCCACCAATAGGCACGGCAGGAACACCGGCCACAGTACAATTATCTTCAACGGGTTTCAGCACGACAGAGCCTGCCGCAACCTTGGCCCCGTCTCCGATGCGAATATTTCCAAGAATACTGGCCCCTGCGCCCAACAGGACGCGGTTACCGACTTTCGGATGGCGGTCTTCATGCGCTTTTCCGGTACCGCCCAGTGTTACGCCTTGTAACACGGAACAATCATTCCCAATACGCGCCGTCTCACCCATGACAAAACCTGTTGCATGATCCAGCATAATACCATGCCCGATAACGGCCGCCGGATTTATATCAACACCAAACAGTTCAGAACTCCGGTTCTGCAAGTGAAACGCCACCAAGTCACGACCGGACTTATAAAGCGAATGCGCACAACGATGTGTCTGAATAGCCATATAGCCTTTGAAATAAAGAAAACACTGGAGATAAGACCGACACGCCGGATCACGGTCTTTTACAGCTAATAAGTCTTTGGCCGCATAATCGACTATTGTATCGTCATTCTCAATGGCTTCAGCCAGAACCTGTCGGAGCTTAAGCGCGGATAAATCAGCCGTGGCATGTTTTTCAGCCAGATGATTGACGATTGCTCCACCAAGACTTTTTTGATCAAGAATAGTGGCATGCAGAAAAGAAGACAGCGCACGTTCTTTAACCGCATAGGCCGCCGCTTCTTGCTTTAGCAGAGTCCAGACGCATTCATCCGGGTTTTGATCAGCTGCTATATTCAGTGTGCCCATAACGCACTCCTTCGTCTTTGACCCAAGAGATAAGGATTATCAGCATAAATGCCAAATAAATAATCTGAGAGTCTAGGAATAGTTAAGCTGACCTTAGCCGCGACCACGATAAGGGGGTACGCCCTGATCCGGAATCCAGAGCCCTTCAGGCGGAGTTCCATGCTGGTAAAACACGTCAATCGGAATACCGCCCCGCGGATACCAATATCCACCAATGCGCAGCCATACCGGTTTAATTTCTTCGACTAAGCGGCGACCAATACCTGTTGTACACGCTTCATGAAAATCGCCATGATTACGATAGCTCCCTAAGAATAGCTTGAACGCTTTACTTTCGACAATCCAGTCATCCGGGCAATAATCTACGACCAAATGCGCAAAATCAGGCTGTCCCGTGACAGGGCAAATAGAGGTAAATTCCGGGGCCACCAAACGGACCATATAGGGCTCTGAGCATGGGTTTTTGACGCGTTCCAAGACCGCTTCTTCAGGGCTATTCGGAAGCCCTTTCATTGTGCCTAATTGATCAAGTTCGCTGTAACGATCTGACGCCATCATACCTGTCCTTGTTTTATGAGCGCGCGTTAGCGGAAATGCGCACAACACTCAAGGTCAGGCTGATGTTTTCGCAATACTCGGCTTTATCTTGTTTCGTTTGAATAGACGGCTTACAAATCGTCCTCCTCGGACCTCAACGAAATGATAGGTGAAGTGAGAGACTATAATGACGACCAAGAGATAGGGTATCATCAGCAAGTCCCCGCCAAAGGCCGTGTCATTCCAATGTGGCCAAATACCCGCGATTAGACGTTCTGCTACGATGGTGAAGCCTATCGAGATAATGACATGAGTCATGTAAACCGAATAAGAAATTTTAGCTAAATAAGCGAAGAGCTTTTGATCCAAAAACTTTGAAACCATGCCCTTATCCTGAGAAAACACGATAACAAATAAAAGCAAAACAGGCGCGACGAAGAATTGAAGTTGCCCTCCACAGTAAATAACAAATAACGTGCTCCCTATAACCGTTATCCATTCAATGACAGAGGCTTGGAACGCAGAAATCTGATTAAAAACCTTTCTCAACCCGTTGAATAATATTATTTTTGCAGCAACAACACCTATAAAGAAACCGGCGACACAGCGGAGAAAGCCATCTTCAAACGTGATATTCATATTGTCATAATTCAGGCCTAGATAGAGATATATCGCGCCAATAGTGAGTGGTAAAACGAACCGATCAATCCATCTCTTGGTTCCCAGCAACATAAACCCGACAAAGAGTATATAAGTGTAAAACTCTGCACCGATTGTCCAACTCGGCGCATTAAAAGTCAGAGCATCTGCCCCGCCCATGGCGTGTGTCATTGTCAAGTGAGCCAATAAATTTCGCCAACTTTCTGTCGCTCCGGCTTCAAAGGGCAAAATCTCTCCCGGTTCATAACTCGCCAGTCCAATTTTATGGGCCCAAATCCTAAAAATGGCGAAGGCAACAAAGACACCAAGCATAAACAGATGTAGGGGGTAAAGTCGCGCAAAACGCTTCACCATAAACTGCCTTGCTTGTGACATCTCGTTCAGGTGATCGCGATAAAGCGTGAACATCAAAAACCCTGAAAAGGCGAAGAACAAGTCGATAATAACAGGACCATTATTGAAAAAAGCCGATGTATTCGGGTGCGACAACCAAATCGTATGATACATCGCGACAACGAGCGCCAAAATACCACGAAACCCATCAAGGGCGGCAAAATAAGGGCGGTCAGACAATGGCGCCTTCACGGCAGGTGATGTCGCAGGCGTTTTCATGGAGACGCTTTATCAAAACATCACGAAAATTCCCTTAACGGGCTTTACGTCACGTAACGCTGTGCCCAAGCCGCCAACACCCGTGCCACATAGTCCGCATCGGCGGGATTTCGTAGAAGTAAATGATCCGCGCCATCCAAACTCACAAAGCTCTTCGGGTGTTTCGCCATCTGATAGATGTGGGAGGCATTATCAATGCCGACAACGGCATCCTGAGGCGAATGAAATATCAACAAAGCCTGCGGCAAATCCCCAATTTCGCGAGCTATATCGTGGTTTTCTATGTCGTTTAGAAACTGCTCCTTGATGATAAAGGGCCGCCCTCCCAACAGGACTTTCGCCTCGCCCTCTTCTTCAATTTCTTCTAATTTATCGGCAAATTGATGCACGATGTGTGTCGTGTCACAGGGGGATCCAATGGTCGCCACGGCTTTACACTCAGGGATTTCATCGGCCACTTTTAACATGGCCGTACCACCAAAGCTATGACCAATCAGAACGCAAGGCGGCATACACATCTCGCTAAGATAAGCCGCCGCCGCTTTTATATCCGCCACATTGGAGGAAAAGTTCGTATCGGAAAAATCACCGCCGGATTGACCAAGGCCGGTAAAGTCGAAGCGGAGCATCCCATACCCCTCCTCTACCAAAGCTTTCGATATGGTTCTGATGGGCTTGAGATCTTTTCCGATTGAGAAACCGTGCGCAAACAACACCCAACCTTTCACCTCACCATTATCCGGCTTGTCAATTCGTCCCGATAAGACGTCACCAAAAGCGCCCTTGAACTCGATTTTTTCAGTTTGCATATGAATTCCTTCCAAGCTGATAGAGAATAACAAAATCCTCAGCCAAAGGCGATAAAAATACTTGCCCGCCGATGCGACGCGCCTTAAGTGGGCCTTCACATAACTTAGGTCGCGGGCGTGGTGGAATTGGTAGACACGCAAGACTTAAAATCTTGTTCCTTTATAGGAGTGCCGGTTCGATTCCGGCCGCCCGCACCACCTGACCTGCACATCTCTAACGGTAAATTGAGCCCTTTTTAGATGAGACGCTCATATTTTATGTAAGGCAATTCACGGCCTGCATATAATATTAAAGCAGACCAATCGTCCAAACACCCAAGAGATTTTGCCTTCAATCAAGCAAAAAGTGAATCACCTATAAACAGGCGGACATCGCCTATGAGTTGAGTTTGAATCGTCTTTTTCACCCAAAATCCTC
>CAYTAJ010000004.1:0-1843 GCA_964435725.1 uncultured Algimonas sp.
GGCACAAATGATTATGCCGATATTGCTGGCGCAGATGTTTGCATCATCACAGCGGGTTTCCCGCGTAAGCCGGGCATGGACCGTTCAGAGCTGATCGGTAAAAACCTTGGCGTCATCAAACAAGTCGCCGAAGGCATTAAGCAACACGCGCCAAAGGCTTTTGTCATCTGTATTACAAATCCACTCGATGCGATGGTCTGGGCGCTACAAAAATTCTCCGGACTACAGCCGCGCAAGGTTGTCGGTATGGCCGGCGTTTTGGACAGTGCGCGTTTCCGCTATTTCCTCGCGGATGAATTTGGTTGTTCTGTTGAAGATGTTCACGCCTCTGTTTTGGGCGGTCACGGTGATACAATGGTGCCGCTTGTGCGTTACTCTACCGTCAATGGTGTGCCGCTCCCTGACCTCATCAAAATGAAATGGACAACACAAGAGCGCGTTGACGCGATTGTTGAGCGCACGCGTAAAGGCGGCGGTGAAATCGTTGGATTGTTGGGCAATGGTTCAGCCTTTTATGCGCCAGCTGAGTCTGCGATTGAAATGGCGAAATCTTACTTACGCGATAAAAAGCGTATCTTGCCTTGCGCGGTACGTCTCTCCGGTCAAATCGCAGGCGTTCGTGGTCTTTATGTTGGCGCACCAGCGATGATTGGCGCCCGTGGCGTTGAGAAAGTGATGAACATTCGCTTGAAAAACAATGAGCGCGAAATGTTCATGAATTCTGTTGCCGCCGTTGAGAAAATCATCGCTGACTGTCAGGAAATGGAACCTGAGCTGAAGGATTAGTTTTTCTATTTTCCGACATAATTTTGCCGGAATAAAATTTCAAACCTCCTTGCAAAGGCTGGGAGGTTTTTTCATGCGAAAACGTCATTATTTAGGTTTGGTTTGTCTTAGTCTATTTGCGTATATTTATTTGCAAAATGCCTCGTGGTTGGCGAGGTCCCCTTCAGAAAGCCCGCTGTTATTATCCCATAGAGGGGTGCATCAGACATTTTCTCTAGAAAATATAAAACGTGATACATGTACGGCCGAGAGAATTTTTCCTCCAACACATTCATATCTGGAAAACACAATAGACAGTATGGAGGCGGCCTTTGCTTACGGGGCTGATATGATTGAATTAGATGTACATCTGACAACAGACGGTCAATTTGCTGTTTTTCATGATTGGATCTTGGATTGTCGAACCAATGGGTCGGGTCGTACGCGCGATTATACAATGGCAGAATTGAAGGAATTGGATATCGGACATGGATATAGTTTTGATGGAGGCGAGACTTTTCCATTCCGTGGGAAATTTATCGGAGCCATGCCAAGTCTGTCAGAGGTCGTGAATCAGTTTCCTGACAAAGCCTTTCTCATAAACTTTAAAAGTCGTTCCGTGAAAGAAGGAGAGGCGATGATAAAGTTTATGAATGAATATCAAACGGCACCTCAATTCGCTTTTACAGGACATCAGAATGTCTTGGATGTTATTGAAATGGAATTTCCAAACCATAAGACAATGTCTAGGCAAAGCGCGAAAGCCTGTCTAAAATCTTATGTGACTAATGGTTGGTTTGGGAAAGTGCCCAGTATTTGTCATAATCGTTTGGTTCCAATTCCAGCGAATTATCGTCATCTTATATGGGGTTGGCCCCACAGGTTCGATAAAAGACTCGCAAAGCATAATAGCCAGCACGTCTTATTGGCTCCTCTCATTGATGGAAACAGTCAAGGATTGGATAATTTAGCGGACTTACAGATTGTTCCTGAAGACTTCGGTGGTTGGGTGATGACAAATAAAATTGAAGTTGTCGGGCCTGCCTTAAAACCCTAGTTCGAATGTTATGACCAAAAC
>CAYTAJ010000004.1:1943-6884 GCA_964435725.1 uncultured Algimonas sp.
CCGGAAGGCTGGCCCGAGCCCGAAGTCGGTTGGACAATCCACCGGGACTATACGCGCAAAGGCTATGCCAAAGAAGCCGGTGCGGCTTGTGTGGCGTATTGTTTCAACACGCTCGGGTGGGACCGTATCATTCATGTTATCGCCGAGGGAAATATTGGTTCTATAAAAACGGCGGAATCTATTGGGTCAAAGCGGCTCTATAAAATTGAAAATCTGCCACCTTTTGGAGAGGTGACCTGTTGGGCTTACGGGCAAGAGAAAGACAGAGAGAATAACAAAGCTTAAAGCCAGCCTGCCTCTTTGACGGCCTTTTGCCCACTCCGACTGACAGGGGCAATAACGTCATTTTTCAATTTTATTTGCGTCTTCCCGTTTTTGCGTTCCGCTTTTTCAATTCCGATTTCCGCGACCCACCAAGACCGGTGGACTTGTTCGCCAATCAGGGGGCTCATTTCTTTTATGGCATCCGACAGTCGCATCAGCACCATCTCATCGCCTTTGGATGTATGCACACGGACATAATGATCTTCAGCGCTGATGGCATAAATATCGGCGCTTCTAAGTTTGGGCGGAAGGCGGTCTAAAATGTCAGGGCGTTTGTCGTTTGCGTCGGGGGCATCAGCCACGGCTTTCCGGCTATGCATTAATGTACCGAAGCTACAAATGACGATGGCAATGACCCAAACATAAAACAGCGTGATGAAAACGCCCGGCATGGAATTAGGCGGGAACATAATAAACAAAATGGCGGTGACGCAAAGCGTTGCGCCAATAGATTGGCCTAAAGCGAGTTGCCAGTTTTTCAGAGTCCAGTTCAGCCGCGAACTAATAATATCAATAATTGCCGTGCCAAGCCCGCCCGCTACACAAAGTCCGACCCAATAAACAGCGCGTTCAATGAAACTCAGGCGGCTCGTACCAAACGGCCCCAATATCGTAAGGACAACCCCGGCAGTCATTGAGGTCAGCAAAAGCGGCATTAGCTTTTTTACGAGTTTGCTACCCACGCAACAGGCTCCGAAGTGATTGCATTTCACGTATCGTGAACGGTAAGTCAGTGTTTTTCAAGCGCTATTCTATACGGTTCACGGACCGTGAAATGAAAACCCGCTTCATTCACGAAGCCAAATTGTCAGTCCACGTATCCTGTATTTCGCTCTGAATTTTTCAGGTCATTATGTCCTCAAGCCAAAAACAGGCGAGACATAAGTAACAAAAAACAGGAGTGAATATATGTCCTATCAGTTCAATAAATTAAGCCTCAAAAGCGCTGTTATCTGCGCACTTGCTTTAGCGGCCTGCGCCACACCAAACGCAACTGAAACAGTCTCTGTTGCGGATACGTCCGTGGCACCCACCTCTTCGGTTGCCTCGGTTACAGTCAATGTATCAGGCTTCAATGTAGAGGAAGGTTACGTCATGGCCGCTCTTGTTGATGCGGAAGGGTATAAAGGCGGTAAGCCGCTACAAGGAAGAAAAGTCGCCGTCGGCAGCGATACAGTATTGATGACTTTCAGTGACCTTCCTTCCGGAGAGTATGCCATCCGTATGTATCATGATGAAAACGGTGATGGTAATATGAATACCAACGCCTTTGGCATGCCGACAGAACCCTTCGCTTTTTCAAATAATGCTGTTGGCTCAATGGGACCAGCGCCTTGGTCGAAAGCTAAGTTTACAGTGTCAGGCGACACGGTTCAGAACATTTCTTTCTAAACTCACTTGATTTTATCGGAGCTTTGCCATGACCCATTATAATCGTCGCAATATCTTAAAAGCGTTTGGCGCGCTGACGGCGGCATCGGCTTTGCCCATGCCTGTCATGGCGAAAACTGCGAGTAAGCCGGATTGGTTTATTGGATGGCAAAACCCGGCGAAACATAGATTGGAAACAGCCTCACTGCGCAAGGTGAGCGGGAACCTGCCGGCTGAATTGAGCGGGACATTTTATCGAAATGGCCCCGCCATTCATGAGCGTGCGGGGAAACGCATGCATCACTGGTTCGATGGTGAGGGCATGATGCAGTCCTTTAAACTTGGTGACGGCCAAGTGTCCCATTTGGGTCGAATGATTGAAACCGATCTTTACAAGCAAAATGAAGCCGCGGGTGAATTTACCGTGGGTGGGTTCGGGACCCATATTGATGCGGGCTATCCCATGCGTGGCCCCGATAGCGCCAACGCCGCCAATACGAGTGTCTTACCTATCGGCGACGAGGTCTGGGCGCTCTGGGAAGGGGGCTCTGCCTATCGTCTGAAAGCGGATAGTCTTGAGACTATTGGTTCCAAAGTCTGGACTGAAGGATTGCGCGGCATGCCATTTTCAGCCCACCCTCGTATTGATAAAAAAGGGAATATTTGGAATTTCGGGCAAAGCGTACAGATGCAGGCGCTCGTTATTTATAAACTCAGCCCGTCCGGTGAGTTGTTAGCGAGCAAGCTTATCAAGGATGTGCCGGGTGGTATGATTCATGATTTTTGTATTACGGACCGTAAGCTGATTTTCGTTGCACCCTCCTTCCGTGCCGTGAAACACGGCAAATTTTATCTCGATATGTTTGAATATCAAAAGGATGCCCCGCAACGCGTTGTCGTTTTAGATATGGATGATTTGGACGACAGGCAGGATTATGATTTGCCGCCGGGTTTCCAATTTCACTTTGGTAATGCCTATGCCGATAAATCAGGCGATATTCGGTTCACCTTATGCCTAACGGATAAAGATGATATTGTTTCACGCGGAGCCAAAGCGTGGATGCGCGGCGAATTGGATGAAAGCGGTAAGACCGTTCTGCACGAAGCTGTTCTTAAAACTAATGGCTCGGCGTCTATTGCCCCTGTCACGGACAAAGCGGCGACACATGAATTTCCGCAATTCAACAAGGCCTATGGCGGTCGTTCGGCGCAATATCTTTATACTTTGGGGAACTCATCCAAAAATCATCCGGGAGAAACAGCGGTGCTACGTCATGACCTGAAATCAGGCGACCTACAGAGTTATGACTATGGCGCGACGGTGATGGTGGAAGAGCATCTCTTTATTGGCGCTGAGACAGCGCGAAATGAAGATGATGGCTGGCTAATCGGCACGACCTTGGATTATAAAACCAAAAAAACGCGTTTGAATGTGCTGCGCGCCGATCGCCTGAGTGATGGCCCAATTGCTGTCTTTGAACTGCCTTATGCCTTGCCGCTAGGCTTTCATGGCGCCTGGAAGGGGGCTTGATATGAACCTCGAATATTTCACGCAGGCCAGCTTTGCCGTCCAGATGCACATCTTAGTCGCCTTTGGCGCATTGATTTTAGGCGTGGTTATGTTTTCACGAAAAAAAGGGACATGGGCGCATAAAATGACGGGGCGAGCCTTTGCATTGCTTATGCTGCTCACGGCGTTGAGCGCTATTTTCATACGCCAACTCAATGAGGGATCATTTTCTTGGATTCACATTTTTGTGCCGATTACTTTCTTTGCTTTGTTTGAGACGTTTTTCTACATACGCAAGGGCGATGTAAGACGCCACAAACGGGCTGTGACAGGGCTATTTTTTGGTGCGCTTCTTATTCCCGGCTTGTTCTCCTTCTTACCCGGGCGGACGATGTGGATGATATTCATGTCCTAAGTCATGGATGCTTTCGTGAGACGGTCCACTTGGTGTGACCAATTGCGACTTAAATCGCATATTTTAGCGTGAATCCACGGTTGCAGGGCAGGGTTGCACTGATTATACGGTAACGGATTTTTGGCTCATATTGGGTCAAGTCCTGTAACCCTAATAAGCGGACACGTATTTCATGAACATTCACGAATATCAGGGCAAAGCTGTCCTTAAGGAAATTGGCGCGCCTGTCTCCAAAGGTATCGCTATCTTTGATGCAAGCGAGGCCAAAGCGGCAGCAGAAGAACTGGGCGGGCCTCTCTGGGTCGTTAAATCTCAAATCCACGCCGGTGGACGCGGTAAAGGGAAATTCGTTGGCGCGCCTGCCGATGCCAAAGGCGGTGTCCGTTTGGCTTGGTCTGTCGATGAAGTTGTCGAAAATGCCGAAGCCATGCTTGGCGAGTATTTGGTAACTGAACAAACCTCTGCTGAGGGCAAGCAGGTCAATCGTCTTTATATCGAAGATGGGTCCGATATTGACCGTGAGCTTTATCTCTCCATCATTATTAATCGTGAAACGTCTCGCGTCTCTTTCATCGTCTCAACCGAGGGCGGTATGGATATCGAAGCGGTGGCCCATGACACACCGGAAAAAGTCATCAATTTCGACATTGACCCTGCCACAGGCTTCATGCCGCATCACGGCCGGACTTTGGCCAAAGCGCTCGACTTGAAGGGCGACCTCGCCAAACAAGCGAATAAGCTGGGTCGCACGCTTTATAATGGCTTCTTGGCCAAAGATATGAGCATGCTCGAGATTAATCCGCTCATCGTGACTGAAGATCAGCGTTTGCATTGTTTGGACGCTAAAATCAGTTTTGATGAAAACGCGCTCTTCCGTCACAAAGATGTGCAAGAGCTCCGCGACGTGACAGAAGAAGACCCCAAGGAAACAGAGGCCAAGAAATATGACCTCTCTTACGTCGCGCTGGACGGCAATATTGGCTGTATGGTGAACGGCGCGGGTCTGGCTATGTCGACCATGGATATCATCAAACTTTACGGCGCTGAGCCGGCCAACTTCCTCGATGTAGGGGGCGGTGCCACGAAAGAGAACATCGTGGCTGCGTTTAAAATCTTGACATCAGACGACAAAGTTGAAGGCATCCTTATTAACATCTTTGGCGGCATCATGAAATGTGATGTCATTGCCCAAGGTACAGTGGACGCGGTGAAAGAGGTTGGCCTCGAAGTGCCACTCGTTGTGCGCCTCGAAGGCACAAATGTTGAACAGGGCAAAGAGATTATCAATAATTCCGGTCTGAACGTCATCGCAGCAGATGAC
>CAYTAJ010000004.1:6984-16390 GCA_964435725.1 uncultured Algimonas sp.
ACAGGGCAAAGAGATTATCAATAATTCCGGTCTGAACGTCATCGCAGCAGATGACTTGGACGATGCGGCTCAGAAAATTGTGGCGGCGGTGAAGGGATAAGGTTGAAGGATTGGGTTTTATACAACTGGAAGCTTATACCTTGGGCAATTTTAATAACTGTCTCTTGTGTCGTCATATTACTGTTTAGCTTCCAGAGAGATAAAAACATTTCAAATACATCTGAGAAAGTTTTAAAAACATGTCAGGAAATAATAGCCAATAAAACAGATGTAAATTTATTTAATATAACACCAAAAATTGTTCCAGTAGGCCCAGCAGTGCAATATGGGCAGTTAAAATATCAACAATTGGTTTTATGGGAAAGCGATGCGTTCAAAGTTGAAGTGAAATGTTTTGCTCGTACACATAAAACTTTAAATGATGCTGTAATTGATAAATTGATAGTAAATGGCGAAGATTTAACGTCTTTAGTAAGACGCAAGGAGCGTAAAAAGTAAATGTTATTATTAATTAACAAAGACGCAAGAGGATAGCGTGTCGCGCTTCTGGAATGGGTGATATGATCATCTCGCATCGCTATAAGTTTATATTTATGCGGACCGAAAAGACGGCGGGATCGAGCTTGTCTACGGCTCTCACTGAGGCTTTGGGAGAAGACGTAACGGCGACGAACCTAGATCGGCCCGGCTGGGCAAAATATTCACCGATTCATCATGGGGCGCTAAAGCGGAATTTGCCGCAATATTTTGGTCTTCACAGTCATGCAACAGCAAAACAAGCTCGGCGCGTCTTAGGGGATGATATTTTTAACAGCTATTACAAATTTGCAGTCGAGCGAAACCCTTGGGACCGTCAAGTGTCACTATACACCCATCGACAAACCAAAACAGGTCGCTCTACGGATAACTTTGACAAAGATATGCGGAGCTTCATTTATCGTAACACAGAATATGTGCGCCTTAATAATTGGGCGATTTATGCTATTGGTGACAAAGTTGTGGTAGATGAGCTCATAGATTATGATAATTTAGACGGGGGCCTCAGCAATTTGTTTGAGCGCCTCAAGATAAAAGTGAATATCAAATTACCCCGATTACGATCTTATAAGTCTGATAGGCCTCATTACTCGACGGTTTATTCTGATGTGACGAAGAAAATGGTCGCGAAATGGTACAAAAAAGAAATAGATTACAGCGGATATCATTTTGAGACCGCCTAAAACTTCTCTATGAAGACAATCTCCAATTAAAGGAAATGCGTTTTGTCAGTATTAATTAACAAAGACACTAAAGTTATCACACAGGGTATGACCGGTAAGACCGGAACGTTCCATACGGAACAAGCCATTGCCTATGGAACACAGTGTGTTGGTGGTGTGACGCCGGGTAAAGGCGGAACAACGCATATCGGCTTGCCGAATTTTGACACAGTTGCCGAAGCCAAACATGCGACCGGCGCGACCGCTTCTGTGATTTATGTGCCGCCGCCCTTCGCTGCCGACTCTATCCTTGAGGCGATTGACGCCGAGATGGAGCTTATTATTGCGATTACAGAAGGTATTCCTGTCTCTGATATGATTCCGGTGAAGCGCGCGCTCCAAGGGTCTAAATCTCGCTTGATTGGCCCGAACTGCCCGGGTGTTTTGACCCCGAATGAGTGTAAAATCGGGATCATGCCGGGTAAGATATTCAAAAAAGGCACATGTGGTGTGGTTTCTCGTTCGGGGACCCTGACGTATGAGGCTGTGTATCAGACCTCACAGGTTGGCTTGGGCCAAACCACAGCGATTGGTATTGGCGGCGACCCAATTAACGGTACGAACTTCATCGATTGTCTTGAGCTGTTCCTCAATGATGATGATACAAAACAAATCATCATGATTGGTGAAATCGGTGGCTCTGCCGAAGAAGAAGCGGCGGAATATGTCGCACATATGGCCAAGAAAGGCATTAAAAAGCCCATGGTCGGTTTCATCGCGGGTCGCACGGCGCCTCCCGGACGAACAATGGGTCACGCCGGTGCGATTGTCTCCGGTGGTAAAGGCGGCGCAGAAGATAAAATTGCCGCGATGGAAGCGGCCGGCATTCGTGTTTCAGACTCTCCGGCCAAGTTGGGCGTAACAATGATGGACGTCTTAAACGGCTAATTATCGAACTATTAGGTTTTTGGGGCTTATAGCCTCAATACACCAATTATAAACCAAGACTCAAAAGGTCCTATTATGGCTGAAAAAAGCCGTTCTGAACAAAACCAGACGTTTCTGGATACGCTTTTCCTAGATGGCGGTAATGCCGCCTATCTCGAGCAAATGCAGGCGCAATATGCGCGTAACCCCAATTCTGTAGATCCGAGCTGGCGCGCCTATTTTGCAGGGCTCGGCGAAGATGTGCGCAATGCTCAGCACGTCGCTGAAGGCCCGGCGTGGAAACGCGATAATTGGCCTATTGCTGAAAATGGCGAGCTGACGTCTGCCTTGACCGGTGATTGGGGTGTGGATGTCGGGGCGGCTGAAAAGGCTGTTTCAAAAGCCAAACCCGATATGTCAGCGGATCAGGTGCAGCAAGCGGCAAAAGATTCAATTGCGGCCCTTATGCTCATTCGTGCCTATCGTGTTCGTGGACATTGTATTGCGCAGCTCGATCCTTTGGGCTTACAGCGTCCGGGTGAACATCCTGAACTAGATCCGGCGACCTATGGTTTTGGTGAAGCCGATATGGACCGCGAGATTTTTATCGATGGCGTTCTAGGCCTCGAATATGGGACGATGCGCCAGATTTTAGAAATTGTGCGGCGCACCTATTGTTCAACGCTTGGCGTACAATTTACGCATGTCTCGAACCCCGAAGAAAAATCATGGATTCAAGAGCGCTTAGAAGGCCCTGAAAAAGAGATATCATTCTCCAAAGAGGGGCGCCTCGCCATTTTGCAAAAATTGATTGAAGGTGAAGCGTTCGAGCAGCTTATTCATAAGCGTTATCCCGGCACAAAGCGCTTTGGTATTGATGGCGCGGAAAGCCTGTTACCAGCGCTTGAGCAAATCATTAAGCGCGGCGGGCAACTCGGCCTGAAAGACATTAATTTCGGCATGCCGCATAGGGGTCGTTTGAATGTCATGGCCTCTGTGATGCAGAAGCCCTATTCGGCGATTTTCTATGAATTTCTTGGCGGTGTGGCGTCCGGCGGTGAAGACTTTGGCTCGGGTGATGTGAAATATCATTTGGGTGTCTCAGATGACCGTGAATTTGACGGTAATTCCGTTCACTTGTCATTGGCGCCAAACCCGTCCCACCTTGAGGTCGTCGCCCCTGTCGTGATGGGTAAAACCCGTGCGAAACAACAAATGGCTTCGGGCACGTATCAATCCCATAACCCAGAAGAAGTTATGGCGGTTATTCTGCATGGTGACTCGGCCTTTGCCGGCCAAGGCGTTGTGATGGAAAGCTTCCAGATGAGCCAGCTCGTCGGTTACCGTACAGGCGGAACCATCCATGTTGTCGTGAATAACCAGATTGGATTTACGACGACACCGGATGAATATCGTTCCGGTCAGTATTGTTCGGATGTGGCCTTTATGGTCGAAGCGCCTGTCTTCCACGTCAATGGTGATGATCCTGAAGCGGTCGTTTTTGCAGCGCGTGTTGCCACAGAATATCGTCAGAAATTCGGAAAAGACGTTGTCCTCGATATCGTCTGTTATCGTCGTTATGGTCATAATGAAGGCGATGATCCGTCTTTCACACAGCCCATCATGTATGGCAAAATTCGTGACCTAAAAAGCACGATGAATATTTACGCGGAGCGCCTCATCGCGCAGGGCGACCTTTCCAAAGAAGAACACCAAAAACGCGTTGATGATTTCTATGCTTATTTGGACGGCGAGTTCGATGAAGCAAAAACTTATGAAACCAAGCAACCGGATTGGTTGCAAGGCGTGTGGCAGGGTCTGTCTTTGCCAACAGAAAAAGATGGCAAGCGCCGCGGGGACACAAGCGTTAAGATAGAGACACTCAAAGACATTGGTACAAAAATCACAAAGGTTCCAAACAGCGTCAATATTCACCGTACGCTAAATCGCATCATCAAAGCCCGTGCTGAAAAAATAGAGTCGGGTGAAAATATTGATTGGGGTCTGGCTGAGCATCTCGCTTTCGGCACACTGATTATGGAGGGGCACCCTGTGCGCCTATCAGGACAAGACTCAGAGCGCGGCACCTTCTCTCAACGTCAATCAAACTTTATCGATCAAAAAACAGAAGAGAAATACACGCCGCTCAATACGCTGTCGAATGAGCAAGAATATTATCAAGTCCTCAATTCGCATCTCTCAGAAGAAGCGGTTTTAGGGTTTGAATATGGCTTCTCTACAGCCGCGCCTCATGCCCTCACGATTTGGGAGGCGCAATTTGGTGACTTCGCCAACGGCGCGCAGGTCATGGTGGATCAGTTCATTTCTTCGGCTGAGCAAAAATGGCTCCGCATGTCGGGCCTCGTTATGCTCCTGCCGCACGGTTATGAGGGCCAAGGGCCGGAGCATAGTTCCGCGCGTTTGGAGCGTTACTTACAAATGTGTGCCGAAGATAATATGCAGGTGACGAATATCTCAACGCCCGCCAATTACTTCCATGCACTGCGTCGTCAAGTAAAGCGTGGCTTCCGTAAGCCACTTATTAATATGAGTCCCAAGAGCCTTTTACGCCATAAGCTGTGTGTCTCAACGTTTGAGGAGATGGGTCCAGGCTCAGAGTTCCACCGTTTGTTATGGGATGATGCGCAATATAGACCCGAGTCTACAGACATTAAGTTGGTCGATGACTCTAAAATCAAACGCGTGATTTTATGTTCCGGTAAGGTCTATTATGACCTCTTTGAAGAGCGTGAGAAGCAGAACATCAATGATGTGTATCTTCTGCGTATTGAGCAATTCTATCCTTATCCGGATGACGCGATACAAGAAGAACTAAGCCGTTTCAAAAATGCCGATATGGTCTGGTGCCAAGAAGAACCCAAGAATATGGGGGCTTGGGCCTTTATCAATCCGTTTGTCGAAGACAGCCTATTGGCTATTGGTGCTAAAAATACGCGCTTGCGCTATATTGGCCGTCCAGCTGCGGCCTCGACGGCGACAGGTATTGCGGCTAAGCACAAAAAAGAACAACAAGCCATCCTTGATGGCGCCTTTGCGAAGTAGAGTGTCCTTATGACCGATATTACAATTCCCAATGTAGGTGAGAGTGTCTCTGAAGTCACAATTGCAACATGGTTCAAACAGCCTGGTGATGCCGTGAAAAAAGACGAGCCACTGGTTGAGCTCGAAACTGATAAAGCGGCGCAGGAATTGGTTGCGCCAGAAGATGGGGTTCTTTCTGAAATCTTGGTTGCGGAAGGTGATGTGGCGACCATCGGCCAATTGATTGCGAAGTTAGGCAGTGGTGTCGGTAGTGATGCCGGTGGACCTAAAGGGAAGACGGAGCCTGAAACTGAGCCAGCCGCATCTACTCCTGCAGAAAGTTCAGGTGCAAGCATTGATATCGAAGTCCCAAATGTCGGTGAGTCCGTTTCCGAAGTGACCATCGCATCATGGATGAAGCAACCCGGTGAAGCCGTGGCGAAGGATGAAGCTATTGTCGAACTTGAAACGGATAAAGCCGCGCAAGAACTAGTTGCGCCGGAAGCCGGTGTTATGGCCGAGCATCTTGTCGCGGAAGGCGATGTTGCGCAGGTTGGTCAATTAATTGCGCGCCTTACGGCTGGTGGTGCAACGACAGCGTCTGCGGCTACGGCAACGAATGCATCAGCCGCGAGTCAGCCTGCGGGTAATGCTCCAACAGGCGGACGGGCTATGCCTTCGGCCTCGCGCATCATTCAAGAAAATGGCTTGGATCAATCTGCCATTGCCGGAACAGGCAAGGGAGGACGCATTACAAAAGGCGATGCCTTAGCGGCTAAAGCTGGCGGAGGTCGCATCAAAGGCAGCGTCACGCCACAGCCAACAGGTGGTGCGCCGGCTCAGGCCCCTTCTGCGCCACGTGAATTAGGCGAGCGTGAAGAGCGTGTGCGCATGTCTCGCTTACGTCAGACAATTGCGCGTCGTTTGAAAGATGCGCAAAACACGGCGGCCATGCTCACCACTTATAATGAGGCGGATATGAGCCACATCATGGCGATGCGCTCTCAATATAAAGAGCTCTTCCTCAAGAAGCATGGTGTGAAGCTCGGCTTTATGAGCTTCTTTGTCAAAGCCTGTGTGCAAGCGTTGAGGGACGTGCCAAGTGTGAATGCAGAGATTGATGGCACAGATATAATCTATAAAAATTTCTATGACATCTCGATTGCTGTCGGCACGGATAAAGGTCTTGTTGTGCCTGTCTTACGTGACTGCGATCAGCTATCCCTAGGCGGCATTGAAAAAGGGATTGGCGCGTTAGGAGCGAAAGCGCGTGATGGTCTGCTCTCCATGGATGACATGTCCGGCGGGACCTTCACCATTTCAAATGGGGGTGTGTATGGGTCTCTCATGAGTTCGCCCATTCTCAACCCACCACAATCCGGTATTTTGGGTATGCATAAGATTGAGAAACGCCCGGTTGTGGTTGATGATCAAATCGTTATTCGCCCCATGATGTATTTGGCGCTCTCTTATGATCATCGTATTGTCGACGGCAAAGAAGCCGTAACCTTCTTGGTGCGCGTGAAAGAGTGCTTAGAAGATCCGGAGCGTCTCTTGCTCGATCTCTAACTCCGCTTAAAAATTCATTAAAAAAGCCGCCTTGAAGAAATTGAAGGCGGCTTTTTTAATGCCTTGTTAACAGTAAGCTTTCACTTCACCTCAAAGACTTCGCTCTAAAGTCGGTCCCAGAATTCGTTATTTTGTGGAAAAAACATGTCGAACATGATAAGAGAGCAACGCGTGAAAGCGTTTTCGACGCGCGATCAGAAAATCAAATATACTGATGGTTGGTTGGGGATTTTGGCCAGTTTTGCTGTGGCTTGGAGTATGGTCCAATTATTGGGTTTCGTTATCGAGATGCAATATAACGCAGAAGCGCTATCCGCCATGTATCAAGCAAGGCAAGTTGATTACTTGATGGGAACACCATTTTGGGCCAATGCGGCGCAAGCCGCGAGTGTAGCCGCCGGTCTTATCGGCGCGGTCTTCTTATTATTGCGTCGTAAACGTGCTTATCATTGGTTTATAATTGCAACGATCATGTTGTTGGTCAGCATAATTGATGCGTTTTTAAGAGGCGGTTTTGTGATTATGGGCGTTTCAGCCAGTGGCATGGCTTTGGGAGCGATTGTCGTAAACATCTTCATCTTTTGGGCAGCCTACAGCGCACATAAAGACGAGCAATTGCCAAATTAGTCTGAAACGGATAGTCTCTTTTAATAAAACTAAGGGGACTATTATGAATTCAACAAAACCAACAACACTTTTTTGGGTGCTCGGCGTGCTTTTCCTGCTATGGAATGCTTTTGGATGCTATATTTATGTTATTGATAAAACAGCATCAGACGCTGCCCTTTTAGCGCGTGAAAATGGGGAAGCCGTTCTTGCGGCGTACAAAGCTTACCCCGTATGGGCGTCTGCAGCCTATGCAATAGCCGTCTGGGGCGGGTTGATAGCATCAGTCATGCTTTTATTGCGTAAAAAATTATCGATGAAAATCTTTATATTATCGCTGGTTGCCGCGATAATATGTTTTATTCCTACATATACGGCCCCTGAGATGAAAGCCGCTTATGGTCCGACTTACTGGTTAATGCCCTTAATTGTAATTGCTTTAGGCGCGTTTGAGGTGCTGTGGAGTCGCGCCAAAGTCAAAGATGGTACGCTAACATAAATACACATTCGCGCCTTCGGGCGTTGACCCAAATCCGCTCTGCGCGTAAGTCACTTTCGACTTAACGCGCGGAGCTTTTTTATGTCAGATATATATGATGTTCTCGTCATTGGTGGTGGCCCAGGCGGATATAATTGTGCCATTCGGGCCGGGCAGCTTGGACTGAAAGTCGGATGCATTGAAACCCGTAAAACACTCGGTGGTACTTGTTTGAATGTCGGCTGTATCCCGTCAAAAGCGCTCCTCCACGCGACGGAGCTTTACGAGACAGCAACAAAAGACTTCCCGGCCATGGGGATGAAGGCGACCGTGGAGGCCGATGTGCCGGAAATGATTAAAGCTAAGGATAAAGTCGTTGGCGGCCTGACACAGGGTATTGAATATCTTTTCAAAAAGAACAATGTCGATCACATTATTGGCTTTGGAAAAATCGTTGGCGAAGGCAAGGTCGATGTTGACGGTAAGGTGTTAGAGGCCAAAAATATCGTCATTGCGACAGGCTCAGAGGTCGCGACCCTGCCCAATATAGAGATTGACGAAAAACAGATCGTGTCTTCCACGGGCGCATTAGAGCTTCAAGAGGTGCCTGGTAAAATGGTTGTCATTGGCGGCGGTGTAATCGGTCTTGAACTAGGCTCTGTTTGGCGTCGTCTTGGGGCAGAAGTCACCGTTGTTGAATTCCTCGATAATATTTTACCAGGCTCTGATGGCGAAATTCAAAAACAGGCGCTGCGGACATTTAAAAAGCAAAAAATGAAATTTGAATTGGGCCGTAAAGTCACAGGCGTTGAGAAAAAGAAATCCGGCCTGACGGTTAAAACAGAAGCGTCGAATGGCGGTAAAGAAAAAGACCTCGAAGCGGATGTTGTTCTTGTCTGTATCGGTCGTCGTCCTTTCACAAAAGGTTTGGGGCTTGAAGCCTTAGATATCAAAACGGATCAACGGGGCTTTATTGAAACGGATCATTTCAAAACCTCTGCTGCCAATGTCTTAGCTATTGGTGACTGTACGACAGGCCCGATGTTGGCGCATAAAGCCGAAGAAGAAGGCGTCGCCGCAGCGGAAATTATCGCCGGGAAAGCTGGTCATGTAAATTATGATGTTATTCCGGGCGTTGTTTATACCTTCCCAGAAATTGCCAATGTCGGCAAAACAGAAGAAGAGCTTAAAGCCGCTGGCATTCCTTATAAAAAAGGGAAGTTTCCTTTTACGGCCAATTCACGCGCGCGCTGCAATCATGAAACAGATGGGTTTGCCAAAGTCTTGGCCCATGCTGAAACCGATGAGATTTTAGGGGCTCATATTATTGGCCCGCTTGCGGGTGATATGATTCACGAAGTCTGCATTGCTATGGAATTTGGCGCGGCCTCTGAGGATATTGCGCGCACCTGTCACGCGCATCCAACGGTCTCTGAGGCTGTTCGCCAGGCCGCTATGGATGTCGAAGGATGGGCGATGCAGATGTAATCGGAGAGTGTTTTGAAGCTCTATGATTATTTGCCTTCGGGTAATTCTTACAAAGTGCGTTGGGTTCTGTCCTATCTAGGGCGGGCCTATACGCATG
>CAYTAJ010000004.1:16490-49821 GCA_964435725.1 uncultured Algimonas sp.
AATTCTTACAAAGTGCGTTGGGTTCTGTCCTATCTAGGGCGGGCCTATACGCATGTGCCGATTGATATTCACAAAGGCGAAACACAAAGCCCTGAATTTTTAGCGAAAAACCCGGCAGGGCAAATTCCTCTCTTAGAGTTGGATGACGGTCGGGTCTTGGCGGAAAGCAATGCGATTATGAGCTTTCTTGCCGCTGATACAAATCTCATTCCTAAAGATAGTTTCGCGCGGGCTAAGATGTATCAATGGATGTTCTGGGAACAATATCGGCACGAGCCCGCCATTGCTGTGGCCCGGTTTATTCAACACTATGCCATGGATAGACGCGCTGATGACTTACCGGCGCTTATGACCAAAGGAAAAGCCGCTTTGGCTGTTATGGAAGATCACCTATCCAATAATGACTGGTTTGTCGGAGGCGCACGCTCTCTCGCTGATGTCGCACTTTATGCCTATACCCATGTCGCGGGTGAGGGTGGGTTTAATCTTTCCGACTATCCTGCAGTACAGGCATGGCTAGACCGATTTGCGTGTCACGCGACGCACAAAAAAATAACGGACGTACCTTTATAGATACGCCCGTTAAAAGACTTGATATTAAAGAGCCTTAGAACTCAATATCAATGCCCGCATATAAGAGGCGGCCGCGTGGATCGTGAACCTTTGAGTCGAAGCCACCATTTGTGAAGACTTGTGGTGGGTCTTCGTTAAAGGCATTGATAACACCGATGTTAAGGGCTGTGCCCTCGCCAAGGGCATCAAAATAATCACCTATATTCAGGCTGTACCGTGCATCGACAGTGAAGTGCGAGTCGATCTCCGTCCCGGCATTTTGGTCATCATCATACCCGCTGATATAACGTCCAAAGATATCGAGGCGGTGGCTATCGAGAATCCAGTTAAACCCTGTATTGAAACGTGTTTGCGGTACAGATGTTCCGAAATTTGTGAAATTCCGGTTTCCAACGCCGTCTACGCTTCCTGCCTGCGGGTCATCAAGATCATATGCAAAGACATAGGTCCCTTGGATAAACGGTACGAATGTACCCAGATCCGACTCTAAAGTGTAAGACAGGCCGAAATCTACACCTGACGTTACAACTGATGAGGCGTTCACGAAGTTTGTATTGACTTGAACGATGGAACCACCGGCATTTCTGACAACACGCGTCTCATCATTTGGATCTGCATTGACAACAGATTGGAAGTTCTCAGCAATAATCACGTCAGAGAAATTGAATTTGAATAAATCAGCTTCCAGTTTCAAATTCTCAATGCCTGTCCACGTAAAACCAACATTGAACGCTTCGGATTGCTCTGGAGACAAATTCTCATTACCGAATGTTCTAACACCCGCAAAGACATTACCGCCTGTATTCGGGTCTGCAACTTGGTTCAGTGCTGTTTGTTGGCCAAATTGTTGGTAAGCTGTTGGCGCACGGAATGAGGTAGAGAAAGATCCTCTGACAGAAAGATAATCTGCGGGACGGAAAAGAATGGCAACTTTTGGATCTAATGTTGAGCCGACAGAGCTTCCGTAATCTTCATACCGCAAAGCCCCTTGTAACTCGACCATTTCTCCAAGTGGAACGTTTACTTCGCCAAACACCGCGAAGATATCTTGTTCCCCTGAAAAATCCTGTTCACCAATCAAGAAGCCAAAATCATCAGCATTTGAGGTCGCGTCAAAGGCGGCGGTATAATCTTCTTTTCTGTATTGAACGCCAATCGCGGCTGCGGCGCCGCTATCTCCTATTTCACCAGAGACAACGCCTTCAATGACTTGGACTTCAGATGTTAAATCTCTGACTTGTGTGCCAATAATTGCATCTAATACAGCAGGATCATTTGGTGCTGTAGAGAAAGAAGATGAGAAGGGGTTAAAGAATGTTCCAGAAGTAACGCCTAAACCAGAACAAGCATCAGTTCTAAAACCATCTAAAGCACAACGGAATGTAGAAGCAATTGTGTCTTCAGTGTTCACAACATGATTGTTCTCAGCTTGAGTGTAAGAGACGCGCCAATCATATTTATCACCGATAACACCTTCGAGGCCTGTTGATATGCGCCATGTTTCTGAAGTCGTGAGATTAGGAGATACTTGGCCGCCATTACCAATTGCACGCCCCAAAAAGACTGCACCACCTGGTGCGAGTGCTGCTAGTGGGCCTGCAAAAATCGTATTGGGGTGATCGGCTGGAACAACGCCACCGACGAGGAATGGGAATGTTGGTGAATTGCCGCGGATGGCTTCGTTATCGGCATAGGTAAATTCTGCATCCCATGAAATCGTATCAGTCAGATCAAAATTCGCCTGTACAAGAGATGTAAGGCGTTCTTCTTCAGCAATAAGATTGAAGAAGCTGCCGAAGTCAAAGCCACAGAGACCGACATCCAGTGGTAAACCTAACGCTGCCCCTGGAACAATGACATTGGGGAAACCACCTGCTGCTGCACATCCTGGGTCAAGCAACGGTGTTCCTGCCGGAACAGGCCCGCCGAGGGGAACAAACGCACCGGGGTTCCCCAAAGCAGACGTATCATCTTGTGGACGAGATAAGCGTCTTTCTGCAGTGGTTAAAGGTGAGCGGTCTGTATAGCTTACAGCGGCCATAATATTGCCGCGGTCAAAATTCTTACCAAACATACCTTGTAGAATAACTTCATCAGAGCTGCCCTCGCCATCTACGGTTTGATACTGGGCATTCAGTTTAATTCCGTCATAGTTTTGATAGGTGGTGAAGTTCGCAACGCCGGCGACCGCATCAGAACCATAAGTCGCTGAGGCGCCATCTTTCAATATTTCGAGGTTCTCAACGGCGATTAAGGGGACGAGTGAGGCTGTATCCACAAAGTTAAATCCACCATTTGTTGTGGCGGCTGAGAGAACCTGACGTCGACCGTTTAAAAGTACGAGCGTTGATTGGACGCCGAGACCACGGAGGTTGATATTTGTTGTCCCTGTTGTTGAGTTTTGTGTAAACGCATCAGGATTATTTTCTGCACCAGTATTAATCGTCAGTGTTTGTGTCAGGTCAGCAATGCTTTTTGCGCCTGTGCTGCTAATGGCGGCTTCACCAAGCGATACAACAGGCGTTGCTCTGTCCTCTTGGGGCGTTCGTCTGATTAACGTACCTGTCGCGATGACTTCATCAGCCGCTGCATTGGATTGCGCCGTTGCAGGTGTAGAAATCGCGAAACTTCCGACCAAAATAGCAAGTGAAGAAGCACCTGCGCGTAAAACACTATTCATAATTTCCCTCATTATATAGTTTTGATTGTACGTTGTTACGATTCAGACAGACCTTTTGTCTATTTGGATTTATATTTTTTTGCCGAGTGTTGCAGATTAATCACGCAAAGCTAGAGAGTATTCATTTCGTATTTTATGAAGAAACGAAAAAACAAATCAAAGTTATTCTCAATAGGTAAAAGAGAGATAGAGTGCTGTCTTGCTTTAATGAATCGATCAGAATTTATCCTAGTAACATTAAAACTAGCTGCCTTGGCTCAAGCGCATATTGATCACGTCTAGCACCTCTAACACCGCTTCGGGGATATTTGTGCCGGGCGGGAAGACGGCTCTGGCGCCCATCTCTTTGAGTGTGTCAATGTCTTCTGGCGGGATGACGCCGCCGACAATGATGAGAATATCACTGCGGTTTTGAGCGGCGAGGGCGTCACGAAGTTCCGGTACAAGCGTCAAGTGACCGGCAGCCAAAGAGCTAGCGGCAATCACATCTACATCAGACTCTATGCCAAGCGCGGCCGCTTCCTCGGGTGTTTGAAACAATGGGCCAATGACAACATCAAAGCCGATATCGGAAAAGGCAGTAGCAACGACTTTCTGGCCACGGTCATGTCCGTCCTGACCCATTTTGGCAATTAGGATTTTGGGCTTACGCCCTTCTAATTCTGTGAAGGCCGAGATACGTGAGCGTGCGTCTTTAAAGGCTGGATTATTTTCATCAAAGGCAGAGGAATACACACCCGTTACACCAGCAGGTTTGGCTTCATAGCGGCCATAGACTTTTTCAAGAGCATAAGACATTTCGCCGACTGTGGCTTTCTTTCGAGCGGCATCAATGGCGAGTTCCAAGAGATTGCCCTCGCCCGTATCCGCCGACTTGGTCAAGGCGTCGAGGGCCGCCATGGTCGCGTCAGTGTCACGGTCTTTTTTCAATTGGTTCAGCCTTGCAATTTGGCCTTGGCGAACGGCGGCATTATCCACCTTCAGGATGGGGATATCGTCTTTGTCGTCTGAGAGGAATTTATTGACGCCCACGACTGTTTGCGCGCCGGAATCGATACGCGCTTGGATACGGGCGGCTGATTCTTCAATTCGCATTTTTGGGATGCCGGCTTCGATGGCGGCCGCCATGCCGCCATAGGTTTCAACCTCACGAATGTGACTGAGCGCTTTTTCTACGAGGTCATGCGTAAGGCGTTCAACATAATAACTACCGGCCCAGGGATCGATTTGGCGGGTATGACCCCCTTCGGTTTGCAAGAAAATTTGCGTGTTACGAGCAATACGGGCCGAGAAATCTGTTGGCAAAGCCAGTGCTTCATCCAGTGAATTTGTATGCAGGCTTTGTGTGCCACCATCGACGGCCGCCATAGCTTCAATCGCCGTGCGCCCGACATTGTTAAAGACATCCTGCGCCGTAAGGGACCAGCCCGAAGTCTGACAATGGGTGCGTAGCATTGTCGATTTAGGGTTCTCTGGCCCAAACGGACTAATGAGTTGCGCCCATAATAATCGCGCGGCCCGCATCTTGGCCACTTCCATGAAATAATTCATGCCAATGGCCCAGAAGAAAGACAGGCGCGGGGCGAAGCGGTCTATATTCATACCGGCGGCAAGGCCTGTGCGCACATATTCCAGACCATCAGCCAGCGTATAACCTAATTCAATATCGGCAGAGGCACCGGCCTCTTGCATGTGATAGCCGGAAATAGAAATGGAATTAAATTTCGGCATATGGGCCGATGTATGGGCGAAAATATCGCCGATAATTCGCATGCTGGGTTTGGGCGGATAGATATAAGTGTTGCGCACCATAAATTCTTTCAGAATGTCATTCTGAATGGTGCCAGAGAGCTGCTCTTGTTTTACACCCTGTTCTTCGGCGGCGGCGACATAAAGCGCCAGAACAGGCAATACAGCGCCGTTCATGGTCATGGATACACTCATTTGATCAAGCGGTATCTGATCAAATAAAACGCGCATATCATAGAGACTATCAATCGCAACGCCCGCCATACCGACATCACCAGGTACACGCGGATGGTCAGAGTCATAACCGCGATGCGTCGCGAGATCAAAAGCTACTGAGAGGCCTTTTTGCCCCGCCGCGAGGTTACGGCGGTAAAAGGCATTCGAGTCTTCGGCTGTCGAAAACCCGGCATATTGACGTATTGTCCAAGGACGTTGGACATACATGGTCGGATAAGGCCCACGAATATAGGGGGCAAGCCCCGGCATCGTATCCAGATTTTGCAAACCCATGACGTCTTCCGGACCATAGGACGGATTTATCGTGATGTTTTCCGGTGATACCCAACTCTTCCCCGACGGTGTCGCCCCCGTGGTTTGCCCGAGGTCCAGCTTTGTGAAATCAGGAAAGCTCATCTTAGACCTCCCGCAATTCTGGAGATTTAACACTCTCTGCCGGGTGCAAAGTAACCCCTAAGATAGGTGCTGCCTTTGCCTCTCTTTCGGCTTTTGCTGCCGCGATCGAGGATTTCAAAGCGCCGCTTTCGATAAGCGCCTCAATCCCGCCGCCCGTCTCGATGGCTTGGAATTCGGTCCAAGCCGTTTGAGCGAGTTCTTCCGTCAGACGCTCGTGGAAATAGCTCCCAAAGGCCGGGTCGGCCACTTGACCCAAATGACTTTCTTCCATCATCATGAGCTGCATGTTTCTTGCGATGCGATAGCCAAAAGGCGTCGCCAAACGCGGCTTATCTGACGGCGCATCGGTAAAGGGACGTAGGGTAATATAATCCGCACCCCCACAAACGGCACCAAACCCCGCCGCCATGATGCGCAAGAGGTTTGTCCAAGGGTCAACGCTTTGCATCATGTGTAAGCTCGTCACGCTATGGATCGGGATATTAGGGTCCGCGCCGCACACCTCTGCAATACGCGTTATAATCCGTCTCGTAGCACGGAGTTTTGCAATGCCGAGATGACCGTCCTGATCGCTGGCTAACCGCACGGAGAGTTTCTTGTCAGTACCAAAGCGTCGCCAATAGGAGGCCGCACTAGCCGCCATGACGCTCAGCTCTTGCGCTTCTGTGCCACCCGCTTCGTGAACCCGGGCGGCATTTACAGACAGGGCTGTGACGTTTTTGGGTAAATCTGACAGAATATCTGACAGGCCATCAAGTGATCCGTTCCGACCGGATAGAGATAATCCAATCGGGTCTAAACCTAAATTAATGGGCGTATGCTTTAAGCTCTCGCTTTCAAGAATGAGAGCGGCCTTGGCGTATATATCCTCACGGATATCAAACCGGATGGGGACGAGATCTAAATAGACACCTTCTAAAAGGCGCTTAAGATCCGCTTTGTTGCGTAAATTTATGGCGTGTTTACTCAGCGTAATATCGATAGCGCTTGCCCCGCCTTTTAAGTCGTCGAGCAATTGCGTATTTGCAAAGGCCAAATCGCCGTCTCTTACAGGCGCGCACATATGCCAAGCTAGCCCATCGAGCAAAGGCGAACCGCTTCTTGATAAGCGCGCTGTTGCCTCTGGCCGGTCTTGTGCTGAAGAGAGCGGGCCGCGAATGATATCATCATCTGTTGCTTTTATTAGAGTATCAAAATTGGCCCCGCGCAGCCCGGATTTGACAAGTTCCATCCAATCATCGCGGGTTTTATCTTCAAAGTCGGTATTTAAGGTCAAATCGGACATAGATACTTCTTTATAGCTCCAAGCTTAGTTACGACTTGAGGGGCCGCAAGGCCAGTCAGAAGCAAAGAAAAATCTCTGACGCAATCGTGATGGGCTGTTCTGTATATAGAACGATTGTTTCCTGTATAGTATATTGCGTTTCCTGTGCGTGGCCCCTATATGGCGTCAGAACGCCTGAAAAGGCATAAAATAGTTTTTGGAAAATTCTCATGTCAAACGCCCCTACCGAGGAAAAAGTGCTCGAAGTTGAGCATTATACGGATCGTTTGTTTCGATTTAAAATCACACGCCCGCAATCTTTCCGTTTTCGGACGGGCGAATTTATCATGATTGGGCTGCCGCCTTTACCGGACCAAAAACGTCCTATTATGCGGGCTTATTCTGTGGCCTCACCGGCGTGGGATGACACACTCGAATTTTACTCAATCAAAGTGCAAGACGGTCCGCTGACGTCACGCCTGCAAAAGATTAAAGAGGGCGATACAGTTCTCCTAGGCCGTAAACCTGTGGGGACGCTTGTTCTGGATGCGCTGCTGCCCGGAAAACGCCTTTATATGTTTTCAACGGGAACTGGCATTGCGCCGTTTGCCTCTCTTATTCGTGACCCAGAGACTTATGAGCGTTATGATGAAGTTATTCTGACGCATACTTGTCGCGAAGTTGCCGAATTGAAATATGGTCAAGAGCTCGTTGAGAACCTTATCAATGATCCACTTGTGGGTGAGATGGTGGATGGAAAGCTCAAACATATTACCTCAATCACGCGAGAAGACTATCCCTTGCAAGGTCGCATTACGGACCTGATTGAAAGTGGGAAACTCTTCGAAGAAGCGGGTGTGCCACCCCTAAACCCTGAAGATGATCGCGTGATGATTTGCGGCTCTAAAGAGATGATCGATGATACCGCAAAATTAGTGGCTGGTTTTGGTCTCGAAGAAGGGTCCAATTCTCAACCGGCTCAATTCGTCGTCGAGAAATCTTTCGTAGGTTAGGCAAAAGACCTAATTCGTCGCCCCCGTATCGCCTAGGGTTAAGAGAGCAATCCGAATACCGAAGCCGTTTGTGTCACGGATTGCATCATTGTCGATATTGGCATTTGTGTATGTAAATTCGATTAGGGTACAATCGTCCTGGTAGGCGAGCGCAAATCTCTGTCGCCTGAAATTATCACCATCAATGTCATAGAAACCCGTATATCGCGTGCTCCATTTGTCGGTGAGTTTAAACCCAACCGTACCGGAGATTTCTTCTGGCGGCGCAGTATCAATGTCTAATGTGTCGGTCTCAACGCGGTAATATCGTGCCGATAAATTTAACCGCTCACCGCGATAGCGAAGTGAGGAGTCAATCCGCCGAAATTCATTTTCATTATCGTCAAATCTAACGCGCGTTCGGGATAAGAAACTTCTACCCAAATTGAGCTCAAAAAGACCGACAAGATCGGAGGCTCCATCTCTTAAGCCGCTATTCGCTTCAAATGTTTCTGTAATGCCACTCGCATAGCTTTGCCCGACAAAAAGGTGCGCGCGACCACCGCCCCAATCTGCAATAGCTGAGCCGCCGACATCGGCCCTGAAGCCTTCTTCCCAAAGGTCGTAACCTGTACTTTTTTTCGATTGCCAAAGAAGCGCCTGGTCGAGGTCAATATCTGTACTGTCTTGTAGGAGTACCGAGCCGTCTACGAGTTCAAAATCATCAATATTTTGATTGCCAAAGCTTTGGGTTACCTGGATACGAGGCTCTAAAATCCAATCGACTTTTCCGCCTGATTTTATGAAAGGGTAACGAATATCCGCCCCGGCCTGCCCCAAGGCACGTGTGAAGCTGTTCGTCTCACCTGTCTCAGCTTCCAAGTCAAAATAATCAAAGCGTGCATTTGCGAAAGGTTTAACCTCGATGCCGCCGGGCGCAATCCAAGTCTTTGAGTAATCTAAGCCACCCGTTGCGCGCCCATAATCAGCGCCGATTTCGCGGGTTAGCCATGTCGTATCCCCGAATGCTTTTAATCTTCCGCCTAAGACGGGATCAGTGAAATAAGCCTCTAACTCAATTTTAGGCGCAATGATGGGGAGTTCACCATCATTATCAGGCGTCAGCCTGAAGCCCCCTCCATTTTCTTCACTAATCTCAGTGACGCGAGATCTTAGGTCTTGGAAGCCGACTGTGGAAACACTGAAGCGAACATCATCATCTTGGCCGACTAAAAAGGCTTGTGAAGTGTTACGGCGACTTTCAGATTGATAAATACCGCGTGTGCCGGGGCGCTCATTTAAGTCATAACGATTGAGATAATTATCGTCTGTGGCGAGCTGTACGCCAAATCCATAATCCCAAAAACTGTTAGGGCTGAAATAACCGTCAGCATAGAAATGAGAGCGCCATCTTTTGCCGATAGGTGCCGTATCAGGATCAGCGAATAAAGACGCATCATCAAAAGCATTACCATCACGATCGAAAATACTGCTATAGGTAAAACTTCCTTCGACATCGATACGACCTGTGTGGAAATTCCGTGCGAATTGATATTCCAATAGCGGATTGACCTTGGTGAAAAGGCGTGGCGTAATCGTTGCTTCGGTATAATCATCAATGGCCCAATAATAAGGCAGATGGAACGCGACACCTTTATCACTCTGAAGGCCGAAAAACGGCGTGAGAATACCGCTGGATCGTTTCGCACTGGGGTCTGGATGCGCCAGATAAGGTGTGTAAAATACCGGCACGCCTAAGAGCTCAAGGACAGCATCATTATAACGGATTGTGCGCGTATCTTTATCCTGACGCACACGCTTCGCCTTTAAACGCCAAGAAGGTGTGTTTGTTTTGCCGTCTTCTTTGCAAATCTCACAGGCCGTATAATAGGCATTGTAAAACTCAAATTCTTCTTGTGTGTTGCGGTTGACGAACCGTGCGCCCACGACGCCGCCGCCCTCTAAACGACCGGTATAATTCGTGGCGGTGCCAGCCTCTAATTCCTCAGATAGTTCTAGCTTATCTGCATATTGTACGGACCCTGTTGCATCGATGAGGGTGACGTTCCCGGAGGCAACAATACGTCCTGTATTCCGGTCATAGACAACTTGATCCGCTCGCAAGGACCGATCTTCATAACGGCCTTCCACCTGTCCGTTGACGGTTAATATACCTGTTTTTTCATCATTAGAGAGACTATCCGCTTCCAAATAAAAGAGATCAGGGTCACGGAACGGACTATTCTCTGGCAATTGCAAGGGTCGGTTTGTACCTGTTGCCGTTTGAGATGTGCCAATTTGAGCAAAGGCAGGCAGGCTGATCCCGCCAAGCATAACGGCAAGTCCTAGGGCAGTGCTTCGTAGGAGCATTTTACGCGTCATGTTAAGGAGGTTTGCCAAAGCGCTTAATCTATGTCCCTTTTCGTCCGATTTCTGCAATTCGGTTATAACTTATCCGCACCGCCATACCGAATTGATTGGACAGGGTCTATCAAAAAGCCTGTGTTTTTTCCCTCTCTTCTGTGAAATTTCAGCCATATTTTGCTTATGACCTTAGATTTTGTGGGGGGTATCCGCCCCATCTCTTGACGGTTTTCATAACTAAAGAGGATTGGATCCGGCTAACATGGGGTAGAGCCGAAATAACACGCTTATAAAGTCGTTCATATTCTTTGGTATCAGGGGCCGCCACCTTAATAAGATAATCGGCACTTCCTGTCATAAGGTGACATTCCAAAACTTCAGGGCGGGCGACAGCCGCTTTTTCAAAAGTGGAGAGTATCATTTCACTTTGGCCTTCTAAGGTGACTTCAACATAAAAGGTCATGTTAAAGCCAAGGGCTTCCCCGTTCAGGCGGGCGGCATAGCGTTCAATCACCCCGCTCTTTTCCATAATGCCAATACGACGATGGCAAGCCGAGGCAGAGAGTCCGACTTTTTCGCCTATGTCAGCAATGGAGAGGCGGCAGTTTTTCTGAAGAAGAACAAGTATCTTTCGGTCAATATCGTCAATCATAGAATTACATCCGAAATATTGATTTAAAAATAGAATTATATTCAGAAATATTCATAAAAGTCGAATGAATTTAGAGGCTTTATCGAAAATAGCTTTGTTATTGAGGTCCAAGATTGATGGAGAACAACATGCTTATCGGTGTCCCTAAGGAAATCAAAAATCACGAATACCGTGTTGGGCTAACGCCTGAATCTGTGGCTGAACTCGTGCAAGACGGCCAATCCGTTGTTGTTGAAACAAAGGCCGGCGAAGGCATTGGCGCGAGTGACCAAGATTACATTGCGGCCGGGGCGACGGTTGCCAGCACACCCAAAGAGATATTTGATACAGCCGAAATGATTGTGAAAGTCAAAGAGCCACAAGCCGTTGAGCGCGCCATGCTCCGTTCAGGACAAATTCTTTATACCTATCTTCATCTCGCGCCCGACCCTGAACAGACAGTAGACCTTATTAAGAGCGGTGCTGTGTGTATTGCCTATGAAACTGTGACGGATGAGAGTGGTGGTTTGCCGCTTCTCACGCCTATGAGTCAGGTTGCGGGGCGTTTATCGATTCAGGTCGGCGCCAAAGCGCTTCAGAAAGATGGTGGCGGGCGTGGCGTCCTTCTAGGTGGCGTTCCGGGTGTCGCGCCCGCAAAGGTTGTTATTATTGGTGGTGGCGACGTTGGGTTTAATGCCGCGCAAATGGCTGTGGGTATGCAAGCCGATGTCACCATTTTGGACCGCAGTAATGAGAGGATGGAATGGTTGTCCAATTATTTTGGTGTGACGGCCAAAGTTGTAAGGTCAACGCCCGCCGTTTTGGAAGCGCTTTTGAAAACGGCTGATCTTGTCATAGGGGCAGTGCTCATACCGGGCGCGGCAGCCCCTAAACTCGTGACGCGAGATCATTTAAAAACAATGCTGGATGGATCCGTTCTAGTCGATGTGGCGATTGATCAAGGAGGGTGTTTTGAAACATCCAAAGCGACAACGCATGCGGACCCCACTTATATTGTTGACGGCGTTGTTCATTACTGCGTGGCCAATATGCCGGGCGCTGTGGCAAGGACTTCGACCTATGCACTTAATGCCGCGACACTCTCACATGCCAAACGATTGGCGCGTCTGGGATGGAAAGAGGCTCTGCGCTCTGATCCGCATTTATTGAATGGTTTGAATGTGTGTGAAGGCAAATTGACAATTGAAGCTGTCGCTGAGGCGCAAAATCTGGATTGGGTCGAAGCCTCTAGCTGTTTATAAGTTCAGCGTAAGCTTTCAATTTTGTACAGAATGCTCTTCGCCCAAACCTCGCCCGGGCGAAGAATTATGCTGGGTAGGTTTGGTAAGTTCAGTGCATTGGGTGGAGATTGCGGTTCGAAGGCTATCCCGGCAAATTTGCTGTAGAGTGCGCCGCCTTTGCCTTTGATATCGGCCATATTAAAGGCGGTATAAATTTGAAGTCCCGCTTGGTCTGATAAAACCTTTAATCGTGTAAGACTATCAGGGGAAAACAAAGTCGCCATTTTTCGCATACCAGTTTCGGGAACGATGAAGTGATTATCTATCTCCGCTTTAGAAATTTTTTGAGACGCTAAAAAATCAAAAGGGCTTTTGGTAACGGGCAATGCCTTACCATGATTAATGCCCGTCCCATCTGTTTCATAATAATGCGAGGCTTTGAAGGAGAGGGCGTGGTCACAAATGGTCTCGCCGCCTAAATTGAAATAGCTATGCGCGGTGAGATTAATAGGGGTCGGCTTATCGGTTTCAGCCCGCATATCAATTCGCAAACCTTCATCATCAAGCACATAACGAAACTCACTTCTAACAGTGCCGGGGAAGCCTTGATGCCCGTCAGCGCTTACGTGGCGAAAGATGACGGCGTTACCCTCAATGTCTCCCTCCCAATTCACACGGTCAAACCCAATTGGGCCGCTATGGAGTGAATTGCCATTTTCATTTTGGGTGACGTTGAAACGCCTTCCATCAATGTCAAACTGGCCTTTTTCGATTCGGTTTGCGACGCGGCCAATCGCGGCACCGAAGTAAGGATGTTCGCCCAAATATGGCTCTAAATTATCAAAGCCCAAAACAATATCCCGTCCATTAGGCAAGCAGAGAGATTGCAGGGTGGCACCATAGCTCAGTAGGGTGGCGCTTATCCCACTGGCGCTGCGCAAGCGATAGGCCTGAACAGCTTCCCCATTGGGTAATGTCCCAAATCTCTGAATAGTTATCATGCGCTTGCCTTAAAGGGCGAGTTGCGACTTGCCAATATAGGGATGGCTGACGCATAGTCTTTTAAAAAAGGAGAGGTACTCACATGACCCAACACGGCGCCATGAATGTTGATGCAGGATTTGCTATTCCTGATCCAAATGAAGTCCCAAGACTGGAAGGTAAAGTCTCAGACACAGAATGGGCATTGCGCAAACAATTAGCGGCGACTTACCGTCTCTGCGCCATGCACGGCTGGACAGATCTTGTTTTCACACATATCTCCGCGCGCCTGCCGGATGAGGATGGCGAACATCGTTTCCTCATTAATCCTTACGGTGTGATGTTTGATGAGATGACGGCGTCGGCCCTCGTGAAAATCGATACGGATGGAAAGGTTTGCCAAGACACACCTTATTTTATCAATCCGGCAGGGTTCACCATTCACTCTGCTGTTCACCTTGCCAGAGAAGATGCAGGGTGCGTCATTCACGTTCACACACCTTATGGCATGGCGGTCTCTGCTCAGAAAAAAGGCCTCCGGCGTTACACGCAAATGGCCATGCAGGTTTATAACGATTTGGCCTATCATGATTATGAAGGTATCGCACTCGATATTGATGAGCGTGAGCGCATTGTGAATGACTTGGGCAGTAAGAGCCTATTGATGCTACGCAATCACGGCACGCTCACTTTGGGTCCGACATGCGGCACGGCATTCTTGCGCATGTATTTCTTGGAAAATGCCTGTAAGGCCCAGATTTTTGCTCAGTCTGTTGGTGGTGAAGAACATTTGATTGAAGAGCCACAAGAAATGGGCGACCGCGTTTATCAACAGGGGGCCGCAGCTTTTATCCCCGGAATGGGTGATAATCTGGTTTGGCCCGGATTGATGCGCAAATTGGCGCGAACGAATCCCGGCTACGACCATTAAGCCTTATAAATATCTAAGATCAGCGTAACCGTGCCTTAACCTTAGGGCGCGGTTCACTTTGTAAAAAAGGGAAATTACGTCCAGTCTCGTCCTTGGGGGAATGAGACGAGGCAATTATGCGTTACATGACTGGACTATGTGCACTTTTACTAGGTGGTGCGAGTTTTGTGGTTCCCACAACTTGCGCGGCAGACCCTTCAAATGCCCCTGCGACATCTGAAGAGACCCAATATGCCAGTGTGGGTGTCGTTGTGCCCAAACGCATAAGACGTATTGTAGACCACGCGCGTCCGTCACCTCCAGAGATGAATATGGTCACGATTCAACCCGCAAGCTTTATGATGGGTAGCCCGGTTGATGAACATAAGCGCGATGCCAATGAAGGCCCGCAGCAACACATCACGCTCTCACACACATTTGAAATTGGAAAATACGAAGTCACTTTTAATGACTGGCGCAAATGCGTCGCCGATGGGGGCTGCCGAGGATATATGCCCAAAGACGGGGGCTGGGGGAAAGGTAATCGTCCGGTTATCAATATCAGCTGGAATGACTCACAAGCCTATATCAAATGGCTGAACGCTAAAACGGGATTGCAATATCGTCTCCCGACTGAAGCTGAGTGGGAATATGTCGCTCGTGGTGGTCAGAACACACCGTTTTCAACGGGGCATTCAATTTCTGCCACACAAGCCAATTTCAACGGTGAAAACCCTTATGGTGGGGCCGCTAAAGGCCCTTATCGTCGTAAGACTTTACCCGTTGGGAGCTTTCAGCCCAACGCGCTCGGCGTCTATGATATTCACGGAAATGTCTATGAATGGGTCCAAGATTGTTGGTCACCGGATCATTCAGATGCGCCACTTGATGGTAGTGCTCGCCTCAATGGGAATTGCAAATTTCGAGTGATGCGTGGGGGGTCTTGGGTAACTCATGGTTACCAAATGCGCGCGTCCAAACGCCTGCGTTACACGACGGATTATCGTTATGATGATTACGGGTTCCGTCTGGCGCGTACCTTACAAAATTAGTTAAAATAAATAGGCAGGGTTGGCGTGTTAAGGGGGAACAGGCCAACCCTGCGAGTTTTTGCAGAAATGAAAGAAGGGGATCATTTGATTTCTGCGGTATCTCCAAATGGGAAAGAGATAAAGGCCTTAAACAGGCCCTCACACTCACTTGCAATTAAACGATTTGTGAGGTCTTTGTGAGAGCTCACAGTTTAGTTTTACTTGGCTTTAGCCCGGCAGTGAGTAGCCAATCGGCGCACCCGGACCCAAGGGAAGACCTAAGGCGATCCAACCGACCATCAATATAACGCCAGTAACAAGCAGCCAGACCGAATAAGGGATCATCATGGCGGTCAAGCTACCAATTCCGAAATCTTTCTGCCAACGCTGTGCAAAGACGAGGATTAGCGGGAAGTAAACCATCAACGGCGTAATGATATTGGTGGCACCATCACCCACACGGTAGGCCGCCGTTGCGCCCTCCGGGCTGACGCCTAAGAGCATCAACATTGGTACCAACACAGGGGCCAAGAGTGCCCATTTTGCACTGGCGGAGCCAACAAAGAGATTAAGTAATCCGGCAAATAAAACGATGAGACCCAATGCAAGAGGCAGAGGTAAGCCGCTGGACTCAATGCCATCCGCGCCGTGAACCGCTGTAATCAGGCCAAGATTTGACCAGTTAAACATCGCCACGAAATGCGCTGCCGCAAAAGCAAGGACGAGGTAATAGCCCATATCTTTCATCGCTTCGGCCATCATCTCCACCAGATCACGATGGGTCTTAATTGTGCCGGCGGCACTACCATAAGCCCAGCCTGCGGCGAGGAATAAGACCATAAAGCCCGCGACGAGAGAGCGGAAGAAAGGGGTTGCCGTCACATACCAAGCTTGGTCGGCTGGCGCGTTTTCATCCGCGAGCAAAGGCGTGCCGGGCGCAAAAGTCATTATCGCCCACAAAGCACAAACAGCTAGAATGGCGAGTCCCGCACGGCGCAGACCTTTTTGCTGGGCTTCTGTCAATGGTTTATCTTCATCACCATATTCAGCGGCTTGACGCTCATCCGGTGTCCATTTGCCGAGGCGAGGCTCGATAATCTTATCTGTGACATACCAAATAACCGGGAGATAAATAAACATAAGCGCGGCAATGAAATACCAATTGCCGGCAATATTCATCGTCCATGTTGGATCGATATTGGCGCCTTCAACGGCCGCTTCAGTAATCCCAAAGAGCAAAGCGTCTAATTGACCCGGGGAAATATTGGCAGAAAAACCGCCGGAAACGCCCGCAAAGGCGGCGGCAATACCGGCCATTGGATGACGTCCAACAGAGGCAAAGAGAATGGCAGCCAAAGGAATCATCACAACGTAACCTGCATCAGCCGCGTGGTTTGATAACATAGCAACAAGCGCAACAACCGGTGTTAGAAGAAAAGTCGGTGCTCCGCGAACCGCTTGGCGGATACCGCTGGCAAAAAGTCCGGACCGTTCTGCGACGCCTGCGCCGAGCATAACGACCAAGACATAGCCGAGTGGATGGAAGTGGGTGAAAGTCTTGGGCATATCGACCCAAAGCCTTTGAATGTTTTCGGGCGATAAAAGGCTGGCAGATTTAATAATGACGGGTGTGCCATCAGCATTTTTTTGAACAGGGTGTTCGGCTGATAGGCCTAAAAAGTTTGTGATTATGGAAATGATAACAATGAAAATTATCAAATAGAAAAAGATAAAAACGGGGTCAGGGAGGCGATTGCCTGTCCGTTCGACCCACGCTAAAAAACCTTTAGCGTTATCTGCTTTTACAGCCTTTGTGTCTGCCATACTTATGCCCTCTTATTATTATTTGTCTTTGATAGACGGAAATTTTAACAAGGCAATGGGGCGCGGCAGAAAAGTGTTTTGTGATGACGCTTTTAATTTAGTTTATACGGGCTCTGGCTCGCGCTAAAATTTCTGGACTCACATTCTCTTCGAGGCGTTTTTTTAAGGTAATACGATCCTGATCATAAATATCTGTGCCTTCAACGGCTTTTGCGCTCTCAACAGACTTTAAAACCCAATAATAAGCGTTTTCAAAATTCTGTTCTACACCTTCGCCCTTGGCTAAAGTAAAGGCGTAGAGAAATTGGCCTTCGCTATCACCGGCTTCGGCTGATTTTTGAAACCACGCAGCGGCTTCCTTTTCAGACCGCTGTGCCCCTACGCCTTGATAAACCAAAAGGCCATAATCCGCCATGGCTGCCGGGTGTCCACCTTCGGCCGCCATGCGCAGCCAATTGGCCGATTTTTGCTCATCCGGACGAATGTCAAAATTTTCGGCATACATGACGCCGGCAATATAAGCGGCCTCAATGTCACCGGCTGTCGCTGCTTGCTCATAGGCTTTCAAAGCGGCTTTCGGGTCTGTTTCAAAGAGGCTGTCACCTAGGGCTTTGGCACCTTTAACATCAAAACTCTGTGCGGACTTTTCCAGCCAATATTGCGCTTGTGCCGGGTCAGCTTTGACGCCTTGGCCGGTACGGTACAGGTCCGCGAGTGCTCGCATCGCATCTGTGCGGCCAGATTCAGCGGCACGTGTGAGATAAGAAACCGCATCCATTTTTGTGATACCGCCTTGATTGCGAATACCCATTTCGCCCAAAGCAACCAGGGCATCGGGATGGCCTTTTGCGGCTGCAATATCATAAAAGCGCCGCGCCTCTGAAAGGTCGATAACCCCTGTCTCGCCTTTGCGTAAAATGTGTCCGGCCATAACAGCGGCGTCTGAATTGCCCGAACGGGCGGCAGTTTTGCTTAAGCTCAAAGCCTTGCCTGTATTGCCATTTTGATAGGCGGTCACAGCGGCTTCAAAATTGGCGCGGCTTTCTGTTGTGGTAATGGCCGTATTGGCTGCCGCAACTGACGTAGAGCCTATTGGGGTGAATGCGCCAAGCAAAGCGAATGCAATTGTGAGACTGCCGCTGCGGCGCCATCCGGATGATTCCAAACGCCCGAGCTGACCGCGATAAAGTCCGCTCCGGCTTGTATAACGGATGTCGCATTCTCGACTGTTATGCCCCCAATGGCCACGCTCGGTATTTCGACGGCTTCGTGCCACCATTCCAAAATCTCCAATTCGGCGCGGGTTTTGGGGTCTTTCGTCGACGTTTCAAAAAACGCGCCAAAGGCCACATAATCCGCGCCTGATTCAGCCGCCTCAAAAGCTAGGCTTTTTGAATTATGGCAGGTCACGCCAAGAATAGCATCCCCGCTAAGCAGTTCGCGAGATGAAAAATAGTCCATATCCTCTTGTCCGATATGGGCTCCATCTGCGCCAATCGCCGCCACCAAGTCTGGACGGTCGTTCATCAGAACGTTCACGCCAAACCGGTGACAGAGTGGCGTTATAGACTTTCCAGCCTGAATAAGCGCTGAATCCTCTAAGTCCTTTAATCGGATTTGCAAGCAGGCCACAGGCGCAGCACTCAGCGCGCTTTCCAATGTTTTTAGAAACGCGTCCATATCATCAATCGTGGGTGGCGTTAAAAGATAGAGTTGGCAATGATCTGACATGAGGGGCTTATCGCCGATATTGCTATCTCTCGTCCAGCGCTTATGGTGCGTTATGGGAAAAAGAATGAAGCATAAAGGGCAATGTCATTGCGGTGAGGTGGCGTTCACATTTTCCGCGCCTGACACCGTCGATGTGACACATTGCAATTGCTCTCTCTGCCACATGACAGGCTATCAACATGTGTTCGTACCTGAAACCGATTTGACGTTTGAACGGGGCCAAGAGCATCTCGCGCTCTACACATTCGGAACCCATACAGCCCAGCATTATTTCTGTCGGACTTGTGGAGTCAAACCGCTCTATCGCCCGCGTAGCCATCCGGACGCTTGGAGCGTGAACTTACGATGCGTGACGGGGAATACGCTGACAATTGGTGAAGCCATTAAGTTTGATGGTAAGAACTGGGAAGAGAATATTGAGGGTTTAAGAAGGCACACCTAATCCGTTTAAATGTTAAAATACTATCCCTGATTTTTCGAATTCGTCTTTCATTGCGGCAAATATTTCGTCCGAACCCCCGCTAAATTTTATAACGTAAAAAGGGTCTTCACGATTATTGCTGACCCATTCTTGAACCGCTTCATGGGTCGTCTCCAAGCCAGCTTGGTTGTCTGTCATAGCGGCAACGAGGTGACGAAACATAAGATCCATATTCTCCCCTAAAATGGGCTTTAATAAATCATAATTTGCCTTGAGGGCCTCTCCGTCGCTTTCCATCAAGGCGTGATAGAATAAAGGTAGGTAATAATAGGGTTCCGGGTCCGGGTGTCTTGCAATGGCTTCTTTGGCTAAGGGGATAGCTTCTTCCCATCTGCCGAGATAGGCTAAAACTAAAGCAGTATTAGAAATATGGTTTGGGTTGCCACGATTAGACGCCATAGCTTGTTCTAACGTAATCAAGGCGCCTGAAATGTCGTTATCCGCCATTTGCATATCGGCAAGATAACCGTGAGCAATATCATTGCGTGGATCAATTTCTATGGCTTTTCTGGCCATATCACGCGCTGTTTCCCGAGTGATAGAAGAATCTAAATTAGGATTTTGAAATCTTTTAATTTGCTGGATGATATCAGGATTTTCATTGGCAAAGCCAATCTCATAATAGACTGTTGATAGAGCCGACATTAACGTCGCATCCTTCGGATTATGATCTAATTCTGTATGAAGGCATTGATAAGTAGCATCCAAAGAGTCGTAAGTTTTATCCTCTCTGAAATCCATGAATCGACTAAAACACTCAATTGCGCTTAAATCTTTTACTCTATGAGAAGTGTCGGACAGTTGCGTTTTGGTTGCATTGGCCAAGCGTTTCACAATGGCCCCTTCTGGTCCGACAAAGTTATTACTTAGTTCTGCTGATATGTCGGCTAAGATACCGTAATAATGGGAACTGCCTGGCAGCCTTCGAACATGTTCAGTGAGGACGACGTCTCGCGTTTTTACATCTATAAGCTGGAGCGTTAAATTAATTTCTTGCTCTAGATTTTTAATCGCACCGGTAATTGCGTAATCAGGTTGTTTTTCCGACTGTAGAAAAAGGTCTTCCAAAGTCTTATTCGTTTTTAAAACGCGAATAACGCGAAATGGATATAAGTCGACGGTGACCTGTCGTTGAAAACCTTCTTTTAAATTGTCGAATTTTGGATTGAGTGTTTGGTTTTGAAAGGGAAGAACAGCAACGGTTGGATAACTTTGAATTTCATCCAGAGTTGGAGGCAGCATAGTTGTTTCGGCGTTTTTATCTTGTGACAAGTGATAAAGGAAGTAGCTCGCAAAAACGAAAAGGGCGGATAACACAATTGCCAGAGAAGGTTTAAGCCATTTAACCGCAGCCTCTTTTTTACGCTGAGTATCGATATTATTTTTGATGATGTTTGGTTTATAAGCACCAAGCGGAATGGTTATTTTCAAAGGATTTTCCGCGCCTTCATTTTTATAATAAGCCTTTAGCATTTTACGCAGGCGGGCCATATTAACGCGTACGACAGGGTCTTTTGCGGGGTCAAAATATTCGTCTTTGCCAAACAAATCTTGCGCTATAGCAATGCCTGTTAATGACTCTGATTTATTTTCAAGATGAGTTTTTATAATATGTTTAAGGAGTTGAGAAACGCGTTTGCAGTTCCTGAATTCACTAGAAGATAAAACTCTATCTAGTTCCGCTTTGATGTCTTCACTCATACTACAAACCCACATTAATAGCCGTGAACACTTACTCTTAGGGGAGCATAAAACAATTATTTAACATATCGCAAGGGTAATTTTACATGTTAAATCTTCGGTTTGCTGCCAAATCAAGACAAGTTCATTGGCAGGATGGTACCAAATCGAAAAAGTCTTAAAATAAAAAATACTGACGAACGAAGTTCGGCAAGACGAACTCCTTCTTTTGTCACTCCAGAAGAACATCGTTTGGAGACGTATATTGGCATTCGTGAAAGGGTTGTTGACGCTTTAGATAAGGGCCGCGACCGTTTGAGGCAAGCCTATACAACAGACATTCTTGATGCGGATCAATTAAAGCTATTAGAGATTGAACAAAAATCACATCACAATGACTTGGAACTTATTGATAGAGAAATTTGTGCCTTTGAGCCCACAAATGATGTCGAAAAGAAACTGCTAATAAATACTCTTTTAGATATTCATGTTCGCTTAAATGATCTTGATGAGTCTGATGGAATTATTGAACTTATAAGAAACGCACTTTGATTTAGAACGGCAGCCAATTGGGCTTAGGGTTTGCCCTTTGTTGCTCAAGGGCTGTGTGGAGCCTATCGCGATTCTCCTCCATTCGCTGTTCCATTTCAGCGAATTCTTCAGTTCCGCGAAGTCGATCAAAGGCAGGTTCTTTTAAAACGATATCAACTTGACTAAGATCCAACATTCGATCGAGCCATGGAAAGGCAGATTGAGGCTCTACGCTCGTAGCGGCCAAAATAGCGCCTGCCCAAAGTTCTACTTGTCTGTCAAAGTCGTCGTGACTCGCATCTCCGAAATAGTCGCCCAATTTATTTCTGAAACCACGGGCGTCCTGGTCATTCTTTTGATCTAAAATTACTGCAGCGCGGGCCATAAATAGTAAGTTATCAATATCAGCGTCTTCCTCTTTCAGATTCTGCGTGTCTATGGCGGTTTTATAAAGTGGAAGGGCAGCGGTATAATTCCCCGTAAGATAATGAAGCATTCCAGCCTTTTTCAAATCTTCAACATCTGCAGGGTTATCGTCTTCTATCGCGTCGATGAGCGTGGTGATATTATCCACATTGCCTGTGTCTAAGGCCACAACCGCCCGTGCCATGGCGTTTTGCCCCGCATGGGGAAAGACATCTTCGTTTACTTTGATAGCGAGCGCTTCTTCAAACATCCTCGCCTTGAGGTAAATTTCCTGTAAAAGAAGCGGGTGGGTCGTGTCTTGCGGATTAAGGGCTTGCGCATCTTTAGCTAAACTATGGGCCTCGGCGTAATTCCCTTCTGTGAAATTGAAATAGGATAAATAAATATATCCAATCGGCTGATTGGGATGCCATTTTTTAATATCTAGCGATGTTGCCTTAGCAGCCTTCCAATCCCCGAGTAAATTTTGTAGGCGCGCAACGCTGCTGAGAATTGTGGGTGAGAGAGGATCAAACTCTCTTGCCTTTTCAAATGCAGCTAGGCTCTCTTTGTAATCGAATTGGGTGGCATAGGCTTGTCCTAGGCGGTGGTAGGCGGTGGAATAATTCGGGTTCGCCGCAATCGCACGTTTGGCATAATCAATCGACTCAGACACATCATTTCCGCTTCGGAACATATGCGCATACATGGCGCGGCTTGATAGGGCCTCTGCTGAGTTTGAAGAAAGGGCCAAGGCCCGGTCGATATTTTTGAGCGCCTGAGCTTGCGCTGTTTCGCGCTCCTGACCGCCATAAATATAAGAGAGCATATAAGAGTCAGCGAGACCCGAATAAGCTTGAGAATAATTTGGGTCTAAAGCAATGACAGACTCAAATTTTTGAATCGCTTCATTTAAAGGGTCAGGGAGACGAACTTTAGCTTTCTCCAAACCTTGAAGATAAAGCTCATAAGCCTCGAGTGAAACTGTTCGCCCTGTTGAACCTTCAGGCGTGAAAGACAGGCGCCCTTTTAATTCATCGACGATGGCTGCGGCAATTTCGTCCTGAACGGCAAATATATTTTGCGCTGAGAGCGGGCGGTCATAGGTCTCTGACCAAATATGTTGATCATTAGACGTGTTAATTAATTGCGCCGTAATACGCAGTGTGTTGCCTGCCTTACGAATACTGCCCTCCAAAATGTGAGCGACATTTAAGGCTTCGGCGATTTCCCCCACGCTTTTATCCTGTTCTTGGAAAGCAAAAGCGGAGGTACGGGAGGCGACGCGCAAGCCTTCGATGCGTGCGAGGACATTTAATAATTCTTCCGAGATACCCTTGGCGAAATAATCTTGATCTTTATCTGGCGAAAAATCATCGAAGGGCAAAACAGCAATGGAGAGACGACCAAATTCTGCGGTGTTTGAAGCCTCAGCTGTCGCCATCGTCTCTTTAATTTGTTTGCTGTCAGTTGCTGAAATATCAATGTTGCTCTCAGTGGGCGTTTGAGAGGGCGATGGCTTAGGAAGGAACTGTGAAGTGATAATCAAGGCGCCGACGATGATTAAGCCTATAAGGATTGCGTAATCCAACTTTCGACCTGTATGAATGGCAATGCTATCTTCGGCTGAAATGGATTCCGTTGGTCTCACACCCTCTGGTGTCATCTCAAAGGCCCAAGCGAAAACAAGAGCGATTGGGAAGCCGATAGCGAAGGTCACAATCAGCATTTTCATAACCCAATCGGGTGCCCCAAAACTGGTTGTTGTTATGGCCGCGATTTGGACCATAATCCAACTCACCACGGCGTAAGTTCCCGCGATGCGGAAGACGTTTCTCCGTTTTAGCTCTGCGATAATAGCTTTCAAACTCTGCCCCGTAATTAAGCTCTTTTCACCTTAACATGGCTTTTTGCGTCTGTCGCGCCGAATCGGTACGAGATATAAAGCCTCTATTGACTTGCCCTGTCTGGGCAGAGGTACTAACTCCCGCTCATAATTCAGCGGATGTGAAAACGAGCCTATTATGAGCAATCTTCATGACGATTTTCAGGACCTCTCAGGTCTAGGTGATATCGCGGATGACTATGATGCCATTCTTTGTGATATTTGGGGTGTCGTTCATAATGGCAAGGGGCCTTATTTGGAGGCTTGTGAAGCACTAGAGCGCTTCCGCGAAGAGCGTGGTCCCGTGATTATGATTTCCAATTCTCCACAGCCGAGCGTGTCTATTCCGAACAGTTTTGCCCGCATTGGTGTACCCGGTGGATTTTGGGACGCTATCGTGACATCGGGTGATGCCACAATTGATGAGCTGGCGCGTCGTGCTCCCGGCCCAGCGTATAAAATAGGACCGGAGCGCGATGACGGTCTCTATCAAGGTCTGGAGCTTAATTTCTCAGACCTCGATATGGCGGAATTTATATCGTGCACGGGTTTGTTTGAAGATGATGAAACGCCCGATGATTACGAAGAACTTCTGCGTGAGGCTCTGTCTCGAGACCTTGAGTTCATTTGCGTGAACCCGGATGTGAAAGTTCGTGTCGGTGATCGGGTTATTTATTGCGGCGGAGCTTTGGCACAGAAATATGAGAAAATGGGCGGGCGCGTTGTCTATGCGGGGAAACCGCATGAGCCCATCTATCGTTTGTCCCGCGCTTGGCTCGGTGAAGTTTTGGGTCATGTACCTGATGTCGAGCGTGTGTTGTGTGTTGGAGACAATATCTTCACAGACCTATTAGGCGCACAAGAGCAAGGCTATGACTGCTTGTTTATTCAAGACGGCCTTTATGGTGACACGACTGAGAAATTTAAAGCGCTCTTGCAGAAACATCGTATCACATCGCGCTACATGGCGTCGAATTTATCGTGGTAATGCGACCTTTCGGGTGTTAATCCGAACGTGAGAGAGACAATATTATGACTGAAAACGTAAAATACTACCTCGAAGATTTATCCGTAGGGATGCGGGCGACGACGACGGCTGTGATCACCGAAGAAATGATTAATACGTTCGCGGATATTACAGGTGACCATAACCCTATTCATGTGGATGCGGAGTTTGCGGCGACAACGCAATTCGGACAGCGTATCGCGCATGGAGCTTTGTCGGCGTCTTTTATTTCGGCTGTTTTGGGCAATGATTTGCCGGGACCGGGCGCTTTGTTTGTGGAGTTAAATCTCCGTTTCCGTAAACCCGCTTTCATCGGTGACGAAGTCACAGCGGTGGCCGAAGTGGCCGAGATAAATGAGCGGTCGGGTCGCGTTAAAATGAGTTGTTATTGTGAAGTCGATGGCAAGAAAATTTGTCGCGGCGATGCGGGCGTCTTTGTTCAAAAACGCCCAACATCGTAAGGCATAATTTTCTGTCGTGAAAACCCTTACGCGGTATCAAGATTTGGACGCCTCTGAAAAAGGGGCTGTGATTGCTTTGGGCAATTTTGACGGACTGCATCGCGGACATCAAGCGGTGATTAAAGCTGCACAGGAGATTGCCAAGGCCGAAAACGCGCCCATGGGCATAGGCTTGTTCCGCCCTCATCCGTTTCGTTTTTTCAAACCCGACGCCCCACCTTTTCGTTTGATGACGCCCGCCATTCGCGCGGAAGTCATGTCCGAGCTGGGTGTTGAGCGTCTCTATGAAATCCCTTTCACCACTGACCTACGCGATATGGATGATATAGCTTTCGTTGAAGAGGTTTTGCACCAAGGCCTGGGCATTCGCCATGTTGTCGTCGGGGAGGATTATGGCTTTGGCAAAAACCGATGCGGTGATGTTGAGAGCCTGAAACGGATATGCGGAGAACGCGGTATTGGCGTGACGCCTATGAAGCCTGTCGGGTTACACCATCTCTATGGAAAATATGGCAGTACAGAGATTCGCAAAGCCTTGCAGGCCGGGGATGTGTTTCACGCGCAACACATGCTCTCGCGGCCCTGGATTGTTGACGGGATTGTTTCCAAAGGAGAGCAGCGAGGGCGGACAATTAATTTCCCGACAGCAAACCTTGATTTCGGTGATCTCGTCCGCCCAAAGTTTGGCGTTTATTGTGTCGAAGTGCGATTAGAGGGAGAAACAAAGTGGCGACCGGCTGTCGCGAATACAGGCAATCGTCCGACGGTGGGCGGTGAAGAGGCGCGATTGGAAGTACACCTTCTGGATTTTTATCGAGATATTTACGGTCAGCATATTGCCGTACGGTTCCGAAGTTTTATTCGTCCGGAACAAAAATTCGAAAGCTTTGAGGCGTTAAAAGACCAAATTGCAAAAGATGCCAATGGCGCACGCGCTATTTTTGGTTTGTCTAATTTATGAAGTTTGTGCCGACGATTCAACTTATCTTTTGTGGGCTCTTGGCCGTTTTCTTTTTATTGGCGGGCATTTCGCATTTCACCGCTGTCGATGAATTCGTGAAAATCGTTCCACCCTTTTTGCCTTTTCCTAAACTTATCGTGCAGGTCACGGGGGTCATGGAAATTATTTTTGCTGTTGGATTAATATGGCCGAAATATCGTCGTCAGACGGGTATTTTATTATCGCTCTTTTTAATCGCGGTTCTGCCGGCCAATATTTATATGGCCGTCGCCGATATTCCGTTTAACGGTCGCGACCTAACCGACTTCCAACTTTGGTTTAGAGTGGTGCTGCAATTTCCTCTTATTGCGCTCGTTCTGTGGGCAAGCGGGTTTCGGAAGAAGACTCCCTAAGCTCTAACGTGGCTTTGTCTTACCCGAAGCCTGTCGATTGGCTTTTCGCTTTGCACGGCTTGGTTTTATCTTTTTAGGGCCTTTGCCTTTATAGGCCTTGCCAGAATAAGACTGTGCAGCGCGGCCTTCGGGGGAGAGGGGTTTGTTAGGTGTTTTGCGTTTCGTTTTTTGACCCGTTTTATTTGGCGTTGCATCCGTCTTTTTGACGCGTTTGCGCTCAGGCTGATTTGATTTACCGCCTGTCATGCGAGACTGCGTTTTCGCAGGTTGAGGCGTTTTTGGATTATCTTTACTTTGTGTCTGCTTTGAAGTTTTCTCGATGCTTTGTTCTTTGGCTTTCGATGTCGCTTTCTGAGAATTCTTTGCTTTCTCAGATTTAGAAAAACGGCCTTTCTTTTTAGATTTCCCACGGCCTTTTCTGGCATCAGGCTTCGGTTTTTCGGGCGGCGGTAAAGGTTTTCTCGCTTTAAGCGCTTTCAGCTTTTCATCCATGCCCTCGGGCATATCCATTTTAGGCAGTTTTTGTTTTAATAGTTTTTCTATATCGCGCAGATAATTATTTTCTGATTTATCAACGAAGGAGACAGCAATACCCGTGCGCTGTGCCCGCGCGGTTCGACCGATACGGTGAACATATTGTTCCGGTACATTAGGAATTTCATAGTTAAAGACATGGGTGATGTCGGGAATATCAATGCCGCGTGCGGCGATATCTGTGGCAATGAGTGTGTCGACTTTACCGGAACGATAATCTTCGAGCGCCCGTTGTCTTTGGCCTTGTGATTTATTGCCGTGAATGGCGACAGCCAATATGCCGACTTGCGCCAAGCGTTTCACAATACGATCTGCACCATGTTTAGTTCGTGTGAAAACAAGGGAACGGCCAACATCGGGGTCAAGCAAAGCGACGCTGAGTAAGCTTTGTTTCTCGGCTTGATTGACGTGATAGACGCGTTGTTCAACTTTTTCTGCGGTCGTATTGGCAGGTGTAACAGAGATGTGTGCCGGATCCGTCAGAAATTGCTGAGACAGTTTTTTAATCGCAGGCGCAAGTGTTGCGGAAAAGAAGAGCGTTTGTCTTTGCTTCGGTAGTAGCGGTACAATTTTCTTCAGCGCATGAATAAAGCCCATATCCATCATTTGGTCGGCTTCATCCAGAATTAGAACTTCAACTTCATCAATCCGAATAGCTTTACGATCTAGCAGGTCGATTAAGCGCCCGGGCGTCGCGACAATCACGTCATTGCCGTGAACAAGTCTTTTAATTTGTCGGTTAATCGGCACCCCGCCAAAAATGCAGGCGACAGAGAGATCCATCATATGTCGTCCATAGTCACGAACGGAAACAGCAATTTGATTAGCAAGTTCGCGCGTCGGCGCGAGAATAAGAACGCGCGCCCCACGCTTGGGCACGTCTTTGTCGACTGTAAAAATATGATGAAGTGTTGGCAGGGTGAAGGCGGCTGTTTTGCCGGTGCCTGTCTGCGCAATACCCATTATATCGTGGCCTTGGAGGGCTTTAGGAATGGCTTGCGCTTGGATAGGCGTTGGGGTGGCGTGCCCGAGTTCGCGTAAAGCGCGGTCAAGGGGTTCTGCCAGTTTAAGGTCTGAAAAATGCGTCATATGTGTCCGAAGGGGCCTCGACCCGCTACGGTCTGATATAAAGGGCGCCGCCTAAGCACTCTCGCCCTCTAAGTCAAATGTAATAGGCAGAATGACCTTTGGATTAAGACGCTGCCTTACTCGCTTTAGATGATGCGTTAGCCGCCAATCCCGGAATTTGAATCAAATTCTCACGTGTCTCGTTCCGATGTTTTTTCAGATATTTCATAAACGGTGTGCCGCCTGTGCCAACCTCTGTATCATTCCCGCTGGCTTTGCTTTGCTGATGGTTGATATAGCTTGCAGCATATTCCAGATGACGAGACCGAAAATCAGCGACCGCTTGAACATTCGCATTATAGGCGTCGGTGAGGCCTTTATGCTCTGTTCTGATCACGAAGTCTCTTAATCGACTTTGCGCGCGAACATCGTCAATGAAATGACGATGCGCCGGCGGACGATAAATATGAAGCTGATCCAAATACGCTTTCAGAGGATCAGCAGCATGACCAATGCCTAAAAGAGCATCCATGACAGGTACGATAGAAGATTGCGATCCAGTTTGCCCTCTAAAGGCTTGGGGCTTGCCGCCAAATTTTTCGACACCTTCATAAATAATACCGCCGGGAAGGGCAGGGTTATCTTTCCAGCCGTGAATATAAGGACGCACCCGTTCGAAATAGACATAAGGGTCGCAGCGTTCCGGCATACGATCAAAAATCGCTTTGAGGTCGCCCCATATGACGGCCATCTGTTCCAAGAGGTTTTGGGCTTTCTCTACGTCATCCTGCTCAAGCGCTTTGAGTAATGGTGCAATTAAGTCAAAGCAGGCGCCGGCTCGGGCTTCTATCGCGACATGAATGAGCACGAACCAAGCCTCGTCTTGTCCGGCTAAGAAATTTTGAATCATATAGAGGTTGGAGAGGTCAATTGGCCCTTCCGGATCAATCAAACCCCAATTGTCCAAGACATAGCCGCTATAGGGCAGGAGAGGTTGTTGTCCGATATGGTCGGCCAAGGCAACAATCGGCACGGCCAGACATGGTGGCAGGCTTTTAGGGGCGTCCGGTTCGCCCCAGACATAGGCTTGCACCATGAAGGAATAATGCACCATGGCCATACGGGCTTCTTCATCAGATAGAGCTTTAATGGATTCTTCGGATATTGTTGGAAGCCGTGCTTCCAGAAGGTGTCGAACGCGGCCGGACGGTAGGAGGTCCGGTAAAGACAAAGCGACGTCTCTGGCCTCTGCGAATTGACCTTTAAGTTCTACTTCGTTCGGGTTGAAACGGCTTAAGAATCCGCGTTCTGCGGACATATCATAATTTTTGAGATCTAATATGGACATTTCACGCTCTCCCTTTTTCACAAGAATAAAAGGATATGGGCTGTGATATATTGCAAAACAGGCGTTTTTATTGCTATTTATGCAATATATGAAAGAGTTAGACGTTATAAGCGACCATATATTGCAAATCTTAGAGAAAGATGGGCGAATATCGAATACTGAGTTGGCTTTGAGGGTCGGATTATCCCCTTCGGCCTGTTTGAGGCGTGTTCAAGACCTTGAACGTCGTGGCGTCATTGAAGGGTACCGCGCGGTTATTAATCGACGCAAATTAGGGACAGGGGTAACGGCTTTTGTGATGGTAGGATTATCGGGCCATCTTAAAACTCATTCGCGGGCCTTTGAGGCCGCAATGGAAGCAGCACCCGAAGTGCGTGAGTGTCACAATATTACGGGCGCTGTTGAATATCTTTTAAGGGTCGAGGTCTCAGACCTGGAGGCCTATAAAGCTTTTCATGGTGATGTCTTGGGCACATTGGCCCAAGTTAATTCCATTACCTCTTACATCTCTCTGGCATCGCCGAAAGATTTACGCGGGTAAGGATTACTCCGCGTTTGGTTCTGACTGGTTCAAAATATAGTTTTGGATGCCAATAAGACGAATTTGGTCTTGTTGCGTTTCCAAGAAGTCCAGATGACCTTCTTCGCTGTCGAGAATTTTTGCAAAGAGATCACGGCTGACATAATCGCGGACTTCTTCACAGTGGGCGATAGCATCACGCAAATCCGGGATAGCAATTGCTTCCATCTTCAGATCACACTCGATGATTTCTTCGACATTTTCGCCAATATGCAATTTCCCGAGGTCTTGAAGGTTGGGAAGGCCGTTGAGGAATAAAATACGCTCAATCAACCAATCAGCATGTTCCATCTCTTCGATGGACTCCTCATATTCTTTCTTAGCGAGTTTAGAGACGCCCCAGTCCTTCAGCATCCGTGAATGTAGGAAATATTGATTAATCGCCGTCAGTTCGTTTTTTAGAACTTTATTCAAATGCTCAATTGTTTTTGGGTTGTCGCGCACCATGTTCTCCTGTGTTTCTCTGACACAGTACGTAGCAAAAATATCTTAGGTTTTACAGAGGTTTAAGAAATTATCTTTGCAATTGCTATTCAGCCGCAAGAGCAATTTTAGCAGGGATTTTTGCATCTAATCTTTCTTGGATTGAGCAAGCACATTTACCGCAATTAAAGGTCTCACCATAATGTGCGAGCACGCATTTTGCCGTCTTCGCACCGCAAGAGGCTGCGAAATCTACCTTTTCCGTATTGATCTGTCTGCATACGCAATAAATCATAAGTTCATAAAGCTCAGTTAAGAATGATTGTCAATAACTTTGAGAATGATTTGCAACATTATTTGCAGTTATAATGTTGTGGCGTAATAAAATATTGTCTTAGGTCAAATTAGTGCCCGACCGCCAGCCCTTACCATATAAATTGGATGGGCGTGCCCCTCTGGGGCGGTCGGGCTTTCCATTGTCATGGCGTGAATATGACAACAGACCTTTGAAGAGAGAGTAGAGGGGGAAGGCCATTTAATTATAAGTATCGAAGCGCGCGACTGTTCTCTATATTGCCGTCTGGAGAGCTATAGGGGTCCTCAGACATGAGCGTGTGATTAAGATCTGGGCTTTCAGGCTTATTGAACATAGTGGAAATCGCCAAACAGAAGGCGCCGATTAATGTTACTAAGGCCCAGACAAAAAGCTTTGTCATTAAAGCTGTTTTGACAGTATTTTCTAATAAGCGTTCCATACTCTTAATCCGTGTTTATTTAAAAACACACTATAACAGAGTGATTAATTATCTGTGTCCATTCAGTGTTAAGAAACGGTTTTCTTAAATTTGCGTATTACAGAACGCAAAACTCCGAAAGAAACATCAGATTGAGGAGGGTCTATTAAAGAGGCAAAGCTCTGGCAAAAGAGAGGCTGCGGACTTTTAAAGAGGTAATTGTTAAAAACCTAATCAGCCGAAGATCGGCCGCGCCATTTTTGGTAAGGCGCTAGGTCTTCCGAACAAGCTTCTAAGGATAAGGCTTTAATTTGGTGAACTTCACTGCGTCCAAAACGTGAGTCTTTTGCAGCCGTAAAGCAAAGATCAGGAGCCGCCATCATTGATATAGTCCCTGTGTCAGAGAAAACGATATTTTGAAGATCTGACCCCTCACATGAGGCAAGCCCTATAGCGGCACCTGCTTGAAGCGCATCAACAGTCGCGCAAACATCAAAGTCAGGCATGTATAGCGCATTTTCGGCGAAATAACGTGTGGAGAAAGTTTGATCCGTCCCGATTTCACCGCGGTAGCTGTAGCACGTATGCGCTTGTAGGCCTTTTGTGATGTCGATGTCTTTATTTCCACCGGCAATATCAATGCAATAGCTGCTGGTGACACCATCCAGCATGTCAATTAGGGTAATTTCAACAGCGTCCGAGATATTTGTTGTGCTGGGTGTTGGTGCATCAGTAGTTGTGACATCTGTGTCAGTGTCTGCAACGGAACAGGCTATGAGACTCAGAGTTGATAAAACTAAAACGACATTTTTTCTTAAGCGCACAATCATCCCCTTTTCATGATTTCACCGATGATAGTAATAGGCGTTTTTGAAAATGATGCAAATACAATCAGATTTAGAAGGTTTCTGTCGGTTGAGTTAAAGGCGCTATGAGTCGCCAAAAACACTAATCGTCATCCATCTTCAGTGCGGCAATAAACGCTTCTTGCGGAATTTCTACGCGGCCAAACTGGCGCATGCGTTTTTTACCCTTTTTCTGTTTGTCCAAGAGTTTGCGTTTGCGGGATGCGTCGCCGCCATAACACTTCGCTGTCACATCTTTGCGCATGGCGGCGATGGTTTCGCGGGCAATTATGCGGCCCCCAATGGCAGCTTGGACAGGAATTTTAAAGAGGTGTCTTGGGATGAGGTCTTTGAGCCGTTCACACATTTGACGTCCTCGGCTTTCAGCGCGGGAACGGTGGACGAGCATAGAGAGCGCGTCAACCGGGTCGCCATTCACGAGGATGCTCATTTTCACAAGGTCCCCAGTGCGAAGGCCAATGCTCTGATAATCAAAACTCGCATAGCCTTTGGAGACCGATTTCAGCCGATCGTAAAAATCAAACACCACTTCATTAAGCGGGAGCTCATATTCGACCATGGCGCGTGTGCCGACATATGATAGGTTTGTCTGTATGCCGCGTCGGTCTTGGCAGAGTTTCAGGATGCCACCAAGATAATCATCCGGTGTCATAATGGTGGCTTTAATCCACGGTTCTTGGATTTCTTCAATCTGCATCACATCCGGCATATCGGCCGGGTTATGCAATTGAATATCCTCGGCATTCCGCATTTTCAGTGTGTAGACCACAGAGGGGGCAGTGGTGATAAGGTCGAGATCAAATTCTCGCTCAAGCCGCTCTTGGATAATCTCAAGATGAAGCAGCCCAAGGAAGCCACAACGGAAACCAAAGCCGAGCGCCGCCGATGTTTCCATCTCAAAGCTAAAGCTCGCATCATTGAGGCGCAGGCGGCCCATGGCGGCGCGTAAGTCTTCGAAGTCTGCGGCGTCGACCGGGAAGATACCACAGAAGACAACCGGTTGCGCGGGCTTAAACCCTTCCAGCGGTGTTTCGGTTGGTCGTTTATCTTCAGTAATCGTATCGCCTACCGCGGCGTCGGCGACTTCTTTGATAGAGGCGGTGAGGAAGCCAACCTCGCCCGGGCCAATTTCTTTCAGGTCTTCGGGTTTAGGGCGGAACACACCAACCTTATCAACTGTATAGCTTGCGCCCGTATTCATCGTTCGGATGCGCATGCCTTTTTTAATCGTGCCTTCGATCACACGGAACAGCACGACAACGCCCATATAAGTGTCGTACCATGCATCAACGAGCATAGCTTTCAGTGGCGCATTCGGGTCGCCTGCGCTGGGCGGTGGCAAGCGCATGGCAATGGCCTCCAACACATCTTC
>CAYTAJ010000004.1:49921-61508 GCA_964435725.1 uncultured Algimonas sp.
GTATCCATCAGATTCAGGATATAGGTCTCGCCGTCTTTGGCTTTGTAATCCAGACGCACGGTCTGCGCTTTAATCGTGATGCCGCGCTCTTTTTCAATATCCATATTGTCGAGCACTTGCTCGGACATCTCACGGTCAGATAAGCCGCCTGTATAAGAGATGAGGCGATCTGCGAGTGTCGACTTCCCGTGGTCAATATGGGCCACGATGGAAAAATTACGGATTTTGGACTGGTCTGTCATGCGAGCTATTTAACGTGGATGCGGAGATAAGCAAGCGCGGTGCGCCGTCGCACACTCGGTGAGGGGTAAATAAAAAAACGCGGCTCTCATATCTGAGAACCGCGCCTTTGTAGTAGGCTATAAATTAGCTTGGTCTAGCTAAGGTCGAACCGATCCGCGTTCATGACTTTCGTCCAGGCTGCGACGAAGTCTTTAGCGAACTTCTCTTGATTGTCGTCCTGTGCGTAGACTTCAGCAAAAGAGCGTAGCACTGAGTTGGAACCAAAAATTAGATCGGCTTTTGTCGCAGTGAATTTGATCTCACCTGTCAGGCGATCGCGTAACTCATAAAGACTATCGCCAATCGGATGCCATGTGTTGCCCATATCCGTCAGGTTGACGAAATAATCATTAGATAAGCTACCGACATTATCAGTGAAGACACCGTGTGCCGTACCGCCATAATTTGTGCCCATCACGCGCATACCGCCGAGAAGGACAGTCATTTCCGCACCCGTTAGGCCGAGTAATTGCGCGCGGTCGAGGAACATCTCGTCCGAAAGGCTTGCAAATTCAGGCTTGGTGAAGTTACGGAAACCATCGGCGAGTGGCTCTAGGACGTCAAAGCTGTCTGCATCAGTTTGCTCTTGGCTTGCGTCGCCGCGACCCGGTGCGAACGGAACATCGATAGTGTGACCGCCCGCTTTTAGGCTGGCTTCGAGGCCGACATTCCCTGCTAGCACGATCACGTCTGCGAGGGACGCGCCTGTCTCCGCCGCGATCGGCTCAAGAACAGATAAAACGCGGTTCAGGCGCTCTGGCTCATTGGCTTCCCACGAGTTTTGTGGAGCTAGGCGAATACGGGCCCCATTGGCGCCGCCACGATTATCTGTGCCACGGAATGTGCGGGCACTATCCCAAGCTGTATTGAGCATCTCAACAGGTGTGAGGTCAGTTGCTGCGATTTTCGCTTTAACAGCATCGACGTCATAGGATGTCGACCCCGCTGGAATCGGATCCTGCCAGATGAGGTCTTCTTCCGGTACCCATGGGCCGAGATAGTTGACTTTTGGTCCCATATCACGGTGCGTTAGCTTGAACCAAGCGCGGGCAAATGTGTCACGGAAATAGGCTTCATCAGCCATGAATTTCTGGCAGATTTCATTATAGATTGGATCGACTTTCATCGCCATATCAGCGTCCGTCATCACAGGCATGGTTCTGGTGTCGGTGCCATCTGTATCAACTGGCATATTGGCTTCATCGATATTGACGGGTTTCCATTGTTTTGCACCAGCGGGTGATGTTGTCAGCTCCCACTCATGTCCGAAGAGCATGTCGAAATAACCCATGTCGAATTTCGTTGGGTTGGATGTCCATGCACCTTCAACGCCAGATGTGACGTGGCTGCTGGGCTTGCCATCGGCATGTGGGTTCATCCAGCCAAAGCCTTGTGCTTCTAGCTCTGCCCCTTCGGGCTCACGGCCCAGTGCATCTGCATCGCCATTACCATGCGCTTTACCGATCGTATGACCGCCCGCTGTCAGGGCCGCAGTTTCTTCGTCATTCATCGCCATACGGGCAAAAGTGACACGGATATGCTGGGCTGTACGTGCCGGATCAGGATTACCGTTCACACCTTCCGGGTTCACATAGATCAGACCCATGTGGACGGCCGCGAGGTTTGGATTCATGGAGTCCGCCTTGTCGAGATCGGCATAACGGTTCTCTGACGGTGCGAGCCATTCTTTCTCTTCACCCCAATTGACGTCCATTTCCGGCGCCCAGATATCTTTCCGGCCAAAGCCGAAACCAAAGGTCTCAAGACCCGTACTTTCATAGGCGACATTGCCGGCCAAAAGCATGAGGTCAGCCCAAGAAATGGCGTTGCCATATTTCTTTTTGATTGGCCATAACAGGCGCCGGGCTTTGTCGAGGTTACCATTATCCGGCCAGCTGTTCAGCGGGGCGAAACGCAAATTGCCAGTCGCGCCGCCGCCGCGACCATCAGACGTCCGATATGTGCCGGCTGCGTGCCATGCCATACGAACCATCAAACCGGCATATGTCCCCCAATCGGCAGGCCACCAATCTTGGCTGTCCGTCATGAGGGCGTGTAAGTCGGCTTTCAACGCATCGAAGTCGAGCGTCTTTAGCGCCTCATGATAATCAAAATCCAGGTCCATCGGATTGGAGCGTGCGCCATGCTGATGCAAAATCTCAACATTCAGGGCTTCTGGCCACCAATCCTTGACTGAGGTGGGTTTGCTGCTGGTCGCACTACCGTGCATGACGGGGCATTTGCCGCTGGTATTGACTGTCAGATCGTTCATGGGTCTCTCCTGTGATAAACTCTTAATAACTACGCAGAGCGCAGTGCAATTGTTTGGGGAAATATATATCTTTATATGATAAATCTAATCGATTAATCTAATGATTTTGATAGGTGTATCCTATTATGTGAGGCTCATCTAATCTGGTAGTCACATTACAGAAACTTTTTGGCCGTACCTCCGAGGCCGCTAAAGGCACTTATGAGCGAACCGCCTTGGCTCGATTTGTAAACAAGTTGTGGGATAACGGACCTGAATTCATTCGAGTGTGATCCTTCATCCGGACCAAGTTTTTAGGGGGGCTGCGGCTAGATCGCTACCTAATACTGAATTTAACTGATCTGGTGAGATATCCGCATTTGCGCAATCATGCCTCTAGCAAGACCCACAATATCAATTGTAATCTATTTTGTTACCTCGCACTTTTTTCTAATACGGTCAGAATGACTAGCGCCTGAATAGAGCCAGAGCTAGGGTAAAGTCAGATTGACATTTGAAATCACGCTTTTATCTCTGAGGGTTGGGATACTGGCCGTTATGGCCTTTTATGGGGAAAACATATGGCCGATACTGAACCAACACCAGAGACATCAGGAAAACCCGATGTGACGCAGGCTTGGCAAGCCACACAAGACCAAAAGGGGAAGGCTAAGAAATTACGAATATTCGCCCTTGTGTCTTGGTTTATTGCGATTGCGACAGAGATAGGTGCTATCGTTCTCTTGCTTAAGAATACATTTGACCAAGGCAATCTGGTTCTCTTGGTTGGCTTACTTGTCGTTATTGCTATTTTTGCAATTGGCGGCAGCTTGCTCTGGAAAGCGGCGAATAAACATGATCCTGCAAGTCGGCAGGATAAGTTTAAATTCTTTGTCCAAAACCAACTCGGTGCGATTATCACGCTGATTGCTTTCTTGCCGCTCTTGGCTTTGATATTCTTAGATAAGGATATGGATCCTAAGAATAAGAAAATTGCTGGTGGCGTTGGGGTTGTCTTGGCCCTCATCGCAACAGCATTTGGCGTTAGCTATAACCCTCCATCAGTCGAACAATATACGCAAGATATGAATGAATGTGCGGCGCAGATAAGAGCGAATGCACCAACTACGGCTTGTTCACCTGAAGTGGCAGCGCAAGCTCAAGACATTGCCAAAGACTCAGATGCCGTGGCAGAGGCAACAAAAGATGCGGATAACCCTAACGGTCGTGACATTGTTTATTGGATTGCGCCGAAAAATGGGGCGGAAAGGTCTTCTTCCCCGTTAGTGTTCCACCTTTGTGAAGACGTTAGTCCATTGCGCGGTAAAACCGTCACAAGCGGCACAGTCACAGAAGCTTACGCACAAAATGCGACGCGTTTGACAAAGCAAATCAAAATGGAACAACGTCAGTGCGGATTTGAAACGGCACAATAATAACGCGTTTCACAAAAATTTTGTTAAAAAAGGCGGCCTACAAGGTCGCCTTTATTTTTTGATATGGGAGAGCGGTAATTTTGTCGTGAATTTTAGTTTCTCCATGGCGAAGCTCGCGGACACATCGGATAGGCGAACGCGTTCTATGAGGCGTTGATAGACTTTGTCATAATGGGCCACACTCGCGACCATCATTTTCAGGATATAATCGACATCCCCGGCCAGACGGTAAAATTCCACGATTTCAGGTATATCACGCACCGCCGCATCAAAACTATCGGCCCAAGCCTTAGAGTGATCATCTGTTCGAATTGAGACGAAAACAGTGAGAGGCAAACCAACTTTTTCGTTATCAATGAGGGCCACGCGGCCTTCTAATATACCGGTCTCTTCAAGAGATTTCACCCGGCGCCAACAGGTATTAAGCGAAACCCCTATCTCTTCGGCAATTGAGTCAAGGGATCGCGTCGCATCCATTTGTAAAATATTTAATATCTTAATATCAGTTTGTGTATAATTTTCGGACATAGGATTATATTATCGTAATAAATTATCAAAATATAGGCATTTAATCCAAAATATGATGAAGTCTTTTGAATGATTATCGAAGACTATGACGGAAAGTCTATCCAACAGGTCATCTATGTCACTCGCTACACTCGAAAAACCCAGACAAAGTTTTTCTTTACCACCCATGTTCCAAACCTTAGAACGATTGGTGGGAAATACACCGCTAATTGCCGTGAACTTGCTCTACAAAAATCAGCCTTTGACGCTTCACGCTAAACTTGAATATTTTAACCTATCCGGTTCCATCAAAGACCGTATGGCTCTGGAAGTTTTAAAATGCGCTTATGAAAAAGGGGCGCTTCGACAAGGGGACATGATAGTCGAGGCGACAAGCGGCAATGCGGGTATTGCCTTTTGTGCTTTGGGTCGTGCCTTGGGGCATCCGGTTCGAATTTATATGCCGGATTGGATGAGCCAGGAGCGTATTGCATTGATGAAAAGTTATGGGGCGGATGTTCGATTAGTAAGTCATGAAGAGGGTGGCTTTGTCGGTTCTATCCAATTGGCCGAAGATTTGGCGCGTGAGAGAAATGACGTCTTTTTGCCGCGTCAGTTTTCCAACCAAGATAATTGTAAAGCGCATTGTGGCTCTACGGGGCCAGAAATTGCCGCGCAGCTTGGCGCGTGTCCTGATGCGTTTGTGGCCGGTGTCGGTACGGGGGGAACTGTCATGGGCGTACATAAAGCCCTACGTAGCCTCCGCCCGAATGTCAAAATTCATCCTATGGAGCCTGCGGAAAGCCCGACCCTCACAACGGGTCATAAGGTCGGAAAACACCGTATTCAGGGTGTCTCGGATGAATTCATTCCGGATATAGTCTGCTTAGAGACTCTGGATGAAGTTATTTGCGTTAATGATGGCGACGGGATTATCATGGCGCAAAAATTAAGCGCCGAGTTGGGATTGGCCGTGGGGATATCGTCTGGTGCCAATTTGATTGCAGCCTTGAAAGTGCAACAGGCCATGGCGGCGAAAGGTCAACTCGATTCCAAAGTCGTGACAATCTTCTGCGATGATAATAAAAAATATCTCTCAACGGACCTCACCAAAGATGAGCCAGTAAAAGACGGTTATTTAAGCTCTGATGTCACGCTACTAGGCTACAAGGTTTTATAGCCCGATTGACCCTAACCTGTTCGACCCGTGATATAGTCTTGCGTCCGGCTGTCGCTCGGATTGGTGAAGATTTTTTCTGTCGCGTCATATTCGATTAAGTCACCCATATAAAAATAGGCGGTATTGTCTGACACGCGCGCGGCTTGCGCCATAGAATGTGTTACAATGATAATGCAGTAACGCTCTTTCAGCTCTTCAATCAGGGCCTCTAATTTCGCGGTCGCAATTGGATCAAGCGCAGAGGCAGGTTCGTCCATCAAAATGACTTCGGGGTTCACAGCAATAGCTCGCGCAATCACGAGACGTTGTTGTTGTCCACCCGACAAGCCAGTGCCGGAGAGTTTAAGGCGGTCTTTGACTTCATCCCATAATCCTGCGCGGCGCAGTGATTTCTCCACTAAAGCATCCATTTCCGCTTTGCTGGATGTCAGGCCGTGAATTTTGGGGCCATAAGCAACATTGTCATAAATCGACTTGGGAAACGGGTTAGGCTTTTGGAACACCATACCCACACGGGCGCGAAGCAGAACTGGGTCTAGATTTTTGTCATAGATATTTTGCCCATCCATCGTGATGGAGCCTTCAAAACGCGCACCCTCAATCGTGTCATTCATGCGGTTGAAAGTCCGTAGAAATGTCGATTTACCACAGCCAGAAGGACCAATGAAAGCTGTCACACCACGATCGGGGATATCCATATTAATGCCGTGCAGAGCTTCAAAATCGCCATAGTGGACTTTTACGTCCCGGCAGAGAAATTTTGGGTTTTCAATTTCCATAATCTTTAGACTTATTTCTATCTGCGTTTTTCAAGTCGGTTACGCAACCATATTGCAAAACCGTTCATTGTTACAAGAATAACCAAAAGAACGATAATCGCCGCGGCTGTCCGTTCGGACCACGCACGTTCGGCACTATCAGACCAAAGGAAAATTTGGACAGGTAGAGCCGTTGCCGGATCCGTCACGGAGGTTGGGATTTCTGTCACAAAGGCGACCATGCCAATCATCAAAAGCGGTGCCGTTTCACCCAGGACTTGGGCCATAGCAATAATGGAGCCTGTTAAAATACCAGGAGCGGCGAGCGGGAGTTTTTGTTGGAACACGGCTTGCGTATGAGATGCGCCCAATGAAAGCGCGCCGTCAACCATAGCGGGGCTAACAGAACGCAAAGCCGCGCGTGTCGCAATCACAATTGTTGGAAAGGCGCGCAGTGCGAGCACCATACCGCCGACGAGGGGGAGAGAGCGTTGGAAGCCAAAGAAATTAATAAATATGGCCAAGCCCAAAAGACCAAAAACAATAGAGGGAACGGCTGCAAGATTATTGATGTTAATTTCAATAAGGTCCGTCCATCGATTTTTAGGCGCAAATTCATCGAGATAAAGCGCAGCCCCCACGCCTATGGGAAGCGCCATTAAAAAGGCTAAGATGACGACCATAACTGAGCCGACAACAGCGCCTGCAATACCGGCCAATTCAGGATCCCGACTATCAGCATTGGTAAAGAGGATTGTATTGAGTTTGCGTTTGATAACGCCTTGCTCTTTGAGCGTATCAATCCAGGCGATTTGTTGGTCAGAGACTTTGCGGCGGGTTTCTGGAACTTCACGGTCAATATAGCCTTTTAAGAGCTGATCGACATGGTCTGATGTTGGCACAGTAACAGTCACGGTTTGGCCAACGAGTGAGGGATTATTAAACACCATTTGACGGATTTCATTGGTCGCGCCGGACGCGGAAGTGAGAGCAAAAAGCTCCCTTCTCTCGTCTCGTTCTGTGACATCCGGGAACAGGTCATACATCGTGTTTTGCATGATGCGGCGATAATTGGCCCCGCGTAATGTATTGGGGTCTGTGTTGCCATTCGGGGCAATGACGGATTCTTCTAATTTGACCTCAAGCGTCATGAAGTTCTGATAAAAGGCCGTAAAGCCGGTTCCTGCCAGACTTACAAGCAGCCAGAGAAGTGAAGCCATAGCAAAGACGATGGCCCCGCGTCCCCACATACGGAAGCGCCATTCTTTTCCATTGCGTTTTTTAAGGCGCTTAAGAGCGGCTTCGGACGCATGGGGGGAATTATGCGCTTGTAAGGGGGCATCAATTGTGTCCTTGGCGTCTGTTTCTGTGAGGGTCGCTGTATTCATCAGACATACCTTTCACGATAACGGCGCACGACCGATAGAGCGATCATGTTAAGTACGAGTGTGATAACAAAGAGCACAAGGCCCAGAGCAAAGGCAGCCAAAGTCTTAGGGCTGTCAAACTCTTGGTCACCTGTCAGCAAGGCGACAATTTGTACGGTCACAGTGGTGACGGCTTCAAAAGGGTTGCCCGTTAGGTTAGCGGCACGGCCCGCCGCCATTACCACAATCATCGTCTCCCCTATGGCGCGCGAAATGGCCAAAAGAAAAGCGCCGATGATACCTGGTAGAGCGCCCGCGAAAACGACTTGTTTCATCGTCTCTGATTTCGTGGCCCCAAGCGCATAAGATCCATCCCGCATGGTTTGGGGCACAGCATTAATAACGTCATCTGAGAGTGAAGAGATAAGTGGAATAATCATCACGCCCATGACGACGCCGGCGGCGAGCGCACTTTGTGTCGGAACGCTAAAGCCAAGGCTTTCTGCGAATGAGCGGATTGTTGGCCCAACGGTGAGGAGCGCGAAGAAGCCATATACAACGGTCGGGATACCCGCGAGAATTTCAATGGCCGGTTTGACAATCTTACGGGTCTTTTTGGATGCATATTCAGACGTATAAATCGCAATCATCAAGCCAATTGGGCCAGCGATTACCATCGCAACCAGCATAATCAAGAACGTACCCGCGAAAATCGGCACGGCCCCAAAACTGCCTGACTGTCCCGCTTGGTCAGCGCGAAGGGCTGTTTGTGGTGACCATTGGAGACCAAAAAGGAATTCCAAGAAAGGCACTTTCGAGAAAAAGCGAAGGCTTTCGAATAAAAGCGAGAGAATAATTCCGAGTGTCGTCAAAACGGCGATGACAGAGAGAGTAATCAGAAGACCTTGGATAAATCGCTCAACCCATGTTCGGGCTTTAAATTTTGGATCAATACGACGGGATACGAAGAAAATGATTCCAAGTACCAAAGCAATAATCACGACTAAAAGGCCAATATCATAAGCAACCGTTCCATTGCGGAAACTCAGCCCTACAAAAAAAGTTGGTAGGGACACAAGGGCAATCATCCAGGCGGTAAAGTAACCATGATAATTGGCTTGAGAATGCCACAAAGCGCCACCATGGGATAAAGAAGAGGTGGATTGCGCCGCGCGTGTTTCACGGAACCGATCAGCAGCGACGTTGCGATTGTAAAGAAAGCCGCCAAACGTCAAAACGCCTATCAGAATCAGTATGTAAACTGCGATCTGATCCACAAAACTGACCCTATTTTGTTTAGCCCGTGGGCTCGTTAAGACATTTATGTGAGGGTTTTATGACAGCCTTTGTCTTACCCTCACGAGCTAGTAGAGCAAAAACAAATGGCGGCCAAGGCCGCCATGAATAAAATTACAGAGTAAAGCGTGTATAACCTATTGGCTATAGGGCGTCAGTGTCTCAACATTTGAGCGAACTTCTGCGCGCTGCGCATCCGGAAGTGGGATAAGGCCCAATTCTTCCAGATATCCGCCTGGGCCCGAAGCCTGCTCTGATGTAAACTCAAGCGCATATTCCTGCAGACCAGGTGTCCCTTCGATATTCGCTTTTTTCATGTAAACGTAAAGCGAACGCGCAATGGGGTATTCACCGCTGGCAATATTGTCAAAGGTTGGTGCGACATCATCGATGAGTGCGCCTTTAACCTTGTCTGAGTTTTGGTTGAGGAAGGAATAACCAAAGACACCGAGGGCTGAGGGTGTGTTGACTAACGTCTGGACAATGGCATTGTCATTCTCGCCGCCGTCAATCCAGTTGCCGTCCTCACGTAATGTATGCGCGATTGTACCAAAGGCTTTCTTATCTGTTTTACCAAGCTCGGCCAAACAAGGCACAGCTTTTGCGCCGCGTTCCATAGCGATTTCAACGAAAGCATCACGTGTGCCTGATGTTGGTGGCGGGCCAAAGACTTCAATCGTTGTATCCGGGAGATTAGAGTCGATTTCAGACCATTTTGTATATGGATTAGGCTGCATTGTACAATCTGTATCAGATGTCGGAACCTCTTTTGCTAGTGCTAGGAACAAATCCTTAGACGGCATGTTCATGGTGGCTGCGTCTATGGCATTGGCCACAACGATGCCGTCAAACCCAACTTTGATTTCAACGATTTCTTCGACACCATTGTCCTGACACATGTCGAATTCAGATTTCTTCTGACGACGGGAAGAGTTGGTCATATCAGCCGTATTTGCGCCAGCTCCTTCACAGAAGAGTTTATGACCGCCGCCGGAGCCTGTGGACTCAACAACGACATTAAAGCCCGTCTTGTTTTTGAACTCTTGTGCGACCTTTGTTGAGAAAGGATACACGGTTGAAGAGCCCACAATACGGATGTCTTTTGCAGGAGTAACCGCTTCTGTCGCGTTATCTGCAACCGTTGCATCATTTGCACCGCCACAAGCGGCCAAAAGGGCCGCTGATGCGGCGCCAATGATAAGTTTTTTCATAGTCATGATTTTCACCTTTTTTGAAATCAAACCTTCTTTAAAAATCAAAGCCAAGACGGGCGTTAATACCACTGGCACTGGAGGCATATCCGTTTTCAGCATCCGCATTAAAATAATTGAGACGTAAACGAGTTTGCTTTGTTGGTAGCCAATCAACGCCCAACACGATTGTGTCAAGTTTTCCGAGATAGCCATTATCTTGTAAGTCGAGTGTGTCATAACGCGCGACTAAAGCCACAGCGCCCATACCGCCTTTACCGAAGGGCTTATCGACTTTCATACGATCATATGTGCCGCCTGACGATTTGTAGGCGCGGCGTCCACCAAACATAATACCACCTTCAATATAACCTCCACTGAAATTCGCATCAGGATTAAGGTCGCGGCCTTTCACATCAATAATGGAGTATTCAGCCGCGGCCCAAAGATTATTATGAATGGCTAGGCCTTCTATGGCGAAAAAATTGTCTGAGTCACCAAAGCGCTCATCTCTACCGTCAACGATACGACCAGCATTGACGATACGACCGCTTGGTAAAAAGTCGTCTGTATTATCGGAACTTAGTGAGTGTGCATAAGGGCGCTGTCGATAACGGAATCCTTCGCTATCATTCGCCTTACGATAGCGCCATGATGCGCCGAGATGAAGAATAGTATCGTCGGTTTTAACAGGCGTAAAGGTTGCACGTGCGGCCGCTGCTTTTCCGTTCTGTTTCGCTGAGTCGCTATTTATACTTTCGCCATAGACTCCGACATTGAGTGTGTAATTTTCACCAGACGTACCGATTGAGAGGCCTAAGCGACGATCTAAGGCGAAAGCGTCCGTAAATCCACCGCGCTCAATCGTAGTGATAAAACGTGAACTGGCTTCTTCTTCGAGGGAATTATGCGTCTTGAAATGACCGACTTTTACTTTGAAGTTTTGACCCTTTGGTGCGAATTGTACATAACCATCCGTAATTTCAAGATCGCTACCTGTTGTATGGTTGAACTCAAATTTATAGCTGACAGAATCGCCATATTTGCCTTTGGCAAATAAACGGGCACGACGCACTTCTGATGATGTCGCGTCAAAGTCCATATTCGTGCCATTCACATTTTTTATATCTGTGAAGGCATAATCGAGCATCAATCGCCCTCCGACTTCAAGTGTTGCATCCTGTGCGGATGCGGAAAACGGCACAGCCATAGCCAACCCTGACACAGCGAAGCTGCGCATAAATAGTTTTGTCATCGATCTAACCTCTAAACTCGATGTCCCCTCAGACGTACTTTCAGGGTATTGTTTTACATACAGCT
>CAYTAJ010000005.1:0-50745 GCA_964435725.1 uncultured Algimonas sp.
GGAGCAGTTAGGCGGAGCCATGACCGAGAAACTGGCTGAACTGTTTGATGGGTAATCACAACGCTTTTGAAGACAATGGCTTTGTTTGGATTCGGAACGCTCTGTCTCAAGCACAAATCAATACGCTCCATAGCTTGATGCCAAAACCGCATAAGGCTGGCGACCGTTTAGCGAGTCTTGGTGCCGTAGCAAATGAACTCAACAAAGCCCAAAATTTTAAAATCATGCTTGAGACAATTCTTCCTGACGCCTTTCCGGTCAGAGGTTTGGCGTTCATCAAAACACCTCAGACCTCATGGACGCTCCCTTGGCATCAAGACCGTGTTATCGCGGTTCAGGACAAATATGACGTTGAAGGTTTCACCAACTGGACTCGAAAGTCAGGGGTTTGGCATTGTGAGCCGCCGAGCTACATTTTGGATAATATGATATTTATACAGATTTTGTTGGATGATATTCACAGCTCTAATGGACCTATGGAAGTAGCCATTGGTTCACATAAAAATGCAAGCCTTAACCAGCATGAAATTAGTGCTTCCATTACACCAATTAAAATTGAGCCCGTCATAGGGAAAGCAGGTGATATTTTCTGTTCCAAAGCTTTAATGTTGCACCGCTCGATAGCAGCCACTGAAAATTTATCTCGACGCACTCTCAGAATAGATTTTGCCAATCAAGCACTTCCTCCGCCCTTGTCCTACTACTATTAAGTGCAGCTTGAGATTAATTAATTCATGATACTATCCATGAGCTAAGCTTGACCTTGGACACAAGCAAATTTACCACTATCTACATGGATAGACGCCTGCTTTTAAAACTTATGGCTGCGGCAGCCGTTACCAGTTGCGCGCCTAACACCTCACGCACAGACCAACATGTTGTCGTTGTGGGCGCGGGCATTATTGGGGCGTCGATCGCTTATCACCTTTCCGAATTAGGCGTGAAAGTCACCGTGCTGGATGGCTATGGCCCTGCTTCTCATGCCACGCGCGGAAACTTTGCCTGGATTAATGCGAGCTGGGCCAAGCAACCGCGCAGCTATCATAGCTTTAATCAGAAAGGGGTGTCCGGCTGGGGCGAATTGTCCTCCAAACTCATGATTCCTCTCTCTTCCATAGGATCACTCGAATGGTTTGCGGATGCAGACCGTCAAACCCAACTCGCCGAGCAAATTCGGGAGCAAGCTGATTGGGGTGAAGCCGCGTCTATGATTGAAGCCACTGAATTGGCGGGACTAGAAGAGAATGTCGCGTTCGGAGACATAACGACCGCAGCGCTTTCAGGCAATGACCGCGCGCTTGACCCTGTCTTTGCCACGGAACAATTATTAGCGGCGGTTGAGGCCAAGGGCGCTCTAATCGATAGTCCGAATACCGCGCTAAGTTATGAAAACGGGGTTCTAAAAACAGAGGCCGGGCCCATCGCATGCGATCATGTCGTTATCGCCACAGGCGCCGATAATGACGCGCCACAAAACTTGGCGGGGCTCTCGATACCGCAACGCTCTACTCCGGGTCTGATTGCCATATCCGAGCCTCTGCCAAAGCTCATAGATCACATTATCGTTGCACCCGGTGTGCATATTCATCAGCGCGCCGATGGACGGGTTGTGATTGGCGAGCAAGACGGCGCACCGGATACCCATGGCGAGCGCCTTAAAAATCGCCCCATCGATTTCCCGCAAATGAGTTTCGAAGACCATCATAAATATTTTATGCAGGAAAAGGCCGGTGAATTTTTACCGGCACTTTATGATGCAACGATTGAAGATATTTATATTGGCTGGCGTCCCTTGCCTCTCGATGGTCATCCGGTCTTAGGGTTCGCCCCAAACAAACCGAATGTTAGTATCGCGATTACGCATAGTGGCGTCACCCTCGCCCCCGTCATCGGGCAATTAATGGCTGAGATGATCTTTAATGGAAAAGAACCGACAGTCTTTAAAGACTATCGACCAGATCGAGACTTAAAACGCATCGTGCGTTATTAGGACCCTCCGAACAAAGCTTGAAGCTGTGCGCTTACAAATCCCTTTATGCTCGCATCACGTTCTTGGCTGTCGGGCCCTAACACGCCGCGAATGTAGTCTGGTAAATGCGGAACTGGGTTTTGGGCGTCTTCGCCAAAAATATAATGGTCAAATATTTCTCTCCACGCCGTCCTCTCTTCCTTTGGTAAGTCCCTAATTGACAAAAGCGACAGGGCAAGCGCGGCCATTGGCGACCCTTTATAGACCTCATTCCACCAGTAGTTAACAAGGACATTTAAAGGCCCGGTCGACTCGACATAATGCCACCATAGCGCAGGGAGATAGAGTGCATCCCCTGGCTCTAATTCGGCAATACGGGCAGTTTGCATTGCTTCTTTAAACTTAGGAAAACGAACATAGTCTATATCTGTGGGGTCTACTAAGCTAGCAGGCTGACCCGCCATGTTATGCTCCAGTGGTCCAACATAAAGATTTTTGATTTGCTCGGGAGGGAAAACCAAAAACCTTCGTTCACCCGCAACACAACAGGCAATGTTTTCGGATGAGTCAAAATGCGGTGCAACCCGTGCAGAATTCCCAAGCCAAACTAAGGGCGGGACACTTTGCTCCACGAGGGGCATTGGGTTTTGTTCTCCAAAACCGGGTAATAAATCAGAAGAAGACGTTGCTCCGGCATAAATGCCAATTGGCGCTTCATCGTCTTTTTGCTCTAATAATTTATCAATAGACGCTGTGAGAGGGATAGAACGACGTTCAAAATTAAACCCTCGCATATCTTTCGAATAAAAATAGCGACCCTTCATATGAGGTGACGCAATAAAGGTGATGGCGGGTTTCTTATTATCTAGTTCTTTAAGGTAAGATCCTATTTTCTCTGGTGAGATTTGTCCGGCCTGTACCGCTGGCCAAGATTTAACTAACCCACGCAAAATAACAGGTTTTGCGGCTATACGGATTTCAGAATTGAATTGGTCGCGCGTCACTCCTTCCAAAATCGGTAAAGATGGAATGTCGGTGCTAAATATATTTGTCGACGTCATACCGAGGCTATACGTCAAGCCATGAAAGTGTCAAAGGGGATAGAGCCTACTGCGCAACCTAATTCTAGTTTTCTGGTATAAATATCTTACCTAGGCGGCATACGAGCGCCCGCATCGGTGCGGATATATTCGCCATTGATATAGCCATGTTCACACATAAATTCGACGACTTGCGCGTATTCTTCTGGTTGACCAAAGCGGACCGGGAATTGAACATGGGCGCGAAGGCTCTCTTTTACTTCCGGTTTCATTTGCTCATAAATTGGGGTTTCGTAAAAGCCCGGTAAGATTGTGTTCACGCGAATGCCTTCACGCGCCAAATCCCGCGCCATAGGCAGGGCCATAGACAGGATACCGCCTTTTGAACTGGCATAGGCCACCTGTCCAATTTGACCGTCCTGCGCGGCGACGGAGGCTGTGTTGATAACAATGCCCCGCTCCCCATCCGGATTGAGCGGGTCAAGCGTCATCATACCGGCCGCAGATTTAGACGCACATAAAAACGACCCGATGAGGTTAATATTGATAATGCGGATAAAGGCTGCGGGGTCATGCGGGACTATCTCGCCTGTATCACGCTTACGCGCGACTGTCTTAATGCCGCCGCCAATCCCGGCACAGTTGACCATGATACGCTCTTGACCATTGACGGCCCGCACCATGTCAAATCCGGCATCAACGCTGTCATTATCCGCGACGTTCACTTTGGCGAACACACCGCCAATCTCTTTGGCGACTTTTTCACCACGCTCTTCATTCATGTCGAAAATACCGACGCTCACGCCTTTGGCGGCCAGTCCACGTGCGGTCGCTTCGCCGAGGCCGGAGGCGCCACCCGTAACAATCGCAGCCATATCAGATGTGAGTTTCATGATGTTATCCTATCAGACTATCCAAAGTTACGCTTACATACGGATGAGGATAGTGAGTGTCTTGTGTTAAATTAAGGCAGGCCCCGTTCATTTTTGAATTTCCTATTTTTTGAACAGATCCGACGTTGAAACAAACCAAAAAGCATTAAGTGTGATTAATCACTTATATTTTGACTACACACTTAAGCTGAGAAAAGAGCTCTTGACAAATAGTAAGTGAATAATCACTATATATGAATTAGCTGTAGGAGTGAACCATGGTTGCCCGGGAAATGCCCCTCTCAACACGAACCAAAGACAATTTCATTGTCGATAGTATGGGCCCCTTACCCGCGATTATTGCGGAGGCCGATACAGGCAAAGGGCGGATAGAACGGGCCGCCCTGCACCTCTTCTCTGAGTCGACCATTGAAGGCGTCTCGACTAAGCGTATTGCGCAGGCTGCGGATGTCTCAGAGGGTCTTCTTTACCGCCATTACAAAAGCAAAGATGATCTGGCCCGTGCGCTCATGCTGGCGATTCACAATCGCCTCACAGAGATGATCCTGTCTATTTCGGCTATGGACCTCTCGCTCGATGATAAAGTGCGACGTATCGTTGTTGATTATTGCCATATCGCCGATTCTGACTGGGACTTATTTCGCTATCATATCCTTCATTTACATCGTTTTCCCGGTCTGTCTGAACATCCCGAGAAAAGCCCGCATGGGGCCGCTATGGCCCTTTTGAAAAGCGCGATGGATGACGGCGAAATACCGAGCGAAGACCCAATTCTATTGGCCTCTATGGCTTTAGGTGTTGTTTTACAGCCTGCCCAAACCAAAGTCTTGGGTGCGATTGAAGGGCCACTCCTGCCCCATGCCGGACGTTTGACAGAAGGCGTGCTGACGCTCTTAGGATTGGAGGGTTAAGCCATGAAACCCAGCTCTCTGCGCAACTTTTTCTTCGGTATTTTCTTTTACGGCATCACTTTTTTATATGCCGTCGTCGCCGTCTTCTTATCCCTTTTGCCGGGTCGCGGCGTGATGATGGCGTCTATCAAGCGCTATACCAAGGTCATACGCTGGGGTTTGCGGGTCATCGCCCGCGTTAAAGTCGATGTCGCGGGGCGAGAGCATATTCCCGAAGGCGTCTGTATTATCGCGTCCAAACATCTGTCCTACGCCGATGGTCACGTAATTTTCTCAGAATTTGATGATCTCTCTTTTGTGACAGGCGACCATCTTTTGAAACTCCCGCTGTTGGGGCGCATCCTGAACAAAATGAATGCAGTCGTGATTGATAGTTGCGGCGGCTCGGACGTGCGTCACGAAATGGGCGAACAGGCCTCGCGCATCCGTGAACAAGGGCGTCACATTTTAATTTTCCCCGAAGGTCATCTCTCTCAAATCGGCACCCATCATCGTTACCGCAAAGGCGTCTGGCATCTTTATAATGATTTTGATTGTCCCGTTATTCCGGTGGCCAGCAATCTCGGCCAGCGTTGGAATCAAACGGATTGGGAGAAATTTCCAGGCTCCGCCACGGTAGAATTTTTAGAGCCTATTCCGCCGGGTATGGAAAAAGACGCCTTTATGACACTGCTTCAAGACAAGATTGAAACGCGATCTATTGCGCTCCTTGATTTGGACAATCCCGGCGCGCTTAATACAGATGACATTGGACAATTGCGCGAAAATGAGTCAGCGGTAGCCAAGCGCTTAGCAAGAGAAGCCGCAGAACAAGGTGGGCCGACATAATGCAGGAATCTGAAACAGAGAAAACGGGCGGGTTTGGATTTATCCTTAAACGCCGTTTCGCACCACTTTTCGTTTTGCTGCAAATGGGAACATTTAACGACAACGCCCTAAAAAATGCACTGATTGCTTTGATTACATTTGGCGGTGTCGCATTTTTATCTGACTTACCTTCGGCCATTCGCGTGCCTGTCGCTGCGCTTATATTCACGGGGCCGTTTTTAGTTGTTTGCGCCATTGCAGGGCAAATCGCGGATAAGATTGATCGTGGAATAATATTACGATGGGTAAAACGAACAGAAATTCTCATCATGGCTATAGCCGCTATCGGATTTTGGTTCGTCGATGTGCGCATATTAGCGGTCGCACTTGGGCTTATGGGTGCACAATCAGCCTTTTTCTCGCCAACGAAAAACGCGGTTCTCCCACAATGGTTAACCCCCAAAGAACTCATCCGCGGGAATGCTCTGCTTAACGGATTTGTCTTCGTCCTAATTTTGGTCGGACAAGTCGTGGGAACTTTTTTGGTTTTAATGGCGGGTGGCCCAAAAATCATGGCGGCTCTTTTATTGGTTATTGCAATTTTGGGATGGCTTGCTTCGGAATTTTGCCCTCCCGCTCCTGCCCCACAGCCTGATCTCAAAATTAACTTTGAACCTCTTACCTCAATCATTTCAGTTGTAGCGAAAGCCTTTGACGCGCCTGAAGTACTCAGACCCATGCTCGGTATTGCTTGGTTTTACGGCCTCTCAACCATTTTTGTGACAACGTTCCCCGATTACGTTGCAAGTGTAATGAATTATGATCAGACTGTTTTGATTCTTATTTTAGTTTTGTCGACACTCTCCATACTCGTGGGCTCACTCATCGTTATGGCCTTGGGGAATCTTAAAATCTGGGGGCCGGAGGCTGTACGCCTTACGGCTCTTGGGATTATCGGTGTAATGTTTTGTATTTTGATGATTTATGTTTTGCCGAGCCCCACTCATGTCGGTGAAACAAAAGGCACAGCACAAGACTTCTTGGCTCATCCAGATACACCCTTGTTTATGGGTTTTATTTTAGGGTCCTCCATTTTCAATGGCCTATTCGTTGTCCCGCTACAAGCTATGGCCCAACGCCGAGCGAACCCGGAACAGCGCGCCCGCTTAATGAGTGCAGGTGCCGTTTTGTTGAACCTTTTCGTCAATGTGGCCACCTTTGGCTTGATTGGGCTGGCCTATTTAAACATGCCGCCTAAGTCACCTTTCCTCATGGTCGTTGTCGGAAGTGCGATTGTCGCAGTTTATGCCCTTTATCGCAGTTTCAAACCGCATCATTACAAGACTTATGTCAGTTAAATCTGCCTGCTGTTAACGCTGTGTTAAGCGTAGATTTGGCCTAATAGAGGGATAGGAAATTTCAGGGTTTAATATGAAACGCGTATTTTTAGCGCTCGGCTTGGTCGGGCTGATGTCATCCTCCGCTTTAGCCTCCGAGCCAAAGCTCGAAGGCACATATACCGATTGGTCTGTCTATAGCCGCGCCAGCGGGAATGACCGGATTTGCTATGCGCTCGCTAAACCCGAGGTTAAAGCGCCGAGCAATGTGAACCATGGCGAGGTTTATTTCATGGTCTCCTCTTGGAAATCTGGGGCGGCGAAAGAACAGCCGAGCCTCTTGGCCGGATACCCGCTCAAAACAACGCGCGCCCCTGCGGCCTATGTCGGGTCAACCAAGGTCTTAATGTATGCTGCCGATAATGAAGCCTTTATAGAGAGCGGCGCTGACGAGAAAAACCTCGTGCGGAAAATGCGCGCCGGGGCCGATATGCGTGTTGAGGCCGTCAGTAAACGCGGCACGGAAACGTCCTATCTCTTTTCGTTGAAGGGCATCACAGCCGCTTTACGGAAAGTGAAGTCTGTTTGCGGATAAATTAACTGCATGAAGTTAGAAAACTTACCCAAAGAAGATGATTGGGACGCAATTTTAAAGCTCGTTCAGTCATTTAATGGCTACTTATATTTTGAATCGTTTGAAGAATCTTCACGGCAAGCGAAGTTAAAGAAACGCAAAACGCTAATTGACCTGCAAAACGAACTATTCAATGCTTATCGAGCAGGAAACCACTTGGGCGAAAAAACTAATCTGCTGTATGCTTACGCCGAACTAAAGCCATATTTCGAGAGGCTACTTAGATAGTCTTCCGCGCCACAATCATATCTTGCAGCATATAGGGCGCATCGGGGCGCGCCCAATAGCCGTGCTCAATTGTTTCAATGCTAAGTCCCGCTTTGGCATAGAGTGATTTCACGAAATCAACATCAAAGGCGATGGCGGCTTCGGGTGTTGATTTTACCGTTGTCCAGCTTACCTCATCAAATTTATAGCGAAAGTCCAAAGCGGGTTTTTTGGTTGTACGACTCACCTCATCCAAAAGATACCATGTGATTAGCGCTGTCCCGTCGGGCTTGAGTGTGCGCGCAATTTCCATCAAATAATTCTCCACATCAGCGGCGAGCATATGCGTGAAAACGGACGTCAAGAAAGTGAGGTCTTGGCTGTTATCCTGCAATGGAAATTTATAATCCGCCGCCTGTTGCGCGCCTGATTGATTATAGCGTGAATTAAACACATCCATATGGATGAATTCAAAATTCGGAACATCGTCATATTGCGCTTTGCACCACGTAATGCCTTCTGCAGCGATATCCATGCCCGTATAGTGACCCTGTGATAGATAGTCGATGAGCGGACGCGCCATACGTCCTTGCCCACATCCCACATCCAAAACTTGGTCTGTGGACTTAAGGCCATGGCGTTTCAAATTTTGGAAAAAATCGTCGCCCACCTGAACGAAATCCCCGCCCCCGATAAAGGTCTCAACCCGTGATGGCACACGCGGGGCGGTGATGGGATCGCGGAAATCCAACCACGCATAGCCCAGCTTTTTGAGCTGAACCCGCATAGGCAGGGGTACGATTTTCTTCAAAAACGCTTTCATGTGCTCGGCATAGCCGTGCGCCTGAACCTTGACCATAGAAAAATAAGTGACCATATCGCGGCGCATGGCCAACACGCCCGACATAAAAAACACAAGTGAGACGAAAGTCATCACTTTGGGCTGCCGCCTCAACGCTTATGAGAGCGATGTCATGGCGGGCCATGCGCGTGATGCAGGCCTGAAAGACGCTGTGATTATCAATACCTGCGCCGTGACCAATGAAGCCGTGGCCGAGAGCCGCCGCCAAGTCCGTAAAGCCCGTCGCGAAAACCCCGATGCCAAAGTTATTGTCACAGGCTGCGCGGCTCAAATCGACCCGAAAGCCTTCGCTGCGATTGAGGGCGTGGACCGCGTTATCGGCAATCATGAGAAAATGTCACCCTTAAGCTTTGATCCTGAGTTTTTAGAAAAATCCGAGCCTATTCGCGTCAATGATATTATGAGCGTCAAAGAAACAGCCCCGCAATTTATGGGTGGCGGGAATCAGGCGTTGATAAAATCACAAAGCCGTAGCCGCGCTTTCCTCCAAGTGCAGAATGGCTGCGACCATCGCTGCACCTTTTGCATTATTCCTTATGGCCGCGGCAATGCCCGCAGCGTGCCGGCGGGTGAAGTTGTCAATTCCGTCAAATCCCTCGTCGCCCAAGGGTATAATGAGGTGGTTCTGACAGGCGTAGATTTGTCTAGTTGGGGTGGTGATCTCCCCGGGAGACCACCGCTCGGTGATTTGGTGCGGCGCGTTTTGAAACTCGTCCCTGAATTGCCACGACTGCGCATGTCTTCTATCGACCCGGCTGAAGTGGATGAGGTATTGTTTGACCTCCTGATTCATGAAGCTCGCATGACGCCTTATTTGCATCTGTCCCTACAGGCGGGTGACAATATGATTTTAAAGCGGATGAAACGCCGTCATAGCCGCGAAGATGTGCTGACGCTCTGTGATCGCCTGACCTCTGCGCGCCCTGAAATGACCTTTGGCGCGGACATCATCGCAGGCTTTCCGACGGAAACAGAGGAGATGTTTGAAAATTCTCGCATGATCATCTCTGAAGTGGGTATTCCGTGGCTACACGTCTTCCCTTATTCCGCGCGTGAAGGGACGCCTGCGGCTAAGATTAAGCCCGTTGACGGCAATATCATAAAAGCGCGCGCCAAAATTTTACGCGAAGAAGGCGCACGCATAAAAGCGGCCCATTTACAAACGCGCATCGGGCATGAAGATGTCGCTTTGTTCGAAGAAACAGGCTTGGGCCGCCTCCCGGATTTCTCGCTTATCAAGGTGGACACGCCGCCCAAAAGCGGTAGCTTAGCGCCAGTCAAAATCACCGGTGCGACCCCGGAACATCTTTTAGGGACATTGGCTTAAATGGCTGAAGAAAAGAAGAAGAAAAAAGGCTTTCTTTCGCGTTTGGGCTTTAAGTCCAAAGACGAAAAACGCGCCGAAGAAGCCGCTGAAAAAGCCGCCGCGCAAAAACGTGTCGATGAGCAAATGGCCGCGCGCATGGCGGCGATCAATGCGGCCGCCCTTAAATCTGCACGGGAAATGGATGCGCTGAAATCGCCTCAAACTGAAGAGGTTTCCGCTGAAGAAAAAGCCCGCCTAGAAGCCGAAGAAAAACGCAAAGCCGAAATTCAAGCCGCCAAAGATGTGGCGCGGGCCAAACAACTCGCGGAAGAACGTGCTCGTGAAGCCGAATTAAAAGCCCAACGCGAAGCAGAAGCCGAAGCCGCACGCCTCAAAGCCGAAGAAGAAGCCAAAGCGTTCGCAGAGAAACAAGCCAAAGAAGCCGCTGAACGGGCCGAAGCGCAACGTCTTGAGGCTGAACGCCTGGCCGCCGAGGAAGCAAAGCGCAAAGCCGAAGAAGAGGCCGCCTTAAAAGCGGCAAAAGATGCCGAAGAAGCCGCAAAGCTAAAAGCGAAAGCTGAAGCAGACTCCAAAGCGCGTGAAGAGGCCGAAAAAGCGCGTCTGGCTGAAATCGCCCGCCAAGAAGAAGAGGCGCGTCTAAAGGCCGAAGCCGAAGCCAAACGCCTCGCCGAAGCACAAGAAAAGGCCGCAGAAGACGCGCGCCTGAAACAAATTGAAGAAGAGGCCAAAGAGGCCGAGCGCCGCGCCCGTATCGCCGAAGAACGCGCTACGCGTGAAGCGAATGAACGCGAGGCCCTCGCCAAAATTGAGGCCGAGCGCAAAGCGAAATTAGAAGCCGAAGGCAAACTCGCCTCTGAACCGGAAGCTGAGGCTCAGCCGCCAAACTTTCTCAATCGTATTTCTGCCGGTCTTCGAAAATCCACCTCGCGCATGTCCGAAAGCATGGCGGCGAGCTTTACCAAGCGCACATTGGATGATGAAGCCTTAGAAGAATTAGAAGATATTCTCATCGCCTCTGACCTCGGCACGGGCCCGGCCCTGAAGGTCACCTCTCGCTTGGCAGAGGATAAATTCGATAAGCAAATTACCGATCTCGAAATTAAAATTGCGCTGGCCGATGTCATTTCAGATATCCTCACGCCTCTGGAAAAGCCAATCGTCTTGGGCGCGGTCAAACCTCAAATCATGCTCTTTGTTGGCGTCAACGGCTCCGGCAAAACAACGACACTCGGCAAAATCGCCAAACGTTTTACAGATGAAGGCAAGAAAGTCTTGATTGCAGCAGGCGACACCTTCCGTGCTGCCGCCTTTGAACAACTTTCCGTTTGGGGCGAGCGTGCCAATGCCCCTGTCATGTCCGGTAAGATTGGTGCGGATGCCGCCGGTCTGGTTTATGACGCCATAGAACGCGCCCGAAACGAAGACTATGATATCTTGATGATTGATACGGCTGGGCGTCTGCAAAACCGAACAGAGTTGATGGACGAACTCGCAAAAATTTTACGTGTCATTAAAAAACAAGACGAAACCGCGCCGCATCATTCAATCTTGGTTCTGGATGCCACAGTCGGGCAAAACGCGCTTATGCAGACAGAAGCCTTTGCTAAAACAGCCGAAGTCTCTGGCCTGATTATGACCAAATTAGACGGCACAGCCAAAGGGGGTGTCCTCGTCGCCCTGTCTGATAAATATCAACTGCCCATTCATTGCATTGGTATCGGTGAACAAATCGAGGATTTGGAGAACTTCTCAGCCCCCGTCTTCGCCGCCGCTTTATCGGGTGTGGCGGATGAGATGGATAATACCTAACCTTATTGCATGTTAATTTAAGCTGCTCCCTTTTTCATTTCCAAGCAAAATTGACAGCGCTGTCAAAATGCGTCATTCTCCAACAAAAAGGGGAATTTATGAAATCGCAAGGCTCTATAATTCGTAGAATTGCCATCGGTGCCAATGTATTGACTCTGTCACTTCTTTTAACAGCCTGTGGCGGAGGAAGTGCAGTAAATAGTCCTGTGTCTACTCCCATAACTGTCAGTCCACCGCCGCCTCCCCCGCCCGTTATTGAACGTCCTGCCACGCCTGGCCCTGCGCCTGCCGGACCCGATTTTCATCCAACAGGTAAAGGCTGGACCCTCGTTTGGTCAGATGAATTTGAGGGTGACACGCTCGACCCTGAAAAATGGAGTATGGAACATGCCTGTTGGGGTGGCGGCAATAATGAACAACAATGCTATACAAATCGCAGCGATAATGTTGAAGTCGTCAATGGCCTATTGCGCTTAATCGCTCTGGAAGAGACCTTCACCGGGCCCGATTTTCCCGGCGATACGCAACAAAAAACCCAACCTTACACATCAGGGAAAGTCATAAGTCAGGGCCTAGCCAGTTGGACCTATGGACGGATTTCCATGCGCGCTAAACTCCCCGAAGGCCAAGGGTCTTGGCCCGCCTTTTGGATGCTGGCCGATACGGATACATATGGCGGGGGACAATGGCCGCTTTCGGGTGAGATTGATATTATGGAGGCCGTCAATCTCGGCGCGCGATGTGATAACTGTACCGGCAATGATGGTGAAAACAGAACCTCAGGCGCCCTTCATTTCGGCAGCGAATTTCCCAACAATCAATTTGTCGACCAACGCACGCAATTGCTTGATAATACCAATCCTGCAGACGATTATCACGTTTGGGCTGTTGAATGGGGTGAAGGCCTTATCCATTGGTATTTGGACGGGGAACGCTTTTGGACTGTCACCAATGACCAATGGTTCACAGATTTTGCGCCGAATAATCCGAATGCGCCCTTTGATGCGGCTTTTTATTTAATCCTAAACTTAGCCATAGGCGGTAATTTCCCCGAACCTCTTAATGAGACAGGCATTGCAGACGAGACGCTGCCTAATCAATTCTTGATCGACTGGGTGCGCGTTCATCAATGCAGCCAAGACATAGAAACCGGATTGGCCTGTATGTAGAATTAGACCGCAATTCAGATAAACTTCAAATTCCAAATACTACAGAGAAACAAGCCCTTGATTTGCGGCTATTGGCGCTGGCCATAATTCTTGCCTTTGGCTTGATCCTGATGCACATGAGCTGGCATGACAGAAACAAATGATACACCCGCAAAGCCTAAACCCCATTGGGCGTATGAGTTTGGCCCTCTTTTAGTTTTCTTTATCGCTTTCCAAATTATCCGGCGCAGTAATCCTGATGATGCGATGTTACAAGCAGCAGGCATATTTGCTATTACGGCTATCATCGCTTTGTTATTATCTTGGCTTAAGCATAAGACAGTTTCACCGCTGCTTATATTTGCGACAGTTATTATCGGCGCAACGGCTGGACTTGCCATTTGGACAGATAATAAACTTATCTTCTTTATTAAGCCCACGATTATGAATGTTCTTTACGGCTTAGGTGTTATAGGGGGCGTTATTTTTAAGCGAAATATTATTCAGCTCTTGTTGGGTAACGCTTTTGAAATGCCGGAAGAGAAATGGAATGTCATTGCCATTTGGTGGGGTTTGTTTTTCTTTGCTTGCGCGATTATTAATGAAGTGGTTTGGCGAAACTTTTCGGAAAATTTCTGGGTTACTTTCAAAACCTTTGGCTTCATGCCGCTGACCTTCTTATTCATGATTTGCCAGATCCCCTTTATTCAGAAATATGGACGTCTGAAAACGGATAACTAATCTTAGCTTAACCATAAATCCAAACGTGTGTTGAGATACAACCTTACCCTGTTAGCCCCAACCCATGGGCGGTCAGAATCACACTTTTAGAAAAACAGCGCCGCTGCGACTTGCAGTGGCGAAATCACCGCGCCTAATCGCCACAATAGACGCCATTGAGACTGTCACACATTGGGATCGAGCCGACACGCCCACCCAAAATTTTCTTTATCAACTCAAAGCCGCCCAAAGCCTTGAGATATTTCAGCCCTTCTCACCAGAAGAACAGGCTTTGAGCGATTATCTTTCTGCCCGCATGGCGGGCCGACGGCTTTGTGAATATGCTTGGCGGACTTACGCACAGGCCCTTTAAGCTAAAATCACCCCGTTATAAGTGAAACGACAAGCGTATATGACACTTATGCGCGCGCTTTATAATTGAAACGAGGGGCTTTCCTGTTATAAGCCGCGCATATTTGCAGACCCCTATTTTAAATGAGGATAGCTCATGGCTTCACTGGACAGTTTCAATTGCGAACGCACAATGGATGTGCGTGGCGGCACCTATACCTATTATGACCTAAAAGAGGCTGAGAAGAATGGCCTTAAAGGTATTTCAAAACTTCCTCGGTCTTTGAAGGTGCTCTTGGAGAACTTACTGCGCCACGAAGATGGCAACACCGTCAAAAAAGAAGACATTCAGGCGATTGCGGATTGGTTAGGCCCAAAAACATCGACACACGAAATTGCTTACCGCCCTGCCCGCGTTTTAATGCAGGACTTTACAGGCGTACCGGCGGTTGTTGATTTGGCCGCAATGCGCGACGCCATGGTGAAGCTTGGCGGTAAAGCCGATGCGATTAACCCGCTTAACCCTGTTCACTTGGTTATCGACCATTCTGTCATGGTGGATTACTTCGGCACACAGCAGGCCTTTAAGAAAAATGTGAACCGCGAATATGAGCGGAATGGCGAGCGTTATGACTTCTTGAAATGGGGTCAGGAAGCGTTTGATAACTTCGCCGTGGTGCCGCCCGGAACCGGTATTTGTCACCAAGTGAACCTTGAAAACTTGGCGCAAACTGTTTGGACAAAAACAGAAGCGGGTAAAACCTATGCCTTCCCGGATACACTTGTCGGAACAGACTCACACACGACCATGATTAATGGCCTCTCCGTTTTGGGTTGGGGTGTTGGCGGTATCGAGGCCGAGGCCGCTATGCTTGGCCAGCCTATTTCCATGCTGATCCCCGAAGTCATTGGGTTTGAACTCACAGGTAAAATGGTCGAAGGCTCGACAGCGACAGATCTCGTTCTACGCGTTGTTGAAATGCTCCGTAAAAAAGGGGTGGTCGGTAAATTTGTTGAATTCTTCGGCGAAGGTTTGGATCACCTCTCACTGGAAGATCAAGCGACTATCGCGAATATGGCCCCTGAATATGGCGCCACATGTGGCTTCTTCCCCATCGACGAAGACACGCTGAAATATCTCAATGCGACAGGACGTGACGAAGCCCGCATCGAATTGGTCGAAGCTTATGCTAAGGCGCAAGGCCTCTGGCGTGATGGTACGACGGCCGAATATACAGACACTCTAACGCTAAATGTCGGTACAGTGGCCCCAGCACTTTCCGGCCCGAAACGTCCACAAGACCGCTTTGACCTTAAAGGGTCAGCCAAAACATTTGCTAAAATCCTGCGTGATGAATTCGGCAAGACGCCGGATGGCGACTCATCCGTTCCCGTGAAGGGTACAGATTACAGTGTTGATCACGGCGATGTTTTCATTGCAGCGATTACATCTTGTACCAACACATCCAACCCCTCCGTTATGATGGCGGCGGGCCTCGTGGCGCAAAAAGCGAATGAAAAAGGCCTAACGGTTAAACCTTGGGTCAAAACATCACTGGCCCCCGGCTCTCAAGTTGTGGGTGAGTATCTAGAAAAGTCAAAGCTCCAGAAAGAGCTTAACCAGCTTGGTTTTGATGTCGTCGGTTATGGGTGTACGACCTGTATTGGTAACTCAGGGCCATTGGCGGATGAATTTGTAGAAGCGATTGCCGAAGGTGATCTGGTTTCTTGTTCCGTTCTTTCGGGCAACAGAAACTTTGAAGGCCGTATTGGGCCGGATCTGAAAGCTAACTTCTTGGCCTCACCCCCTCTCGTTGTCGCTTACGCCTTGGCCGGTTCCATGCACCATGATTTCGATTTGGATCCGCTTGGTGTCGATAAAGAGGGCAATGAAGTCTACCTCAAAGACATCTGGCCAACCTCAGCCGAAATTGCTGACGTCGTGCGTAAGATCATAACGCGTAAAATGTTCACAGAACGCTATGCCGATCTTTATAAGGGTGACAAGCAGTGGCAGAAAATTAAAGTCACTGGCGGTGAAACCTATGATTGGCAGCCTAAGTCAACTTATGTGCGCAACCCGCCCTATTTTGACGGTATGACAACAACGCCGGACGCTGTTGAAGATGTGCAGAGTGCAAACATTCTCGCACTTCTCGGTGACTCCATCACGACGGACCATATCTCGCCAGCCGGTGCGATTAAAGGTGACGGTCCAGCCGGGCGTTACCTGAAAGAGCGTAATGTAACACGTGCCGAATTTAACTCATTCGGATCACGTCGCGGTAACCACGAAGTCATGATGCGCGGCACATTTGCCAATATTCGTATCAAAAACCTCATGGCGCCGGGTACGACTGGCGGTGTGACAACTTACGTCCCGACCGGTGAAGTCATGTCTATCTTTGATGCTGCTGAGAAATATAAGGCTGAGAATAAAGACCTCGTTGTCTTTGCCGGTAGCCTGTATGGTAACGGGTCATCCCGTGATTGGGCCGCCAAAGGCACAATCCTTCTGGGCGTGAAAGCCGTGATTGCGGAAAGCTTTGAGCGCATTCACCGGTCTAATCTGATTGGCATGGGTGTGTTGCCACTTGAATTCCAAGACGGCGATAGCTGGGAGGCCCTCGGCCTCACAGGTAATGAAACCGTGGACATCACAGGTATTGCCGCTATCACACCGCGTAGCACTTTGGATGTGACTGTGACTTATCCAGACGGAAAATCAAAAACCATCACCGTCAATGTGCGCATCGATACAGAGAACGAATTAGAGTATTATCGCAATGGCGGTATCTTACATTACGTTCTTCGTAACCTCGCAAAAGAGGCCGAAGCGGCAGAATAAAGCCAGACTATATCTAAATGGAATTGCCCGCTCTGTGTGTTTTGCAAGTTTGCAAATGTCACAGGGCGGGCTTTTTACTTGACGGATGATGGCTAATGAGGGTCTTTTAGCGACATGCTTTGGATAGACGCATTTTTACGTATAGGGGCCATTACGCTCTTATTCATGGGTGCTATTTTGGTTATCCGCGATCGCCTATGTTGGCGACCGACGGTTTTTATTGTCTTGGCGGGCATTGGCGTATCCACCATGCTGATAGGTTCTGCACCTGAAAGCTTAGGCATTCCTGCTGCCGTTCAGTCAACAGCTTATGCTTTTGAATTTATCAGTATTGTTTTCATCTGGTGGTTTGGGCTCGCCCTCTTTCGTGATGACTTTAAACTCCGCTGGCCGCATTGGATCTTTTTCATTCTTTGCGGAGCCTTACGGATGCCGCACAATATTGCAGAAATGACGGGAAGTTTCACCTACCCGACTTTATTGGATACAATATGTGAATTAATTGTTGTTGGCATGATGGCGCATCTCATCATTACAATAATTCGTGAAGGTGAAGATGACTTGGTCTTATCAAGACGTCGATCTCGTAATTATTTTATTATTGGCGTTGTGGCAGCCGTCTTGCTCTCAACATTTACCGAACATGGCTGGATTCCTATCCCTCAGGATTATGTTTATTTTATAAAGTCAGCGACCACATTTCCATTAGCGCTTTGGTTTACGCTTTGGCTCAGCCGCCTGGATCATAAGAGTCTTAACTTTGAAACGGAAATCACAGCAGAACCCGCCATTGCGACAGAAGAGACAATCGACCCTCGAGATAAAGAACTTTTAGGACAATTAATTTCCGCTATGGAAACAGATAAAGTGTATCGCGAAGCCGGATTAACAATCCGTGATTTGGCGGAACGTCTCAATACACCGGAACACCGCCTCCGTGTGTTAATCAATCAAGGCTTGGGGTATCGAAACTTTTCTGCCTTCCTCAATAGCTACCGTATTGATGCCATTAAGGCAGAGTTTGCTGACCCTGAAAAGGCGCGTATTCCTGTCCTAACTCTCGCCATGGATGTCGGGTATAACTCCTTAGCCCCCTTTAATCGTGCCTTTCGAACGACAGAAGGCATGACCCCAACCGCCTATCGACAACAATTACTGTCAAAATAGGCTCGTTTTCTGATTGATTTTGAAAAGGTCTGATTGATTTCATAATCGACCATCATTTTTCAACATCGACGAGATAAAAATTCATCTCTCTCCTAAACCCCCTTCATAACAAGCGCCTGCAATGATGCGGTCGCCGACGCATCACGAAGGAGATATCCGATGTCAAAGATTTCAACCCTAACTAAGACAGCTATTATTTCAGCCTTTGCGGCCACAGCTTTTGTTGCAACGCCTGCCATGGCGGCCTCTAATGGTGATGTTGAAAAATGTCGTGCGGCCTTTTCTGAGCAAGGCGAAATGAATATGGATGACTACCGCCTCCGCTTTGAGCGCCAAGATGGGCAGCGCACGAAAACAATCCACTTTAAAGCCATTCCACATGATGGGGGTGAAGCGCTTGACGTGACCTGCACATTACGCCGTACAAAAGTCTTATCCGTCAATGCCGGTAATGGTGAAGTTACGCTCATGGCGAAAAACGAAAAGAAATAAAATTTTCTACCCCGATCTACGTCCTGCTCTTCTTTCCCGAGCGGGGCGTAGTCTTTTAATCGCGTGATAAGCGGCGCGCATCCAGTGGACCTAGTTGCTCACTCCGCCCTTTGCCTTCCATGACCCAAGTCACGAAATGCTGACAGTTGTTAATCAGCACATTATAGCGGTCGCCTTTACGGCTTCTCGCACGCGCAACAAGTTCAGGCCCTGTCACGGAACAGGCGATATGACGAATTTTAACAGGATTACCTTGAGAAAAGGTGGCCATATCCGTTTCTTCAACACGGCCAAAACGGGCAGATGTATGGATAACTGTCCCATAGCCGGTCGCAATACCATAATGTTTAATCAGCCCGTAGGCGCGGACCTGTAATAGGGTTCCGGCAGGATAAACGGTTGCGGTGCGTTCAAAGGGGTAATCACTCATGCATCTTATATAGGGTAAATTCACACAATAAAAAGGCAGCTTTAATCACTGCCTTTTTCAGTCTTATTCGCAGACGTGTTAGCCACGTAATTCACCATTGCGATAATACGTACGTCCGGTGGCTTCATCGACAAAATAATAGCGCCCTGTCGCCTCTTCATAATATAGGTCTTGCCCCGCCGCTGGTTGACGCATGCGCGTGTTTTCACCGATCGCCTTATCTTTTTCATTACCGACATAAGCACCGCCAACGCCGCCGACAATTGCGCCAATGGCGGCGCCCGTTCCGGCATCTCCGTCGCCGACATTATTACCGATAATGGCACCGGTGAGCGCCCCGGCAGCCGCGCCAATAGCGGCGTTTTCTTCAACATTGCCTGTCGTTGTACAAGCAGCGAGCCCAATAACGGCCACAGCAGAAATAAGGGATTTTAAATAGGTCATGACACATCCTTTCAGGTCATCACCCCACCAGCAGTCTTAATATAGTAACCTCTAACACCCTCTCTGTATCCTTTGCAGTTGATGAGGATTTCGTCATATTTGGGGGATAGCTTAGACCAATTCAGCAATGTCTCTTTGTCGTCCTTTCAGCTCTTCGGCGACAAATTCCAACAACGCTAAAACGCGTGTCGGCACGCGGTCGTCCCCTGTTCGGACAGCATAAACGGGAAGGGCAGCACCTTTATAGGCCTTCAACGTTTGAATGAGCCTGCCTTTTTTAAGGGCGTGAGACACCAACATAGTCGGTATGTAGCAAATGCCTTGTCCACGTATGGCAAATTCACGCAAGACCTCACCGCTATTCGTCACAACGTGATCTTTTGGCATAAAATTAAAACGCTTCTGCCCTTTGAATAAGGTCCAATTCGGACTGCGGGAATAACGTAAACATTTATGATTTTTCAAATCAAGATGGGTTTCGGGAGCGCCATATTTTTGAAGATAGGATGGGCTCGCACAAACGACCATCTCTGCTTCTCCTAACAAACGCGCGACTAAGGAACTGTCTTTCAACACGCCTGCACGAAAGGCAATATCAACACGCTCTTCAATCAAATCGACCATACGCTCCGTCAGGTTCATCTCTATGACAACATTGGGATGAAGCTCCATGAATTTAGCAATAATTGGGGTTAGCGTGTAAGACCCAAATGTATCCGGTGCCGATAAACGAATGTGACCCGAAAGAACCTGACTGGCTTGACGCGCTCTATCTTCCATTTCAGCGACATCAGCCAATATTGATTTACACTTCTCATAATAAGACTGACCGGCATCTGTAATTTGCCAAGATCGGTTATTTCGCCGAATAAGCTGTAATCCGAGATAGGTCTCAAGATCATTCAGTGCATGACTCACGGAAGATTTGGAGAGACTTAACGCTTGAGCCGCGCGCGTTAACTGTCCTGCCTCGACGACCCTCACGAATATTTCCATTCGTCTCAACCTATCCATATATACGCCCTTTTCTTGTGGTTCTGTTTTTCCGAACACTACGTCCTATAGATTGGTCTTTATTTTAATTTTGTTCAACCTATAAATTGGAAGCGGGTAGCGGTAACGTCACCTGCAGCCCGCCTCACAGGTTGCCCCACATCGACTTGTAGGGCGGGTACTGAAGACACCCTCACTCTATTATTATTCAAGATGACAGCGCATCATTCTATGGTTACGTTTGCGCATGACCTATGATCTCGCCCTTCAATTTATAAATTTAAGCGTTCTTCCGGCTTGGCTCATGCTCGTTTTCCTGCCGAATTGGAAAGGCACGCACGCTCTTGTTCATTCCATGCTGTATCCACTCTTGCTGGGAGGCGTTTACATCATTGGGTTTGGGTTCGCTCTATTTGCCGGGCATGGGGCGGAAGGCGGAAACTTTACGTCTATTGAGGGTATTCAAACCCTGTTTTCAACCGATGTCGGCATTGTCATTGCTTGGTCGCACTTCCTCGTTTTCGATCTCTTTGTCGGGGCGTGGGAAGCCCGCGATGCGAAACGTCGTAACTTTAGCCACACCCTCCTAATCCCCTGCCTCTTCTTTACCTTTATGGCAGGGCCAATTGGGTTAGTGTTGTATTTGATATTAAGGGCTGTAACGAAGAAGGGAGGTTGGGGGTTACCTACAGAAACGCTATCTCAAAAAGCATCGTAACAAGATTTAGAAACAACGCCATCGAAGTAAAAATCTGAATCCAACGAAAACAGCCTAAGTCTTATTTTATCATCTAAATAAGGAATGTAATCCCGTTTGATATTTGAAACGCCTTGAACATAAGCCTTTGATTGACCTCTTCGCCATTGCGTGACCTTGTTACCTTCAATGGCGATACTGATATATAACTCATCTTTTTTATAGTTATTTAAAACAACTTTATCTGATTGTATAACACAATCATATTCAAGATGGTCATAAGGAAGGCGTGCAAAAAAAGCGAATAGAACAATGATGAACAAACCGCATCCTATAAATATGGTCTTCATCTTTGCTTCCATATCTAATGCCTAAAGTGCCTCATACCGGTAAATACCATGGCGATATTATTGTCGTCCGCCGCCTTAATCACTTCATCATCACGGATTGATCCACCGGGTTGAATAATCGCTGTGGCACCGGCGGCGGCGGCGGCGAGCATGCCGTCTGCGAACGGGAAGAAGGCATCAGAGGCACAGGCGCAGCCTTGGGTCCTTGGGGCATCCCACCCTGCGGCGGCTTGTGCATCTTCGGCTTTGCGCGCGGCAATGCGGGCAGAGTCGATACGGCTCATTTGGCCCGCGCCTATGCCCGCAGTTGAGCCGTCTTTTACATAAATAATCGCATTCGATTTGACGTGTTTGGCGACTTTCCACGCCATGCGCAGGTCGGCCATTTCAGCGTCAGTCGGGGCACGTTTCGTGACGACTTTCAAATCTTCATCCGCGACATAGCCATTGTCACGATCTTGGACGAGAATACCTCCGCCAACATTTCTTTGTGTCATGCTCGGCGCTTTTGGATCAGGCAGGTCCCCTACGATTAAGAGGCGCAGATTTTTCTTTTTCGCAAACAGAGCAATCGCATCGTGGTCGGCGCTAGGTGCAATCACGACTTCGGTAAAGACTTTGAGAATTTCCGTCGCGGTCTCTTTATCCAATCGACCGTTAAGCGCGACAATACCCCCAAAGGCCGAAACAGGGTCACAGGCCAAAGCCGATTTATAAGCCTCGATAAATGTTTTTGCGACACCCACACCACAAGGATTGGCGTGTTTTATAATCGCCACCGCCGGGTCTGCCCCTTCGCAATTACGGCCAAATTCTGCGACTAATTCATAGGCCGCATCCGTATCGTTGATATTATTATAAGAGAGCGCCTTGCCTTGAATTTGCTTGGCCGTCGCGACGCCCGGGCGGTTGGAGCCATCGGCATAAAAAGCGGCCGTTTGATGTGGGTTCTCGCCATAACGTAATTCTTGTTTCAGTGTACCGCCTTGCGCGCTGAAAGACGGTGTGCCGTCAACTTGTCCGGCAAACCAATTCGCAATCGCCGCGTCATAAGCCGCAGAGCGCGCATAGGTTTTGGCCGCTAATGTCTGACGGAGCGTTCCTGTCGTTTGTCCGTCATTCGCATCCATATCAGCCAGCACCGCATCGACGTCATCCGCATCAGTGCAGACGGCAACATGGGCGTGGTTTTTTGCGGCGGCGCGTATCATCGCGGGGCCGCCAATATCAATATTTTCAACACACATCTCATAAGATCCGCCAGACGCCACAGCGTTCTCAAACGGGTAAAGATTGACGATCAAAAGGTCGATAGAAAGAATGCCGTGGGCATGCATCGCATCTTTATGCGACGCCAAATCTCGATCCCCCAATAATCCGCCATGCACCATGGGGTGCAGTGTCTTGACACGACCATCCATCATTTCCGGAAACTTCGTCAATTCTGAGACATCCTTAACCGGAATGCCAGCGGCCATAATGGCCTTATGCGTACCACCAGTAGACACCAATTTCACGCCGCGCTCATGCAAAGCTTTCGCTTGGTCAATCAGGCGGGATTTATCTGACACAGATAGTAAGGCACGTTTGACAGGCGCAAGACGAGACGGGTCAAAATCGGGAAGATCAGGATTTGGGCTTGGCATGGGAGGACCTTTGCAGACTCAAAATAACAAGGCGGATATTCATGCGCGCGTTAACATGCACCCCAACAGAGTGAAAGCCCTTACCCGCAGGTAAATGGGGTTAAAAATCGAATATGAGAAATTTTTTATTTGCTCTTAGGCGCTCTGATTTTAGTGACTAAGGCGCCATTGGCTTTATAGCCTGGCAGGAGTTTTTTCATGATTTTGCAAACGCGGTCACGGTCACGTTCATCAAGAGCGACCAATAAATCATCAACCCATTCCAACACTTTTTTGGAATTTTTATTTTGGCCGGTAAATCGCTGAATACCTTTAACCGAGGTCGGAACCAGAAGTTCTTCCAAGCCTGTCAGTTTCTCTGAGATTTTCTCACCGGGACGCAGCCCCGTGTAACGAATTTCAATATCTTTATCTGGCACTTTTCCGCGCAGACGAATAAGCTGTCGGGCGAGGCGCGCAATATTAACGGGTTCTCCCATTTCCAACACATAAATATCTGACTGATTATTCTTATGATTTGGCGTTTCCGGATCTTCCAAAGCTGCGGCTTGCAGAACAAGCGCAGCCGCCTCTTCGGTCGTCATGAAATAGCGTTTCACATCGCGATGGGTGACAGTCACAGGACCACCGGACGCAATCTGCTTTTCAAAGAGCGGAACAACAGAACCAGTGGATGCGAGGACATTACCAAAACGCACAGCCGCTGCATTGAGGTTCGGAATACACTCCGCCATGGCGACCATTTGCATTTCAACAATACGCTTACTCGCTCCCATTATGTTGACAGGGTTTACGGCTTTGTCGGTCGAAATCAGGATAAAGTTTTCTGTACTATGTGCGGCACAAGCCTCAATCACATTGCGCGTGCCATAAACATTGGTACGAAGCGTCTCGAGTGGATTGCTCTCCCCTAAAGGCACATGTTTGAGAGCCGCCGCGTGAATAACAATTTCAGGGCGCTCCCATTCAAAGACCTCGCGCAATCGGCCCGTGTCACAGACATCACCAATATAAGTCGTCCAATCCGGCTCTCTGGACAGAGGTTTGAGAGGTGCAAGGGATTGCTCAAGCTCATAAAGATTATATTCGGAATTATCATAGAGCGCGAGACTGGCCGGATTAAGCGGGGCGAGCTGACGCGCAATTTCTGAACCGATGGAGCCGCCCGCCCCCGTCACCAAAACACGGCGGCTTTTAATAAGGCGACGTACAGGCGCGATATCCAAAGCTTGCAAATCACGGCCAATCAAGTCAGCCGCCTCAAAAGAGGTCAGGCCGGTATTCACCCCTTCGGAATGTAATCGCGAAAGAGGCGCGCCAATTTCTGCTGACATCTTCACGAGTTTGGCTGTATCGGGACGCGATAAGTTAGGGTCAATAGAAATGAGCTTAATCGGTTTATCCCGTAAATCCGCCATTTTTTGATAGACGGGCTTTATGTCTTCAAGATCACCCAAGACCGGCACGCCGCGAATAGAGCGACCCAAATTCTTACCTGATGTCTCAACCAGCCCGACCGGATTAATAGCCCCAACACCCTGGCTACGCGATGTATCGCGTAAATAATTATAGAGTTTGGAGCTCGGGCCGATTAGGATCGCGTCATGCGCAAAGGCTGAGCGCGGTTGGAAAAGCGCGCGGATATCCCCATTTTGGATAATCATGACTAAAAGTCGCGAGAGCACCAACATGCCGAAGAAAAACAGACCCGCTAAGAATGGAGCGGATCGCGGGAAATCCGCACCCCTGTCAAAAAAGAAGAATAAAACAAGCGGCGTGAGCGAAGACGTAATCACAACACCCAGCAACAGATTTCGGATATCCGCAAGTGACGTAAATCGCCAAATCGCCCGGTCTTGTCGAATTAAAGACCAGACAAAGACGACACTGAACATCATCACAATCGCCGCATTCCAATCGACCTCTGACGGAATGGGCTTGTTCAAAAAATCATAGCGCCAACGAATGACGTAAAGCATAGCCACGCCACCCAAAAAGGCATCAAAAGCCAACAGTAATATGCGCACCAACCACGCTTTCGCGTCGCGCCTTTTTTTCTGTGGTGTCGAAAGCTCATCAACCATCTTTGCGACGACTCTCTAATTTACGAAATGACCATCGCGCGCGATTTGTTTTGGTCTCCCCATCACCGTCCGATAAGGCCCGCCCAGAAATAATGATTTGTTGGCAACGCACAGGTTTAGCCCCTTCTGCCAGATAAACAGAATCTTCGACCTTTAATGGCCCGCAATCTGTGCGGAAGCGCCACCCGGCCTGACCTTTTTGAACCAATAATGCACTGGACTGATCCTGACTGATGCTGACGCGTACGTCGGGATGAAAATGGAACCGAATGTCAAAGGCCCGTTCTTCACGCGATAAAGGCTGATGACCCAAGGGGACATAAAGACTGTCCTCCCCACGGATATCAACACCATCGCTTGACATAAAGAAACGACGACGATGGCCTAAACCCGTACGACTATGATAGCCTTGATGCGTCGCCTCTAACCAAATACCCGCATCCTGTTCTTTGCGCTTGGCCGAAACCGGCCCGCTATCATGCAGCACAACTTCACCGGCCTGTTTCGTTTTCCACCCTTTTGGCAAAAGCTGACCCGGAGATTGTCCTTCCAGCGTTAAACCTGAATGCGCCGCTGAAGATCGCATAGGACGACGCCACCCCGGGGACTGTTGATCATTCCAACCGCAATTCACAACCAATCGGCCCAGGTCTGTTGAAAGCTCAAATGCGAGAGGCGCGAGATGGGCCTCTTTATCAAAGCCTAAAGGTGGAGTTGAGCCTGTATCAAGAATAAGGACAGAGTCTCCTGCCGCGAGACGTTGATAATGGGTATGCGGGCCGTAGGAGAAGGCTTTCGCCTCCCCCGGCGCAGCGTCCAGAACGGCTTTTATATGACGCGGATCAGACGGACCGCCCCCATTAAATCCGGCCAACCCCCCATCTTGATGGCAAAAGAAAGCCACCATCGGCACCATGCGATCGATCGCACGTGTGATAGCACGAGAGCCTTCAACGCCGCGATCAGCCAGTAGTGTATCAAGCGTCAATAATATGTCTAAAGCTTTAAAAGTCGCTTCCGGACTACGCGAAATATGCCCACCATCCGGCAGAACTTGCACTTCAATCTCATCATCCAGCCAGTCTAGCCCGCGTGCGAGATAACCCTCCGCCTTTTCTGTTAACCTTGCTCCAAGAAGCGCCAAAGTCGCGGCGGCTTGCAGGCGTGTCAAAGATGGGGCCATTTTCTTAAATCGCCCTCTGAGATATTTACCCTGTCGCATAACGGATGCACGACGTGTTGCAGCATTCGGGCCAGCGCTATCCGCTGATAGAACAGGTGACCAGTGTTTTAGCCATGCCCAGAGCCGTGGCGTCAGTATATCTGTGTTCCAGTTAAAACTATTCCACTGCCCGTAATGCGTATTCCAGTTATCGACTAAGGTGCGCGCCCTAACAGCGGCAGCTTTCTCGTCTAAATTCCCTTTGTTTTTGGCGCTTTTTCCTTTCGGGTTCATAGCCAGAAGGTCGTCCATCCAGTCAAAACTATGGAGCCAAGCCGCATAACGCGGCGACGGCACAGTAATTGTCCAAGGGTCACCATGGGCGCCGACATCCACAGACTGCCCTGCATAATTAAATTGCCCCGCCAAAAGATCTTGCCCAATGACCTTATCGCCATAGCGATAAGCTGGCGTCATGACATGAAACGCGCCCGGTCGGCCCGCACTTAATCGCATCATACGAAAGGGTTCGCCCATACCGCCAAAGGCTTGACCTGTGCGCGACATTATCGCGCCGAAAGCCAATTTAGGGGTGGAAAGACGAGCCGAGGACATGGGTAATACTGCGTTGAGCGCGGAGAGGCCTACGCGACCTTCTTTGTTGCTAGGTCGCCACGCAAAGCGCGGATATTCTCTTCATAGCTGCCTGCACCTTTGAAGACCGCGCTTCCGGCGACAAGTGCGGTTGCCCCCGCAGCGAGACAATCTTTCGCTGTTTCAGGATTTACGCCCCCATCCACTTCCAAAATAATGTCGCGTCCTGTCGCATCAATTTTCTCTCTTAGCGAGCGAATTTTATCAAGTTGCGAACTTATAAAACTCTGGCCACCAAAGCCGGGATTAACGCTCATGACCAGAATCATGTCAACGAGATCCATAACGGGATCAACCACATCAACCGGCGTTCCGGGGTTCAGCACTATACCCGCTTTTTTGCCGGCCGCTTTAATCGTCTGAAGACTACGATGAAGATGCGGCCCCGCATCAGGGTGAATAGAAATGATATCAGCCCCCGCTTCGATAAATGCCGGAATGAGATCATCCGCAGGTGAAATCATTAAATGCACATCAAAGGGCTTTTTAGAATGTTTTCGTAAGGATTTAACCACCATAGGACCGATTGTCAGGTTCGGCACATAATGCCCATCCATAACATCAATATGGATCATATCTGCGCCCGCCGCATCGATATCCTGAACGGCTTGTCCCAAAGCGGCAAAATCAGCGGAGAGTATAGAAGGCGAGATTAAAGGCGACATATCACAGCTCTTTTTTGATTATAGAATTCATCTATCAGCCTGTGCAATTTGGCGCAAGTCATGCGCGCTGCCACAGAAACGGAAACGTCAAAGAATTCACGGATTTAGGGCATAAAAAAACCCGCCATATGGCGGGTCTTATGCGTTCTAAAGAATGCGCGCTTACTTGCGGATTGGTAAGTAATCAGACGCAGTATAACTGCCTGTATTTTGGTACCCATAGACAGGGCCCGTTGTTTGGGCATCACCTGTGTAAATTTCAACAGTGCTATTGGTATAGCTACCGGATCCACCTTGCATACATGTGCCATCTGGCTGCGCTGTTGTCCCGGCCGGACAATTGACAGGCGCAGCTGAATAAGTGGACGTGGAATAGCTGTTGGATGAACCATACGAGCTTGTGGTTGATGAGGACGACCAAGAGCTTGACCCCCCACCTTGCATACACGTTCCATCTGGCTGCTTTGTTGTTCCTGCCGGACAAGGAACAGACTCAGTCGTACCGTAATTCGTTGGCAAAGTAACTGTCATACTGCTTGATGTCGTGCTTCCAACGCTGCCCATGCTGCCTTGCAAACAGGTTCCGTCAGGCTGGGCTGTTGTGCCCGCCGGGCAATTAACCGGCGCCGCTGAATAAGTCGATGTTTGTGTATATGACTGCGTGCTATATGTTGGCGCAGGCGCCTGATATTGCTGAACAGGCGCTGTATAGACAGTCGCCGCTTGCGGTGCACAGGTTCCCAATTGTGTACAATCAACATAAACTGGACCGGGTGCAACCTGCATAGCAGGTGCAGTCGTGACTGTGCTGCCATAGCGTGATGATGTTGTGGCAACAGGCGCAGCTGGCACGCAGGCCTGACCGCAATTTTGACCTCTTTCATAATCATACACGTCTGCATAACGCGACTGGGCGTTTGCGGTTGATGCCATTGCGGCGAAAGCCAGAGCGCTGAGTGCTGTGATCGCTGTGGCGCGGAAATATGTTTGCGTGCTCATCCGGAGCCTCCCATTTTGAAACATTATGGCGTAATCCTGCAAAGCTTAGACCAGTTTAAGGTTAACGCGCCCTAAACAACGCAAAAAACCTTAAGTTTGGGGGCTTTTCAGGGCCGCAATGTAAAATCCGTCCATTCCCCCAATATCATCTCGATAATGTGGCATGGTGCGCAAGGTCTCTCCGCCCACATCTTTTAGTTCGGAGAGACCCAACATTGGGTCGGGTAGAATCGGAATAAGGCGGAAATCGGGCAACTCGCCCAAAAAGCGAGTAATACGCGGATCACCTTCCTCTGGCTGGAGTGAACAAGTCGCAAAAATAAGAATACCGCCCGGTTTTAACAAAGAGGCGGCCTTGGGCAGTAATTTATCTTGTAATTTCACAAGCTGGCTTAACGTCTTTGGCGTTCTGTTATGCAACACATCAGGATGACGGCGGAAAGTCCCCGTTGCCGTACAAGGCGCATCGAGCAAGACCGCGTCATATTGGGGCTTGTTTTCCCAGCTCAGGGCATCTGCGCAAATCACCTCTGCCTGTAATTTTGTCCGTGCCAGATTTTCATGCAAGCGTTCCAAGCGCGTTTCAGATTTATCAACAGCCGTGACGTTTGCACCCTGAGCCGCCAATTGCAGGGTTTTACCGCCCGGCGCGGCGCAGAGATCGAGTACCGATTTGCCCGCGAGTGGCATTTGGTTTGCCAAAACCCGTACTGGCAAGCTCGCCGCCAGATCTTGCGCCCACCATGCCCCGTCTTCGTAACCCTCCAGCGCCGCAACATTCCCAATTGACGCGAGACGGAGTGTGCCGGGCAGTATCATCGTACCGCCCAATTTTTCTGCCCAGTGTTTTGTATTCTCCTCTGAAATATCCTTTAGGGATAAATCCAACGGCGGCTCTTTTATAAGTTGCAGGGACGTTTTTCGAACAGCACTGCGACCATAATCTCTTTCCCACGCCCCGCGAATCCAACCCGGAATATTCGCACGCGGTGCTTCCATAGCTGCAAGCTTTGGCCCCTCTGATACAACTTTTCGTAAGACGGCATTGGCGAGATTGGCAAAACCACGCGTCGATTTATGCCCTTTCAGCATGCCGACTGTTTCCCCCACTGCGGCATGAGCCGGTGTGCCCAGAAAGAGGATTTGCGCGGCGGCGGTCTCTAATGTGGCCCGAATGAAAGCCGGCGGTTCCTTCCGAATAAGCGGTTTGAAAACAGCCTTGATTTGACCCATTCGTCGAAACGTCGTCGCCGCAATCAGACGCACAAAGGCTCGGTCGCGTGCTTCTAAATTATTATAACCCGGCAGGTTAGACAAAACAGCTTCTAAGGGCAGGCCTTCAGCGCGAACATTCCGAACAGCCGTCGCCGCCATCTGCCGTGTAAGCTGCGCCGAGGTGAGTTTTACGGGTTTTTGAGGGCGGTCATTCATACCGCCGCGCCTAGCAGAGAGTTCTTCTTTATGAAATCTAAAACCAACGATTTCGACCATTTATGGCAACCATTATTACTTGTGTTCTAACTTGAAATCAATTTTTGGCTGTGCTTAGGGTATGCTGGGATCATTACATTTATAGCCATTGCGCTCACGTCTAAGACTTAAAGGGGGATTTAAGAATGGACGATACACTTGATATAAAAACGATTCACCCGGAACTGGAACCCGTAACATCTACGCCGTCACTTTTTAGCTTTTATGGCTGTGGCTTTAGACTGCTTGGCGATAGAGATTACTCAGAGCAAACAAAATCAAGTGTAAAGACGTTATATTTCACCTTATTTTATATCCCTATCATCCCCCTTAAGGCCTATCGGGTTATCAAAGATCGTTCTCAATACTTCTTTTTAGGGCAATCCCCCGTTTCTGGTTTCGCCCAAAAAGCCTCTATGGCGTTTGTTTCAATTGCAGCACTCGGCATTACGGGGTTTGGCACCCAACAATATTTGACGTCTGACGGTTATGTGAATGGCAAGATAATGAAATCAGCCGAGGCCGCTATGGACCAAGGTGCGCTTGGCGAAGCCATGCAGCATTATAAAAAAGCCTATATAAACAGTGACAAATATAAGCGCGATGCAAGATTAGGCATTGCAGATTTAATGAGCCTGAAAACGCTGAAAAATGCGAGCTCAAGCGATATGGCGCAAATCTTAAATACCTACAGTGAGTTCAACATCCCGCCTTTGAGCAATACACCTGAAGGCGTATATGAACTTTCAATACAGCGTATCGAAAATGGCGATAAAAGTGATACCGTTGGAACGCATAAGCTCCTGCATGCCACACAAGCTTTTAATCCAGATGGGAAAGATTTATCAGACTTAGATTATAACCTCGTATCGGCGCTGTATGAGAACAATTCTGACGACATTGATATAGCTATCGAGATGGCGGAATTTTCATTCAACCAACAAAATTTTGAAACCGCTAAGGCGATACTCATTCCGTTTAAAGACAGCTTATCAGATACTGAGGGGGCGCGAATATTGGGACAGCTCTATGTTGCCGAAGGCAACAACAAAGAGGCTTATCCGCTCTTATCAACCTACACGTCTGAACGCTTGAAAAAGATGCAATCTGCCGAAGAGGAATTCTTAAGTCTTCAAACGCTTATGTGGGATGCAGAGTTCAATATTCTAAGGGACGGAAACGGACCGGACTCTTTTTATAATGCCTATAACGCCAAAACATCGGAGGTCGAACAACAGCTTTTTGTTGATGAATACATTACTGACAAGCTCCAAAAAAATGAAACATATCTCATGAGCTTAGAGGCTTATCGTGAGTCGGCTGCTATTGTTCCAATTGTCATGGATTTCGGCATATTGCAGTTGCGTGCAGCAGAAACCATGACATCTGAAGCGGACCGACAAGCTGAACTGGAAGCGGCGGAAAATACGTTCCTATCCATTAAGAATATCGCAGGCGATACAGATGATTATAAACTCTATTTAGGGCAAGTGTATTTCTGGCTTGGCAAACAAGATGAGGGTCAAGCCTTATTTGATGATATACTAACATCAAATAACCGGTCATCAGATAGCCTTCTCGCTGTGGCCACAACACTTCGTACTCTCGGAAAAATTGGTCAGGCAACAGAGTTGTCGAAAGAAGCTTACAATACTGCCTCTTATGACGAAGCCCGTTATAATGCTGCAAACTTCCTTCAATTAATAAGCAATACAATTGAAGAAAAGATATCTTGGTTAGAAAAATCCGACCCCGAATCAGCCTATACGCAAGCCTCGCTTTTCGAGTATCAAGGCCACCTTGCCGAACAAAAAACACAATATCGAGAAGCGGCTAAATTATACCGAAAGGCTATAGAGCGCAGGGAAAGCCTGCCATCTGATGCTAGTAATTATAATAATACAGCCCTTTCCTATTTCTCATTACACCGCGTCACAAATGATAAGTCAGCCTACAAGAAAGGGGTTGAGCTCATGTCAAAAGCGGTCGAATTAAGACCGGACGAAAGCATATTAATTAGCAATGCCGCTACGAGCTTATTGACCAATAGTTTATACGAAACAATTGATGGCGCGTTGGACTACCAGACGGTTCAACTGCAACCCTCTTTCTCTAATATCGGCTATCATTACTCAAATGACCAAGAAAAAGAGACATTAAGAGCGAAGGTCGGTCCCCATGCGGACCTGCAAAAAGCTATTGAATATTTCAAGCGCAGCATTTTGCTTTCGCCGAATAATTCCCAAAACTATAATGAACTTTATAGTATCTATTATTTCCTTGATGACCGTAAGGCTATTGCTGATTTGGCCAGCAAAGCCGCTGACAATCAAATAGATTTCTCGGCAGATCAAAAATCTTACCTTGATTATTTAGAGGGAACGAATGACGAGAAAAGCTTGAATAACTTAAAAGCGCGGGAAGCCTTTTTTAGAAAGAAATTATCTCAAGGCGCCATGAGTCCAGTGACAAAGTCAGCCCTGCAAAATGAATTATCTGAGAATTTATTGGCACAAGTTGTTTACGGAAACACAATGGCCGCAGCAGAAGCCACGCGATACGCAAGAGCCGCTCACAAAAACAATGCCTCGTCCAACATAAAAACCCAGCTTATTACCTGCCTGCTGACCCAAGCCAGTATTGAAGCAGCGGAGATGGATAAAGACTACAGCTCGCTTCGAAGGGAAACTGTAAAAAGTATATCTGACCCAAAACTTGTCACTCTGGTTTTGAACACTAATCAAAAAGCTTCGAATTGGTTGCGTTCAAATGAGCTCGTAAAACAGGCTGTAAAATTGAAGATTGAGCAATATGAAGCGTTCCCCAATACACCCACAGCGGATGACTGGGCTTTATTTAAAACAACGTCGCCAGACTATGCGGCGCGCGTCATCAATGAAATAAAAACCTCGGACTTTGTTCCTGCCTTGCAATCAATTCGTGAAACACTCTCACCTTATCACCCCAACACGACGATTAATCGATATTGGCTTGATCAAATTTCAGGAAGGTCGACAACAATTAAATCTGACTTGATCAAATTTTCGGAAAGCGGAATCGAGATACCGGAAAACCTATTTCAATAAACATCAGAATTATGGCGAGCGCTTTAGGCCCCAGATATAAAGCGCTCATTTAATCATTATAATGATCCCGTGTTGATTCCTCGCTCTCTATGGCGAGGGTCAAACGTCCATTATCTTTCTCGACCCATTCGTAGAATATGCTTCCCGGGTAAGGTGTTGGGATATCTTCGCTGTACCAATCATATGAGATGAGGACACCATCCATAGCATATGGTTCCATCCGAACGACGACGGGCCCCATGATATGAGGGAAATCAAAGGCGGTATAGAGTTCATCGTTTTTTGGGTCGGTTGCGAACACTTTGAAATGACGTCCTACATGTTCAAACCCAGCGCGTTGTTCGACTATGAAACGCCCTGAGTCAGCTTGATCCCATTTATCATAAAGCATGTCAGTGACAAAAATATCAGTCTCACCTTCATCATAACCAATTATCCAGCCATAGCTCACGCCTTCGGGTAATTTATCTTTCGGATAAGCGCGCGGGAACCAATCATCCCCGTCGTAAATCCGGCCTTTATACGGGAGCGGTTCGCTTAAGCTTGTTGTTCCACCAAACTTTGATTTCATGCGAATTGTGCAAATATTGGATTCGCAGGTTACGTCAGGGCGGAGACTAATGGGTGCAGGGTCACGCGAGGTTGCACTGACTTGCCCTTCAAATGGCTCCGGCACAGGATCATAAAATTGCGTGTGCGGTGCCTCTTGCGCGGAGGCGGTCGCCCCTAAGACAAAGACGCTGATAAGACATGATAGTAAAGCAACACGCATAAATTTCTTACTCCTGATTTTCATAGAGACGCTAAAGCCTATAAGAAGGAAACAAGAAATATTTAAGACAGGAATAATGTCAATTTATTGACGTTAAAATTCGTCTTCTTCAGGCAAGAAAATCTCTCGTTTGCCGCCACTTCCCGCTTCGCTGATCATGCCCTCTTGTTCCATGCGTTCAATAAGGTCGGCGGCGCGGTTATAACCGATGGAAAGCTTGCGTTGAATATAACTGGTGGACGCTTTTCTGTCCCGTGCAACAATAGCCACAGCTTGATCAAAAAGGGACCCGCCTTCAGAGCCGCCCCCGGCTTTTTTCGGATCATCCGGCGCTTCTTCACGTTCTGTTGTGATGTCTTCGAGATAGCTCGGTGCGCCTTGGGCTTTCACAAATTCGGCGACACGTTCAACCTCGCCATCTGACACGAAAGGTCCGTGGAAACGGCGTGGACGCCCCGTACCCATATAGAGCATATCACCATTGCCCAAGAGCTGTTCCGCCCCCTGTTCACCCAAAATGGTCCGACTGTCGATTTTAGAGCCGACACGGAAGGACACACGGGTTGGGAAGTTCGCTTTAATCGTACCGGTAATCACATCAACGGATGGGCGTTGCGTCGCCATAATCATATGGATGCCCGCCGCCCGTGCCATTTGCGCCAAGCGTTGGACAGAGCCTTCAATATCTTTTTTAGCCACCATCATGAGGTCCGCCATTTCGTCGATAATCACAACAATATAGGGCATCGGCTCAAATTCGAGCTCTTCTGTTTCATATTCAGGCTCGCCCGTCTCTTTATTATAGCCTGTCATTGTGGTCTTGGTGAGCGTCTCGCCATTGGCTTTAAATTCGGCCACTTTTTCATTAAAGCCTGCCATATTGCGGACGCCAATTTTGGACATCTTACGATAGCGGTCTTCCATTTCCCGTACGGTCCATTTCAGCGCGACAACGGCTTTTTTGGGCTCTGTCACAACAGGGGCGAGCAAATGCGGCGCACCGTCATAGACAGAGAGTTCGAGCATTTTCGGGTCGATCATGATGAACTTACATTGCTCAGGCGGCAAAGTGTACATGAGCGATAAAATCATAGAGTTGACCGCAACGGATTTACCGGAACCCGTCGTACCTGCGACCAATAAATGCGGCATCTTTGCGAGGTCGGCTACAAATGGCGCACCGCCAATATCTTCGCCCATAATTAGAGGCAGTGAAGCCTCTGACTCTGTGAAGGTACGGGAGGCCAACATATTTTTAAGCCAGACCGTTTCGCGGCGTGTATTGGGCATTTCAATACCCATGGCGTTCCGTCCGGGAACCACCGCAATACGCGCAGATTGGGCCGACATATTACGAGCAATGTCATCGGCCAAATTAATGACGCGTTGTGATTTTACGCCTGGCGCGGGTTCAAATTCAAACAAGGTCACGACAGGGCCGGGGCGTACATCGCCCATTTCGCCTTCTATACCATAATCACCCATGACTTGGTGAAGCTGTTGCGAGGACCGCGCCAAAGCCGCTTGGTCATGCACGGTGGAGCGTGGCGGTGGGGTCTTAAGTAGATCAAGTCCCGGCAAGACAAAATCAGCACCTTCAGGGAAGCTAAATTGCGGTTTTTTAGGTTTCGGCTTCGCTTTGGCCTTTGGCTTAGATTTTGGTTTCGCTTTGGGCGCCACATAAACAGGCTGAGGTGCGGGTACTGGGGCGGCAGGCTGTGGCGCCACCACATCCGGTACATCGCGGAAGAGGTCCGATGTCCCGGCGGGCTGTGCGAGATCGTCGACATAGGCTGTCTTGAAAAGTTTCCGGAAGAGATGCGCAAGAAATGCAGCCGCACGGTCAATCCAAATGCGGATATAGGCCCAGACCAACCCGGCAGCGTCAACTATATCAATGAGGTCTTTCGCGACAATCCGCATAAAACGACCCAGACAGAAAACGGCAATCACAAAGGTCAGTCCAGCAATAATCGTACTCGTGAAGGGTATATTGAAGGGTTCCAATAAGGCTCTTAAATTCAGAAAAATAAGATCGCCGATCCAACCGCCCAAGCCCGTTGCAAGCGGCCAGTCTTGCGGAATAGGGAAAGCGGAGAGGGTTGCCGTTCCGAAAACAAGCGTTCCCAAGAAAAGCCCTATACGACGCGCCCGATCAAGACGGTTTTTATAAGGCAAGGGCCTTATAATGGCACGAACACCCGTAAATAATGTCAATCCACCTGCTAAAACCGCGCCAAGACCAAGAAATTGCATAGCCAGGTTCGCAAAACTGGCCCCTGGTTTACCCATCCAATTATTGGTTCCGCCAATGCCCGCCGTATCCCCTGTGCTATCGAACGGATTATAGCTGAGAACGGAAAGTAAGATAAAACCTGCAATGGCAATAATAAGCAGTGCTGTCGCCGCCCGACGAAACGGACCAATTTGGCCTGCTTCTAGTTCAGCCATCATCGCATGCACGACCTCTGGGTCATACGCCATATCAGCATTGGCAGTGGCAGCAGGCGGTGGCGTCATAGCGTATACATTCCCTCTTTTCTTAAGAGAATGTGAAGGCCGAGGGTAAAGGTCGGGTTAAGGACGTCTTAAAAATTACAGAAATTCGCCTTAAAAGTGATGATTAAACCCACAGAGCTTTGCTTGCGTCCATGAAAGTTTTGTGGCTAGTGTCTTCAAAACAAACATTCTGGGTTACTTATGTTAGATCGCTTTCATCGCATATCCTTGCTTTTGCTTGTTGCTGTTGCAGCCGGATTAGCTATCGGACTTTGGTTATTAAATTGGAGCTTCCTCGTTGAACCAATTCACGTCAATAATGTGACCTTGACGAAATCAGTCGCCGCCCTTGCAAAAGACGCTCTCTTTGTGCCGTTAAAACCCTTAATGTATGCCCTGATCATTATGAGTATCGGGAGCTCTATCGCGATTTCACGCGGTGGTTTGGGGGCCAAATTTACGCGTGTTTTTGGCTTTTTCCTAGCCTTCTCACTGCTTGGCATGGCCTGTGCCATCATTGCGCTCATGCTCTTTCCAAATCTCGATATTGGACTGGCAGACCCCGCAACAGTGTCCGGCGATGGGGCGCTAAAAGACTTACCCTTTGCGATTAAATTATATGGTGTTTTCACCTCTGAACTCATGATTTCAATTTATGCCGGTTTGTTCTTCGGATTTGCTTTGAAAAAACTCGATCTGGGTCAACAAGCCGATGCAATATCCGATTTATTCATCAGAGGTTTCCGTAAATTTCTCCAATTCACGATTCCCCTCGCCGTCTTTGGTTCAATCACCCTTGCACTAAACAGCGAAGATAACTTCACCGAGCTTTTAAAGCTCTTTAAGCTCCTGCTCCCTTACATGGTCGCGATGGGGGCTGTTTGGATTATCATGGTCTTTGTGACGTCATTAATACAAAAACATGGTGTCGGTTTTGTGCTGCGGGCCATTCTGCCACAAGCTCTTGTCGCCCTTTCAACCAGTAGCTCCATGGCGACTTTAACCGCGACGCGCGAAGCCTGTGACCAACTCGGCGCGGATGCTGATGAAGCGACGCCTTTTTATACGATTGGCGCGACCATTAATATGGTCGGCACTCTCATTGGCTTATTACTTCTCTCTGTTTATGCCATGAAAGCCTTTGGGCTGGATGTAGGTATCGGCGATATGGTTTTCGTCGGTTTCCAATCTTTGGTTTTTGCGACGGCCGCCGCAGGGACACCGTCTGCCTCCGTCGTCTTGCTCCAAGACATTTTGGTAAGCCAAGGCGTCTCAGCGGAATATGCGACCTATGTGACTGCGCTTATTATCACGGTCGATACGCTGATTTTAGACCGCCTTCGCACTGTGTTGAATACACAGTCTGATTCAATGAGTACCGCAAATGGTCTTAAAATTTACTATCGCACGCCCAAGACTTTGGTCGAAAATTAAGTCGGAGCCATCCTATGAAATATATTCTACCGACCTTATTGGCCGCAACTTGCCTCAGCGCTCCGTCAATCAGTTTTGCAGATGACGCACTGCGTAAAGACATTGCCACCGATTATAAAAACAACCTCGAATCTCTCTTTACGCATTTTCACAAAAACCCTGAACTTTCTTTTCGGGAAACTAAAACGGCGGCACGGATTGCCAAAGAATTAAAAGCGCTGGGATATGACGTCACGGAAGGTATTGGCCGCACCGGCGTCGTCGCCGTTATGGAGAATGGAGAGGGCCCGACTGTCTTAATCCGCGCGGATATGGACGGCTTGCCTGTTAAAGAAGATAGCGGACTGTCTTATGCCTCAACCGCCAAACAAAAAGACCTTCTCGGGGAAGACCGCCATGTCATGCATGCCTGTGGTCATGATGTTCACATCACATCTTTGATTGGAACAGCCCGTCAAATGGCAGCACGAAAAGACAACTGGTCGGGGACAATCGTTTTAATCGCGCAACCCGCGGAAGAGCTGATTTCAGGGGCTCGGAAAATGCTGGAGGATGGCCTTTATACTAAATTTCCAAAACCCGATTATGCTCTCGCCTTTCACGTAAGCGCACAAATGCCGACGGGTAAAATCGCGGTCCCAAATGACATCGCTTATTCAAGTTCTGACAGTGTTGATATTACAGTCCGCGGGGTCGGCGCGCATGGGGCCTCTCCGCATAAAGGCATTGATCCGGTTCTGGTCGCTTCACAAATTGTGGTTACTTTGCAATCTGTTGTGTCTCGTTCAATTGCGCCTTTAGAAGCCGGTGTCATTACAGTTGGATCCATTCACGGCGGCACAAAACATAACATCATAGGAGACCGTGTGCATATGGAACTCACGGTGCGATCTAATAATCCTGAAGTCAGAGAACAATTACTCGATGGTATAGACCGCGTCGCAGAAGGCGTGGCGCGCTCGCTTAATGTACCTGAAGACTTACTGCCTATTGTTAAACGCTCTCCAACGCAGACAACACCACCTACTATAAATGATTCTGCCACAGCCACGCGCCTGCGCGCGACATTCCAAGATAGGTTTGGTGATGACATTCTGTGGGATGTGCCGCGTCAAGGCATGGGAGCCGAAGATTTTGCTTATTTCGTTACCCCTGAATTAGGCGTCAAAGGGGTTTATTTCGGTATTGGCGGAACGAAGCCCGAAGATGTCGCCACTGCGCCCTCCCACCACTCACCCTTTTTCAAGGTTGAGCCTGAGCCCTCCATCAAGCTCGGCACAGAAGCGATGGTCATTGGGGCGTTGGAACTCTTGAATAAATAGGTATCTCAAGAAAACCATAATTCCCCTATAACGGGCGTATGATTGACGATTGATATTTTGATCGTCACTTTAGCGTCTGATTATAAAAGGGTGTGAAATGCGTCGTATTTATTGTTTAGTTTTAGCGATATTTTTGAGCTTCGGCATAATGATGGCGGATGGTCTTGCAAAAACAAAGACAAGCCCGGATGTGCCCATCACCCAGATTGAGTTTGTAGGCGGGAAATTGGTTCAAGAGAATTGGGGCCAAGGTCTCTGGGTTGAATATGACTTTCGCGGCACGCGACGTTATGAGTTTTTAAAAACGGGTTTTGATGACGATATCCTGACGCTCAAAGGTACGAAAGGTGATGTCACCTTAGTTATCGATATTCCGGCGAAAACAATTTCTGGCAAGTGGCCCGGTTTTCCTATGCAAAAGCTCTATGATGTTACTCGCGTTACCTACCTCTCTTCGACAAAACAGCCACGATTAGAAGAGGTCGTCCCGAATACTATACCGCCGGAGAAAAAGGCGCCAACCGCAACACCGCCTAAAAAAGAAGAGACGCTCTCAACTGATACGCTGTCTATTACCCATTATAAGAATGGTAGTTTTTACAAAATTGATGAGACAGAATGGCGCGAAGAAAATGATGAAGGCACCATCTTCCGCTTCCGAAATATTGGCTCTGATGCACAATCGCTTTTCCTTTACGATATCGGCCGCGAGATTTTAATTGAGTTGGATATAAAAGACCAAATGGCCCGCATCAGCCATAGCGGAGAAAAACTACAAGACCTTTATCAGCTCACTGACTTAATTTCAGACGATAGGACAATCATTTCATTGCCTTCGCCGAAGCCTCCTTTAACCCCTATTCCGAATAAAGACGGTCAAATGAATGCTGCGGAGAAAGCCGATTGTTTAACCAAAGGCGGGTTTATCGAACGCGCGGGCATGTTGGGCTTTGAACGTTGTACCATACGTTACAGTGATGGCGGTAATATCTGTATTGATAGCTCCAATTGCGAAGGCAAATGCTTGGCCAGTGTTGAAGGCGCGCAAAACAAAGCGGTCAGCGGACAATGCCAAGCAACAGATAATCCCTTTGGCTGCTACGCCGAAGTCATTGCCGGCACGACAGGCCCTGCGCTTTGCGTCGATTAACAGTGTGTCAGCGTCCATAATGTCGCACTCACAGATTTGTTATGACGGCCTAACGGGATTTTAAACCCTCTCAGTTAGAGGCCTCCTCATGAGGTTGGGTATCATCATATTTATCGCGCTTGTTCTAACGGCCTGTTCTTCATCGCCATCGACAATGTCGAAAGGGCAAGGGGCCTATAGTCAGATAGACAAACGGAGTGGCGGGCAAACACGCTTACCCGATCACGTGGCCTTCTATCAAAAAGATAAACGCTGGGGTCACGAAAAACTTGGACGTACCAATGATACGCTGGCCTCCGATGGTTGCCTTGTTACCGCTGCGGCTATGGCTTTGGCCAATCTCGGATTTCAAACAAATCCATCAGACCTGAACAAGCGCCTGACCCATACAGATAGCTTCACATCAAGGGGGTGGCTCATTTGGGATGGCATCCGCCGCGTAACAGGCGGAAAAGCCAAAGCCCGTTTCTATAAAAGCGTTGATATCGGGAAAATCGATCAATGTATGACGGACGGCTATTACCCCCTGGTACAGTTTTACCTGCCCAATGGGCGGTCGCATTGGGCCATGATTTTAGATCGCTCAGAAAAAGGGTTTCATATGCGTGATCCTTTACGCAAGGCGAATTCACCGCTTATCTTCCCACATCGGGTTGAAAAATTTCGGTCTCTGAGGTGTGTGGGTTTGGCTTAAAAAGCGAGCGCTAATTGGGCTCCTAGAGAGAGTAATATCAAAAGTAAGGTGCGGTGCAAAAACCGTAATCGCTTCTTATTTTTGTAAAGTGTTGAATAAATTAAATAGGCTCCCAGACTCGCTATTATAACGATAAAAAATATAGCTGGGAGATTTTTGGACAGGCTCGCAAGCGGTTCCACAAAACCGTATAAAAGCATGGCCACTAAAATGACGAAAAGTCTTGGAACAGAAATAAAAACCACCGCCAAAACTTTTAAGAGGAAGTTGTCACAGTTACCAATTTCAATAATACCGAAAATTGATCCATATAAGCCGCACGGCTTACAGTTCTCATAAGTTGCGGAATTACCTACCGGCGGATCATTACAAAAAGGGCCCACATAGCCAAGCTCCATCAGAATAAATCCGAGTATGCCGCCAAGAACTAAATAGGTTAAAAAACCCATCCAAATTATTGTCGCCCATTTTGCAATATTTGATTTAACTCCATCCATAAATGATCTCGTGAAATTTTATTGAGGCTTCTTTATGACAACCACCATAAGAATTTGATAAAAGTTCTTGATTTGTTCTATCTCTTCTGCTTTGCTTAAAGCTGAAAGAGGAGGCAACACATGGTTGCACGCATACAAACGGTCGCCTTTGAAGGCGCAGAGGCGCGCCGCGTGGATGTTCAGGTGCAAGTGACCTCTTCGGCTAAACCCGTTTTTACCATTGTCGGGCTCGCAGACAAAGCCGTAGCTGAATCCCGCGAACGTGTAAGAGCAGCCTTTGCTTCAATCGGGCTCTACTTACCCGGAAAGCGCGTCACAATTAATTTGGCCCCTGCGGACCTCCCCAAAGAAGGCGCGCATTATGACTTACCGATTGCACTGGGCCTCATGGCGGCTCTGGGCTCAATCCCGGCGGATGCCATTGAGGATTATTTCGCCATTGGCGAATTGGCGCTGGACGGGACGATTGCCTCTGTGCCCGGCGCACTCCCGGCCGCCGTCTTAGCCAATACGCATAATTTCGGTTTGATTTGTCCCGGCGCCAACGGGGCCGAAGCCGCTTGGGCCGGCGACCTGCCACTGCTTGCCCCGCAAACCCTCGTACAGCTCTTAAATCATTTTAAAGGGACGCAAATTTTATCACGCCCGGAACCGGGACAAATGCTTGATGGCGCGAGCCCTTTGGATATGCGCGATGTGCGCGGACAAGAAACCGCCAAACGTGCGCTCGAAGTCGCAGCTGCAGGCGGTCATAACCTGTTGATGGTCGGCCCACCGGGATCGGGTAAATCCATGTTAGCCGCACGGCTGCCCGGGCTCTTACCCCCTTTGACGGCCAGTGAACTCTTAGATGTCTCAATGGTGCATTCTGTGGCTGGTCTGTTGGATCGCGGACAACTCTCTCGCGCCCGTCCTTTCAGATCACCTCATCATTCAGCTTCAATGGCGGCCATGGTCGGTGGTGGAAATAAAGCCAAGCCGGGTGAGGCCTCTTTAGCGCATCGCGGTGTGTTATTCTTAGACGAGCTCCCAGAATTTACGCCAACCGTTCTCGATAGTCTTCGTCAGCCTTTGGAAACCGGTGAGATATCCGTTGCCCGCGTGAATGCGCATGTGCGTTATCCTGCGCGGTTCCAATTGATCGCGGCCATGAATCCCTGCCGTTGTGGCACGGGCGGCGCCGATGGGATTGCCTGTCGTCGCGGCGCGCGTTGCGCAGCGGATTATCAAGCCCGTATTTCCGGCCCCTTTATGGACAGGATTGATATTCAAATCGATGTCCCGGCAGTGACTCCCGCCGACCTTGCCCTCCCCCCTGCAAAAGAAGGCACAGCTGAAATTGCAGCACGTGTGGCGCGCGCAAGAGAGATGCAGATGGACCGAAATGGCGGTGTGACCAATGCTGAACTCCCGCAAGACCGTCTGGATCATGTGGCAGAGCCGGATGCAGACGGGCGTAAGCTCTTAATCCAAGCCGCAGAAACATTGGGCTTGACAGCGCGCGGATACCACCGTGTCTTACGCGTCGCCAGAACACTCGCAGACCTTGCCGGCTCAGAGAGCATTCATCGTCTTCATATTGCAGAAAGCTTATCCCATAGGCGGGCGCGAAAAGGTCTGATAAACACGTCAGGCTCGATGGCACAAAAGCCTCACATGGGTGGCGCATCACTCAGCAGGTCTCGAAAAAACCCGTTTTATTCTTAATTTTGGTACCTATCCGACTGTAAGAAAATTTCACAAAAACCTAACTTTTCCAGATTTGGTAAGACATTTTTTAGATTAAACCTTCACTTTCCGTCTGAATTTTTGACTCATTTTGAGTCGTAAAGGATGGATTATGTCATCAGATACGGCATTTGCTGCACAATTCTGGCTTTGGCCTGACCCCGCGATGAAACGCGACGCTCAGGGCCGTATTATATTCATCAATGCCGCTTTTCTTCAGCTTTACGGCGGCACGGTTGAGGCTTGGACGGGTAATGTTCTTCAAGGCTGGCCTGCGCCACAGCCGCTAAACGCCAATGGCACGGCGCCTGCCCCCTATCGCTTTGAAACCCGTATTCCGGCGCAAGACCCGGCTATGGGTGAGCAAATCTATGATTGGATTGAACAAACAGATCAAAGCGGTTGTGCTTTTGCGCTTGCCCGCAATGTAACCACTTACACGCAAGCGTCTATGCCGACACCGCCAGGTCAACCCATGACACCCCCTGTTGAAGCTGAGCGTGCCGCGGCCCCTGAAGCGGAGCCCGTACAAGACACACTTGAGCAAATGACGCCGTCCTATGATCAAGCACCATTACAAGTGCCAGAAAAAGAGCCTGAGCCCGTCATGGAAGCTGCAGCCGCAATGCCGGCACCAGAAGCCATCGAAACAGTACAAGAAGTTCTCCCCACTTACGAAAGTGAGCCTGCCGCCGCACCGTCTATTGATGACTCATCACTAATCATTGAGCCCGCGACGGAGGCAATGCCAGCGCCAGCCCAAGAACAGGTCCAACCTGAACAAGAAGAGCGTGATTTTGAGCGTCGCGCCCTACCCATTGAGAGTAATAGTGCCGTTTTAGGTAATAATTGGCGCGATGCTGTTATTGCAAAAGCTGTCGGCGTAGAAAGCGCCACCGCTGAAGAACCAGCACCGGTTCAAACGACGCCTGCACCAGAAGCAAGCGAAGGTTCTGACGGACCGAAGCGTATTCTTTTAGCCGAAGACAATGCTATTAACGCCCTTTTGACCCGCACGCTATTGGAAGCCGAAGGTCATAGTGTTGAAACCGTGGAAGACGGGGCGCTCGCTGTTGAAGCTATGAAAACGCAAAGTTTTGATTTGATTTTCATGGATATGCGCATGCCCAATATGGACGGCCTCGAATCAACGCGCAAAATCAGACAATTGCCAAATGTGCCCAAAAATTTACCGATTGTTGCCCTGACGGCTAATGCCTTTGATGATGATCGGAATGCGTGTTTTGACTCCGGCATGAATGACTTCATGACGAAACCCGTCAGCGCCGAAGAACTCTCCGCCATGGTCAAAAACTGGACTGGCAAAAAAGAGTTGGAGATGACAGGGTAAACCTTTTTGGTAGTTTAAAAGCTTTACCTCAATAATTAAGTCGTGCACCAAAGCACTATGACTGAAACTAAGACTCAAAAAAGCATTCTCCAGCGCTTGGATGAGACTTTTCTGATTTCTACGATTTTTGGTTCGAAAAAAATGGTCGCAATGCTCGCCTTAGGGGCAAGCGCTGGCCTCCCAATTATGTTGGTTTATCAAGTGCTATCGGCTTGGCTAAGAGAAGCAGGAGTTAGCCGAAGTACGATAGGGTTTTTCGTTGTCGTAGGCTTTGCCTACTCATTGAAGTTTTTATGGGCCCCTCTGGTCGACCGAATTAGAATACCAGGCTTCAGTAAATTATTGGGCAATAGGTTGGGGTGGACCTTATTCGCCATACTTAGCACAGCCATAGCCATATTTTCGATGAGTCTACAAGACCCAGCAAAAGGATTAGCGAGTGTTGCTGTTTGCGCAACATTAATTGCTTTTGCGTCTGCGACATTAGATATTTGCGTTGATGCTTGGCGCGTCGATAGCGCGAAGAATGAAGAGCAAGCAGCTATGAGTGCTGTTTATCAACTCGGCTATCGTTTTGGTATGATTGCGGCAGTATCAGGCGGCATGTTTTTAGCTGATATTGGAGGCTTTAGCCTTACTTACACAATGCTCGGAATACTAGCTTTGATAGGCGGAAGTACACCCCTTTGGGCGCCAGAGCCAGGAACAAAACGCAACAAAACAATTGCTCCTAAATTCTCCTTTCTCGTTAAGTTGAAACTTTTGACTTTTGGCCTCCTTACTTTGTTCGTTATTAGTATTTTCTTTTATCTGGGTATGCTGGAAGGAGGATACTTACGCTTTATCGGAGGATTTATTGCCGATACCTGGAATTTTTTGATTTCCCCACTTAGCCCGAAAGGCCGTCAACTGCTCTATTCTGGCTTTGGTGTCACAATGTTTGCATTGCCATTCTTAGGCGTATTTTTCTTTCTTACGATTGGGAATAAAATGGTCCAAACAGGACATGTGTTTCAAGTCCCTATCATTGGCGATTTTGCAGATATCGTTAGACGAACAGGCTGGATGGCCCTCGTTGTTTTTGGAATCGTCGCAACCTATCGAATCTCAGATACCACAATGGGTGTCATGGCGATGCCTCTATATATCGACTTGGGATATTCGAAATCTGTTATTGGGACGGTTAAAGGGTTTTTTGGTATAACCATGTTAGTTATAGGGACGTTTATTGGCGCTTGGTCTGCTATAAAACATGGTTTGGCTCGGGCCATGATAATTGGAGCAATTTTAACAATCTTAACAAATCTAACTTTTGCTTGGCTTGCGACAGTTGAAGCACCAAAAGCCCTTTATCTATTTGCTACAATTGGTGCGGATAATGTCGCAGCAGGATTCGCGGGATCAGTCTTTATTGCCTTTATGTCAATTCTTACAAACAAAGCTTTTTCGGCCTCTCAATACGCTTTATTTTCATCACTTTTTGCATTTTACGGGAAAGGCCTTGCAAGTGTCTCAGGCATTCTTGCCGACGCGATTGACTATCAGTGGTTTTTTATCGTTACTTCCTTGTTTGGCATTCCTGCCTTGCTACTTGTCACACTAACGTGCGTAACAGGTTTTACAGATGGTATAGATGAAAATGGTATGCCTCAGAAGTGATTGATGGTTAACTTATCATTTGATACCCAAATATTGATAAATCCAAGCTTGAAGCCGCGCCTTGATAAGCGCAAATAGGGCGGTATGAACGCCCCTCATGATAAGACGGCCAAAGCGACGAAGGTGACGCCTATGATGGCGCAGTTTTTGTCGATTAAAGCCGATGTCGGGCCGGACGCTTTACTCTTTTATCGCATGGGTGATTTTTACGAGCTTTTTTTTGACGATGCAGTGCGCGCGGCAGCCGCCCTTGACATCGCCCTCACAAAACGCGGCAAACATGCCGGCGCTGATATTCCGATGTGCGGCGTGCCCGTCCATTCGGCAGAAGTGTATTTGCAACGCCTCATTAAAAAAGGATTTCGCGTCGCTGTTTGCGAACAAACCGAAGATCCAAAAGAAGCGAAGAAGCGAGGATCCAAAGCCGTTGTCCGTCGTGAAGTTGTTCGATTGGTTACACCGGGGACATTATCAGAAGATAATCTGCTGGAGGCACGCGGCCGCAACATAATCACAGCGCTGTCAAAAACGCTCGCCGGTGATTTTGCTTTGGCCTGGGCCGATATTTCTGATGGGCTTTTTTGCACAGCCGATATGGACGCAGACAGAGTGGCGACGGAACTGGCTGCTTTGCGTCCTCGCGAACTTTTATTGTCAGAAGCGCTTTACCAAGACCCGGGCTTTATGGCGGGCTTGCCGCTGGACGGAATCTCTTTAACCCCGCAACCCTCCACAAAATTTGATGTTCGAGCAGGTGAAAGACGATTGAAATCACAATTCGGCGTCGAAAGCTTGGACGGGTTTGGCGATTTTTCAAAAGCCGAAATCTCAGCCGCAGGCGGATTACTTGATTATTTGGAACTCACACAAGCGGGTAATCCGGTTCAACTCTCCGCCCCCACACGGCGCTCAACATCAGGATTTATGGCGATTGATCCGGCTACTCGCGCCAGTCTTGAAATTGACCGAACACAAAAGGGCACGCGTAAGGGCTCGCTCTTATCCGTCATAGACCGCACTAAAACAGGCGCCGGTGCACGAGAACTCGCCGATCGTTTAGCACGACCGCTTATTGACGTGGAGGCTATTCAAAACCGTCAGAGAGCCGTTTCCTTTTTTGTTGAGCAAACGAGCCTACGCGGCCTTTTGCGAAACCTATTGTCGCAAAGTGGAGATTTAGCCAGAGCCACATCTCGCTTAAGTCTAGGGCGCGGCGGGCCCAGAGATTTGTTGATTGTGCGAGAGACTTTGAGTGTGGGCGAATTAATTTGCGCCGAATTTGCAAAACATCCCGACCTTGATGCATCAGATAATGTCTTATTAGTTTTGAAACAATTGAGCCTCAGCGATAAAGAGACTTTGGCAACGCTCAAACGTGACCTTACAAAAGGCCTCACAGAAAACGTTCCTCTACAAGCCCGCGATGGCGGTTTCATTGCTCAGGGATGGAACACTGCTATTGATGAATTAAAAACTCTGCGCGATGACAGTCGCAAAATTGTTGCGAGCCTTCAGGCGCAATATGCCAAGGCAGCAGATGTCCCAACCTTAAAAATCAAACATAATAATGTCTTGGGTTACTTCATCGAAGTCTCTCCAAAATATGCAGATGTGATGTTAAACAAAGGGCCGGACAGCCCCTTTATTCATCGTCAAACACTGGTCTCTGGCGTCCGCTTTACCACGACCGAATTAGCCGATTTAGACGCCAAAATTTCAGGAGCCGCCGACAAGGTGTTAGCACTAGAGCTCACAGAATTTGAAAGCTTTGCCTCGCGCGTCAGAGAGAATGCCGACACGTTACGTCAAACAGCCCAAGCCCTCGCTAATTTGGATGTACAAATGGGCTGGGCCGAATGGGCAAGTGAGACCGGTGCCACAGCCCCAAAAGTCGATGACAGTTTGCGCTTTCATATCACCTCTGGCCGACATCCAGTGGTAAGAGCGGCCCTCAAGCAATCGGGAGAGGCAGACTTTACGCCGAATGATTGCCAATTGGATGCCGATGGAACAACCGCTAATCGCCTGACCTTGATTACCGGTCCGAACATGGCGGGTAAATCAACCTATCTTCGTCAAAACGCGCTTATGTTTATCCTCGCGCAAGCCGGTGGATTTGTCCCTGCTCAAGAGGCCCATATCGGCATTGCGGATTCTTTGTTTTCTCGTGTCGGGGCCTCTGATGATCTGTCCAAAGGACGATCCACCTTTATGACCGAGATGATTGAGACGGCAGCAATCCTCAATCAGGCCACGCAACGCAGTTTTGTTATCCTTGATGAAATCGGTCGTGGGACCTCCACATTTGATGGGCTGTCCATTGCTTGGGCGACGACAGAACATTTACACAGCGTCAATAAAGCCCGCGCGCTCTTTGCGACCCATTACCATGAACTGACAGATTTGGCCGAGAGTCTTGAGGCGGCGGGTAATGCCTGCCTTCGCGCCAAAGAATGGAATGGCGATTTGGTCTTCTTGCATGATGTGCGGGCCGGTGCGGCCGATAAATCATACGGCGTGCAAGTCGCACGACTGGCCGGTTTACCCCGCGCCGCGACAGACCGCGCTCAGGCAGTTTTGACACAATTGGAAGCCGATGCCGATAGAGGGTCTTCGGAAAAAGGCGTTTTAGGGGGGCTGCCACTTTTCTCGGCGACACCGCCTGCGGCTCTGCCACCTCCGCCGTCAGAGGTTGAAGAGGCTCTAAAGGCGTTGGACGTTAATAACCTCTCTCCGCGTCAAGCTTTAGACCTGCTCTATGATTTAAAAGAGAAATTGAACTAATGGCTCGTGCGCCGAAATTGACAATTCCAAAACGCGTCTCACCGATGAAAAGCGGGCTGGATGCTGAAGCTCTGAAAACACATCTCGACCAAATTGCACAAGAAGGCGGCAAAGATAAGCGCAAACGTATATTAGAAGCACTCAGTCAAACACTTAAAACGGGCATGGCCCAAGCCGAAGAACTGTTTTCCAAAGGGCGTATCGGCGGATTAGAAACAGCGGCAATGATCGCCGCGATTCATGACGTTATTATAAATGCGCTTTACGATTACACGACAACACATGAAGTCCCTGTTGCCAATCCAACCGAAGCAGAGCGTTTCGCAATTCTCGCTGTTGGCGGATATGGTCGCGCGGAAATGGCACCGCAAAGTGATGTCGATCTTTTATTTCTCACCTCAGGCAAAAAAGGCTCCGCCTATACCGAACAGGTCACAGAATATATGCTCTATATGCTCTGGGATTTGGGTCTGAAAGTTGGCCACGCCACCCGCACTATCGAGCAATGTATTGTCTTGGCAAAAGAAGATCAGACTATCCTCACCGCGCTTTTGGATATGCGTTTTCTTCGGGGCGAAAAAATCCTCGCCGATCAACTTTATACCAAGTTCCGAAAAGACGTGACCAAAGGCAAAGGCCGGAATTATATTGCCTCAAAACTAGAAGAGCGTGATGCTCGCCATGCGAGAGAAGGTAATTCGCGCTATGTGATTGAGCCAAACATCAAGGAAGGTAAAGGCGGGCTGCGAGACCTGCATGTCCTTTACTGGATTGCGCGCTTTTTGGACAAAGAGAATAAAATTACTGACCCCCAACTCGCCGATGGCTATGTTGAGCTTGGTTTGTTTGATGAGCAAGCGGCTATTCGCTTTACCCATGCTGCCGACTTTCTTTGGCGCGCGCGTATTTGGCTACATTTAATTTCAGGACGGCCAACTGAAACACTCAGTTTTGACAAGCAGACCATATTGGCTCGAAAGATGGGCTATGCCTCGGGGCCGGTTGAGATTGCCGTTGAGAAATTTATGCACGAATATTTCACCAATGCCAAAGAGGTCGGCGCTCTGACGCGTATCGCCTGTGCGAAATTAGAAGCGGAGAAAGCCCTTCGGCTCCCGCCAGGTTTGGATGCTTTCCTACCGGGCTCAAAACGCAATCTTAAAAACAAAGCCTTCATCATGGATCATGGGCGATTAAATTTTGCTGACCCGATGCAAATTCGGCATGATCCCACCATTATCATGCAGCTCTTTGAAACGGCAGGCCGTCGCAATGTCGATATCCATCCCGATGCATTTTCGGCGATTGATTTTCGGCGCAACATTATTGATACAGATTTTCGACGAAATCCTTTTAATTCAAAAATTTTCCAAGATATTCTGTTGGGGGCAAAGGCCCCATACGCAACGCTTAAGGCTATGAACGAAGCTGGGGTTTTAGGGCGTTACCTGATTGAGTTTGGCGGCATTGTGGCCCGCACACAGTTTAATATGCATCACGCTTACACGGTCGATGAGCATACGCTGCGCTTGGTTGATAATTACCATGATTTGGAAAACGGGCTTTTAGTAGATGAAAACCCCGTTATCTCAGAGATTGCAAAAGCCTTCACGAAAGAACAAAGGCTCACACTTTATCTGGCTTGCCTCTTAC